>CAZEZJ010000062.1:0-17534 GCA_964516695.1 uncultured Blastocatellaceae bacterium
AAAAGTATTCCAAGCCGAGACAGGTCTTGTTCTGGTCCGGCACCATGTCCTGGCTCCAATTCTTAAAATTCTGGACGCGCCCGATTCTCACCTCAGGGTCATGTATGTAAATCCAGTTGTCTGGAAAAAGGTCGCGCCGGTTGATAATCAGCGCGACGGTCAGGAAATCGCGGTATTGTAGTTTATCGGCGGCGTCTAAAACGGCGCGGGGCGGCGCGGGCGCGAGCTTGCGCACCAGTTCGCGCATCGGCATACTGCTAATGAAATGCGTGCCGCGCAGCGTCTCCTTCCTCCCCTCGTTTGTCACCTCCAAGGCTTCTACTACGTCACCATTCCAGCGGACGCGCTCGACGTGCGTGCCCGTCTGAATAACGCCGCCTCTTGCTCTCACAAGTCCGGCCATCGTCTCCCACATCATGCCGGGGCCGAGCCGCGGATAATCGAATTCGTTGATGAGAGTTTTAACGACCGAGCCTTTGCCGTCTTGCGTCTGCCTGCTGATGATGTCCTTTAACACAACCGCCAGCGACAGCCCCTTGATTCGTTGTGTGGCCCACTCAGCCGTGATTTCGCTGCACGGGATGCCCCAGACTTTCTCCGTATATGACTTGAAGAAGATGCTGTAGAGCCGCTTGCCGAAGCGGTTCGTCACCCACTGCTCAAAGTTGTGCTCGTTCTTCTCGGGGAATAATTGTGCGCGGAGGTAACTAAGCAGAATCAGGCAGCCCTCCATGAAGCCTAAATTGAAAATCATTGAGGACGCGCGGAGCGGGTAATAGAAGAATCTTTTGTTGTAGTAAATACGAGAGAGCCTTTTTCGCCGGAGGAAGTCGTCTTCGGAGAGCACTTCCCGCCAGATGTCGGAGGCGGCTTTGGCTTTAGTGTAGAACCTGTGGCCGCCGATGTCGAAACGAAACTCTTTGTGATTAACTGTCTTCGCCAGCCCGCCGACGACCGCATCCTGCTCCAGGATAATTGAAGAAACCTCGGCTTTGCACAGTTGATAAGCCGCGGTGAGACCTGCCGGACCAGCGCCGATGATGACGACCTTCGGCTTGCCCTGTTCTCCCATATTCGCCCCGGTGCAAGAACGCCAATAATATAAAAGAACATAACCGACGCCTGAGCAGAAAAGAGCATCATCGAGCGTTTGCTATGTCCTTGGTCAGAACTTTTCAGCACCATAATGGAAAGCAGAAGAAATTGAAAGAAGATTTTGTCAGCTTCAGGCGTGCTGCGAGTTGGAATGAATGCCGGGTAAATCGACAGCTTTGGTAGAATGCTGAATGCTCGCAGTTGTCCTTTGTATTTGATAACGACCATGTATCGTTGAGATGGCAACAGCTTGACGCGAGCGGGGGAGAGATGCGGAAGGTTAAAGCGAACTGAGCTATCGCTAGGTTCGTTGACTGGCTTCGTCCAAATTGGTCGCCGCACAGGCGCATTGGGAGGAAAAGAATGCTGGAAATTATATTGAAGCGGTTTGAGCAGCCTGACGAAACCCGGCTGTTTGAGAAAGGGAAGTTGGAGATTGTGCGTATCGGCGGGATGACCGTCGGGAGGGCGAGCTACGAACCCGGTTGGAGATGGTCTGAACATGTGAGTCCGATAGCTGGCACTCCGCTTTGTGAAGTCGAACACGTCGGAATGGTTCTTTCAGGGCGCGCGATGGCGGCGATGAAAGATGGGACTGAGGTTGAACTCGGTGCGGGCAGCTTGTTCTATGTGCCGCCTGTTCCGCATGATAGTTGGGTCATTGGAGACGAGCCGTACGTCTCGCTACATTTCTTAGGCGCGGACCAATACGCCACATGAAAGGCGATGATTCCAATGATAATTCTATCGCGAGCGATTCATTAAATCCGATGCCTCGGTAGCATCCCTTTCATCATCTTCTCTCCTGTTGTAGATTGAAGGCTGTATGCTCGCGGCGGGTTGGTTCAGGAGTTATCCGGCAAAATTCCATGGCGAAGAAGTGATGACATGAAGCAATCAATTGTACACATAGCATTGGTTATCAGAGATTACGATGAAGCGATAGAGTTTTATACGAAGCAACTCCATTTCACCTTAGTTGAAGATACTTATCAGCCGGAGCAAGATAAGCGCTGGGTAGTAGTTTCTCCTCCCGGTTCGATGGGCACCACATTGCTGTTAGCCAGAGCTGCAAAACCGGAACAGGAACCTTTCATTGGCAATCAATCCGGCGGGCGAGTGTTTCTCTTTCTCAACACGGATGACTTTTGGCGAGACTACAATGAGATGGTTGCGAAGGGCATCAAGTTTGTGAGAGAGCCAAAGAAGGAGGCTTACGGGATGGTGGCTGTCTTTGCAGATTTGTATGGAAATCTATGGGATTTGCTTGAACTCAATGCAGAACACCCAATCTCCAAGCGAGCCGTATAACAACTCATTCAGCCCGACTCGCCTGAGTATGGCGTTCATCAACCTCTAATGGATGGAGTTGCGATGTGTTTAATATCAGCGGGCGAGTTCGAGCGTTGGTTTGCTACGCTTTGCGTGAACTAAAAGAACTTATGTTCCAACTGTCGAAGACTAAAATTGTTCTCCTCGCTCTGCTCACTCTCTCGCTCGTGCTCAGTAGCCATACTTACGCACAGGACGGGCGACTGCAAACGCCTCGAATCGTTGGCGAGCCAGGTGGCTACAGCGGATATGCGTGCGAGACGATTATGGCGGAGCTGGATTTCATTGCGATAGCTGCAAACGAACTTGGGAGAGTTGAGACGGTCATTATCATTGCTCGCCTTGGGAACGGAGAACGCTCCCGCAGTTTGATTCGTCTACGGCTGCGTCAGGTCGCGGATTATCTCAATCGAAGGCTCTCCACAGATAGAATAATTACGGCTGAAGGCAGCCGAACGCATGGCCTCGGGCAAATTGAATTTTACGTCGGCGGAAAGTTGCACACTGTCATCAAGGTGAAGCGCAACAGAGATTTAGTTAAGGGATGTGATAGTGGTTGAAATTCTACGCGGGCGTTTGGCGTGGAAGCGTCAGACGAGAATGTACACTTTGCTGGATTATACGGATTGATGCCCAGCGTCGGCTTTGATGAAGCGATTCGCGGCACACATCATCTTGATTCCAAACAACTCATTCAACCCGGTGCCCCGATAGCACACTTCTCATGCTGCTTCCTTCAATGTAAATTGAATGCTATTAGTTCCACGTAGCTTGAGCGGCAAGCTATGCAAGGCTGAAGTCCCGCGTGAGGTCGCTTGAGGCATTAGGCTAAAGCACGAAAACACAATGAGCCAGCCAAGACAAACGCTAGCGTCAATCCAGTCTGATTTTGATCGGATTGCCTTGCTCTCCGGCGACAAATGGAACCATAACACGCATTATCACAGATATTTGCTGCGTCGTATTCCCGAGCCATGCTGGCACATTCTTGAAATCGGTTGTGGCACAGGCTCATTCTCTCGCCTGCTTGCCGGGCGTGCGGAAAAGGTTCTCGCCGTAGATTTATCAACGCAGATGATTCGCCTTGCTCGGGAACGCTCACAACTTTATCCGAACATTGATTTCATTGAGACTGATGTGATGGCCTATCATCTCCCGGATAATCAGTTTGATTGTATTGCAACGCTGACGACCCTCCATCATTTACCAATCGAAGCCATCCTGAGAAAAATAAGAAAGGCTTTGAAGCCCGGAGGCGTATTCCTTTGCCTTGACCTTTATCAACGCTCTAACTTGAATGATTTGCTTTTTGATAGCATTGCGTATCCCGCGAATGTATTTCTCGGGTTGATAAAAACCGGAAAGCCAAGACCACCTAAGGAGGTGCGCGAGGCATATAACGAACATGGAAAAACAGATACATATCTGACGCTGCCGCAGATTAAGCGAACTTGCGCGAACATCTTGCCGGGTGCGCTGGTGAGAAGACATTTGTTTTGGCGCTACTCTATCATTTGGAAAAAGCAATTCACGGACTAAGCGCAGCGACGTGACCTTAACAATACTTAACTATTCATTTAGCCGGACGCGTCGAGAGCGTGCTGTGCAACATTCTTTCTGCGGCGTATCTTGAACGCGTTGTTCGCGACGCGCCGGTTAATTCAGGCGTTATGCTTCCACCCGAATCATTACGTTCGACATCTTTGAGAATCAGGCTATGAGAAAAGCAAATTTGATTGTTGCGCTCGCGCTCTTGTTCGGTCTGACTGCCGCAAGTTTGGCGGCGCAAAAGTCAGTTGAGGGTCATTGGGAAGGCGTAATGGTTCGAGAGGGCGCGGAGTTGA
Source organism: uncultured Blastocatellaceae bacterium (assembly GCA_964516695.1). Lineage (GTDB taxonomy): Bacteria > Acidobacteriota > Blastocatellia > Pyrinomonadales > Pyrinomonadaceae > DASVTR01. The sequence goes on from CAZEZJ010000062.1 coordinate 4,272, forward strand.
CGGTCAGCTTTGACTTCGTTAATGAAGCTAGTGGGCTGAGAGCCAACTTCAATTCTCCGACGCAGCGTGCGCTCGGAATACCACTACGGAACGTTAGTTATACCGCTCCGAAAGTTCACTTCGAGTTGGTTGGCGACGCTACGACCATCATCTTTGACGGTGAGTTGACCGCCGGTACTATCGCCGGACAGTTTCGAGAAGGCGACGCTCAAGGCACGTTTTCGTTAAGGCGTGTTGCCGCCAAGCCGCCCACATTCAAACAGGAAGACATTAGTTTCAAGAACGGAGATGTGACCCTCGCCGGCACGCTCCTGCTTCCTTTAAAGCAAGAACCTAGCGCGGCGGTTGTCTTTCTTCATGGTTCTGGCGCTGAGGGGCGTTTCGGTTCGCGTTTTCTGGCCGAACATTTCACGCGCTACGGCATCGCCGCGCTGATTTACGACAAGCGCGGCGTTGGCAAATCAACTGGCGATTGGAAAGCCTCAGACTTCGATGACCTCGCTCGGGATGCAATCGCGGCTGTCGAATTCCTGCGACAGCGGAAAGAAATCAAGGGGAAGCAAATCGGCGTTTACGGTCATAGTCAAGGCGGTATGATTGCTCCGCTCGTCTCAGTTCGTTCAAAAGATGTGGCCTTCGTCATCAGCGGTGCGGGTAGTGCCGTTCCTTTGTATGAAGCGGAAGTAAACAGCATCACCAACCAAGTTCGCGCTCAAGGTATCTCTGGAAATGAGTTGTCGGAAGCAACTGTTTTCATCAAAATGTTCGTCAACGTCTTGCGGACGGGCCAGGGCTGGGAGCAATTTGCTGCCGCGACGGAAAAGGCGCGCCAGACAAAATGGTATCCGATGCTTCGCGTCCCGCCGCAAGATAACTGGTTTTGGTCATATTACAGGCGCATCGCGGATTATAATGCGGCTGAGCATTGGAGCAAGGTTAATGTGCCCGTGCTGCTGATTTATGGGGAGCGCGATGCGTATGTTCCGGTTGCGCAAAGCATCTCAAATATAGACCGTGCGCTGAACAGGGCGGGAAACAAGGACTACACCATCGTGCTGCTTCCGCGAGCATCACACGCTTTCAATATCGAGCCGGAGGCCGGGCAGCCTTTCGAATGGTGGCGTATGGCTTCGGGCTTCCCTGATTTGTTGACCGCGTGGATTATTCAACGAACGAAATAGCAAAAAGGAGTTTCGAGTTGCAGGCGAAGCCTAACAACTTATTCAACCCTTAAAGCCTCAATAGCATTCTTTTCATCATGCTTCCTCTGATGTAAGTTGTCCTTGCGCTCGGCGCATGTCAATTCGGGCGTTCGGCGGCTGTCACTCAAACAAAGCTGGAAGCATCCACTAGGAGAGACTTATGGCATTGATTAACTGTCCAGAGTGCCAACGGCAAGTGTCGGATAGCGCATCCGCTTGCCCTCAATGCGGGTATTTAATTACCAACCCAAACTCTAGACTGCCAGCTAAAGCACCGACACCCTCTCCGCCTTTTCGCTTGCCCACAAGTGATGCGGAATGGGAGGAGGTGAAGGGAGCGTTATTTCTCGCTGCCATCATTGTCGCGTTGCCTGCTGCCGGCGCATGGTATCTGACGAAAGTGAGCGGAGTGGCGATTGCTGGCGGGGTGGCGGGTTTCGTCGGTTGTATGATGATCAGTCCCCTGCGTCGAAGGTTGCTGCAAGCTGGTGCCGCGTTTCTATTATTAGCCCTTGTAGTCGGCGCGCTGATACTAATCGTATACTTTCTAGGGCATTAGCGCTCCGCGCTTGTTAACTGCGTGATAGCAAAAAGCGAGATATGAAATCGCCTTTGAATCATCACGCGCCGCCGAACAACTCATCCAACCAGACGCCTCGATAGCCAGAGCTTCGTGCTTGTGTGGTAAATTGCGGGTTCTGTGCTGCTTGCTCGCAATTGGTCATGTCCAGCGTTGGATGGTTCGCAAACATTGAAGAGTGAGATGGGTGATGAAGATTGGAAAACCCGAAGCCGGCGAGTATGCGCCGTACACGATGAGATATATCGGGCTGCTGCCTGACGATGGCCTTGTCTTACAACATCTGGAAGATAATCTGAAAGCCACCAGCGATTTCATTCTTTCCTTGCCCGCAGAAAAACTGACATCTCGTTATGCCGAAGGAAAATGGACAATCAAAGAGATACTCGTCCATATCATCGACGACGAGCGCATTTATGCTTATCGAGCGTTGCGTTTTGCTCGCAATGATAAGACCGAGTTGCCCGGCTTTGAACAAGATGATTACGCAGCTCATTCAGGGGCCAACGAGCGCGACATCAAGGACATCTTGCAAGAGTTTGCCACCGTGCGAAAGGCCACCATCTCTTTATTCGCTGGGTTTAATCGCGAGGCGCTCGTCAGAGCAGGTGTGGCAGATGGAAAGGTGATGAGCGTTCGCGCGGCGGCGTATCACATCGCCGGGCATGAGCTGTGTCATCTCAATATCATCAAGGAGCGCTATTTGTGACAGCGCTCTTCAACTACGCATTCAACCCAAACGCAATCAGTTCCGCTTTTATCCGGCAGATTGAAGGCTTTGTTAAATGCCTCACGGCGGGTTAATTCGGAAGCGTGAGATGATAACGGCTAATGAAGCTAGTCATGTATGTACGAGCTATGCACAAGATTGAACGCTTATCGGAAGAACAGGCCAAACCGCTGCTGCCGAAGTTGGCGGCTCTCTTGCAGGACGCAGTTCAGAGCGGCTCTTCGGTCGGCTTCTTGCCGCCTCTAACGTTGGAGGCGGCTGAAGAGTATTGGCTTGAAACCTTGAATGAAGTGGCGCAAGGCAAGCGCATCCTACTTGTTTCGAGCGAAGGCGCAGGCGTGACGGGCGCGGTGCAGCTTGCGCTTGCTACCAAGCAGAATGGATTGCATCGTGCGGAAGTCCAGAAGCTCTTCGTTCATACTAGCTTTCGCCAGCGCGGCATTGCGCGTGCGCTGATGAACGCGGTGGAAGAATCTGCACGCGCGGCTGGGCGCACGCTGCTTGTGCTTGATACGGAGCAAGGCAGCATCGCTGAGCAGCTCTATGAGAAGTGTGGATACACGCGCGCGGGAGTAATTCCTCAGTACGCGCTCAGCGCCGATTATTCGTTGATTAGTACGGTGGTATTCTACAAATTACTATGAAGTTGCAGCCTTGCGTTCTGGCTAAGCAGCATTCTTATCGACGCCGATGATGAACGAGAGAGCTTTGGGTAACCGGCTCTCACATTACGCATAGACGGCTGCATTCAACGTCGCGCGAACCTTGCGCGTCAGAGCGCCCGCAGTAAACGGCTTCCCGATAAAAGCCATCCCTTCATCTAACACCCCGTGATGAACGATGGCATCGTCTGTATAACCTGACATATAGAGCACTTTCATCTCTCTGCGCAGCGGCGTCAATTGCTCGGCCAACTCACGCCCGCTCATCTGAGGCATGACCACATCGCTGAGCATTAAATGTATAGGCCCATGGTGCTGCTCTGCGACAAGCAATGCTTCGCGCCCATGCTTCGCCTCTAAGACCTGATAGCCGCTTTCCTGTAGGATTTCCTTAGCCATGTCTCGCACCATCTCCTCATCCTCGACCAGCAGCACGGTCTCAGTTCCGGTCAGTACTTTAGTATCATCGGCGTTCAACTCTGATTCTTCCGCGCCTCTATCAACGCATGGCAAATAAACCTTAAAGGTCGTACCTCGCCCCGCTTCCGAATAGACCCAAATGTTTCCACCCGATTGCTTGACAATGCCGTAAACAGTCGAAAGCCCCAGTCCTGTGCCCTTACCGACCTCTTTGGTCGTGAAGAACGGCTCGAAGATGCGCTCCTTTGTCAGGTCGTCCATGCCGCAGCCGTTATCGCTGACGGCCAGCATGACATACCACCCGGGCAGAACAGAGGCATGGTGCATAATATAGACCTCATCAAAATAGACGTTGGCCGTCTCAATGGTAAGCCTGCCGCCCCTCGGCATCGCATCCCGAGCGTTGACTGTCAGATTCATCAGCACTTGCTCGATTTGGCCCGGGTCAGCCTTAACCTTGCCGAGGTCCGGCATGAGCTTGGTAAACAGATCGACATCTTCGCCAATCAGAGGTTGCAACATCTTGTTCATCTCGAAAATAACTTGATTGAGATCAAGCACCTTGGGTTGCAATATCTGCTTGCGACTAAAGGCCAGAAGTTGGCGTGTGAGAGAGGCCGCTCGTTCTCCGGCCCTCTTTATTCCTTCGAGCTTGCGGTACAGCGGGTCGTCATGTGCGAGGTTTCTCATGGCGAGTTCGCTGTGGCCGTTAATCGCTGTCAGAAGATTGTTGAAATCGTGGGCCACTCCGCCGGCCAACTTTCCGACGGCTTCCATTTTCTGCGACTGGCGAAGTTGTTCCTCGCTCTTGTGCAGCGCCTCTTCGACCTGCTTGCGCGCGGTGATGTCAGTGGCGACGCCGAGCATTTGGTTGACCGCGCCATCCAGCGAAACAATCGGACGCTTGATAGTTTGCAGCCAGCGAACACGCCCCTCGGCGTCGGTGATGACTTCTTCGGGAATAAACTTCTCTTGCCGTGTATTCATCACATCGAGGTCGTCTTGACGAAACCATGCGACCTCTTCCTTATTCGGATTAAAGTCAGTGTCATTCTTGCCCAGCAGATTTTCGACCGTTGTGCCGTAGGCTTCAGCGACAGCCTGATTCACCAACGTGAAGCGGCCCTCCCTATCTTTGGCGAAGATGAAATTTGGATTGAGGTCAATAACCTGACGAAGGAAGGCACGCTGTTTGGACAACTCGTCCTCGGCGCGCTTGCGCTCGTCCACCTCTCTTTTCAGCCCGTCGTTGGCCTCGACAAGCTGTGAAGTGCGCTCGCTGACGTGGCGCTCCAAGTCCTCGTTCAGACTCTTAATCTCCGCCGTTCGTTCGGCCATGCTCCACATCTCGCTGACGCTGTGCTTGATGGCAATCAACAGAAAAGTATCCTCAAAGAGCACCCAACCCGCGTGCTCAAGCCAGCGCCATTCGCTCGCCGCGAGCACTCCGTAAACGGATTGCGGCCACAAAAGCCCGCGCAGAAAATGGTCCGCGGCGACGACGATGGTAGCCGGTATGAGCACACGCCAATCTCTGTAAAATGAGAGAAAAGCCAGCGAGCCGAAGACATGAAAGTGCGTCTCGATGCGCCCGCCCGTCAGGTGAATCAGCAATGCTCCCATCAACATTTGTCCGACCGCGACGGTATAACGGGTCGAAGCCCGTCCGGGCTGTGTTAGCGCCAGCAGGACGGGAAGGGAAGTAATCGCTCCACCAAGAAAGATGGCAGCCCAGACGTGGATGTGTGTTTGGCTCGTTGCTCCGGCCCAGGTCTGCGGTGAAATCCAGAGAGCAGCCGCTATCCCGGCGAGCCACTGAATCGTCATCAAGACCGCGAACATCAAATCGGTGCGCCGGCAGATGCTTTGTTGCTGCGCGTCGAAGATATTTGCGACTTGACGAGTGGTCATTTCACGTTTGTGCGAATTAGTGTTCATTGCTTTCATGCTTTGGTTTTCGACATTCAGAGTTTTCATCAAAGAGTGGACAGCCAAAGGTGAAGGTTTCCGACCGTTCTGCTACTCCTGCATTTAGTATTGATTCGATGGCGCTGCGTCCAGCGTTATCGCCGGAGTGTGCGCGCGCGCGCGTGATGCCGCCGCTGAACAACAAGCGTCCATCTGCGTCGTAGAGGAAAGTGTGGCCCGAAGTGGTCGCATGGAAACGACGCGCCTCGGTGCCGTCGTCGTCAATAACCGCCTTGACCCCGGGAATCCTTGAGGCGCTTTGCCAGATGTCGGTTTTCTCCCACTCCTCAGAGAAGCCTGCCGGTTTAAGAAAGAGTACGTAGGCCGTCAGTCGTCCCTGACTATGAGCCATCAGCAAGGCCAGTTCGCCAATGCTCGCTCGCGTGCAGGGGCAGTGAGGGTGGGCCAACATGAGCAGCGTCGGTTTATCCTTGGCGCGCTCAATCCGAGTCTCGGCGGGCCACGACACCGGCGGCTTCGCAGCGACGCCCGGAGTATTCTCATAGTCCCAGAGAACAGCCAGCCCGATGCCGACCAAGAGCAGCCACAAGGTCATGGAGGTGAAAATTACGAAGCGCTTTCTCCGCGGGCGCGGCGAAGCGAGCACGTCAATTTCTTTTGAGCGGGCAGATTTGAAGAAGCGCATGGAAGGTCCTGAATAGGATGATGACTAAAGATTTTCATTGCTCATGCTTGATTGAGCAAGAATTGTTGAGCGGGCGTACGGGGCGGGTCTAGCTGAAGTCAGAATAGGAAAGTGAGCGGTCAAGTTGATGAACAAATCGCTCAAATAGACACATATCCGTGTCTAACCCACCTTATCACAGTCAGTGAGCAGTTTCTATGCCAAAATTTCAGAGAGACGCTCGGGACAGCTCTGCTCAAGCGGAGCGGGTCTTGAAATCGGCCACGGCGACGCGGGCCATGGAGGCGTCGCATCCTAATTCGTGCATTAGACGCTGGATGATTGAGTGGTGCATTATGGGACAGTCTCCCGGTGTGGTCGCTGCCTAAACTACCAGCCCAAAGCAAGGAGGCCAAGCGATGTCTAAAGAGCCAAACGAATGTTTCGGAGCCGTTAGCAAGTGGTCGCGTAAATTAATGGCCCTGTTCACGGTCGTTGCGAGCATGACGCTTTATGCTCAGCCGGGGCCAGCGATGAGGCGGGCCGGTGCGCAGACTGCCACGAAAGTCGGTCGTTATCTTTTGCAGAGCAACGCCTGGGTCAACCTGCATCAACGTCTCCTGCACGAGGTGCGCTTCAAGACGGCTCCCCCGGCGTCGCTCTCCGGCGATGACCTCTCGAAGTGGAAGAGACTGGTCGAGGCCTACGGCGCTTTTCTCGGCAAACGACATCCAATCTTCAACCTTGAACTCGTCCGCCTGAACGCCACGCTCTCAAAAACAACCACGGCCAAGCTGCCGGATGAAATCCCCAAGGCGGCAGCGACGACACTCGAAGCTGCGATGCCGCTCTACCGCTCCGCTCAGTGGGAGCAGGACGACCGCGCCAATCGTTTCTGGATTGCCGTTACCGAGCCGATGCTCGAATTGGCCGCCGAAGAATTGGCCGACGCTCACGCGAAGGCGTATGCGACGCCGTTCCCGAAGAACATCCTGGTCGATGTCTCTCCTTTAGCCTGGGAGTTCGGTGCGTACACGGTAGGGCAGGGAGAGTCTGCCCACGTGGTCGTCTCAAGCACGGACCCTGGATACCAGGGCTTCGCGGCGCTTGAGATGCTCATGCATGAGCCTTCGCACGCCATCGTGGCCGACGATGAGTCGGGCGCAATCGGTGCTGACCTCAAACGTGCCGCAACTGAGCTGGGCATGAGGCCGATGGCAAACCTCTGGCACGCGATTCTGTTCTATACGTCAGGCGAACTCACGCGGCGCTCTCTCGCGAAACGCGGCGTGAGCAACTATCAACCTGTCATCCTCGGTATGTACGAGCGCGGTTATCGCGGCTACAGGCAATCGCTCGAAACTCACTGGCAGGCTTACCTCGACGGCAAAGTCACGCGCGAAGCGGCGATTCGGCAGATTTTGATAGAAACCGCGCCCGCGAAAAAGTGAAACGGCGGTCTTTCTAATTGGAGACGCGCAGGCGCGGCCGCGCCCAATAAGTCGTTCAAGGCAAGACCGTCAGCAACGCTGAGAGATGACAATTACGCCGTGCCCAACAACTCCTTCGAGCCGGCTGCTCGCTGGCTTCCTTTCATCTTTCCATTGGTTCTTCACCTTGAATGCTTGATGCTCGCAGCGGGTTAATTCGGGCGCCGTGCGCTGACCGGGTTATGAAGCGGCGCGCGATTATTGATTGACATTTATTTTACATGAGAATATTGTGACCACGTTTTGAACTGATTAACCCGCTAACGTTTGATTATCTTCGTTAGCCTCACAACCCGCGCCTTAACTACGGGCCGTCACTACAACTCTTAATGGAGGTCATACAGTGTTAGTCCAACTCCCACGTTTGAAAACGCATAACTGTCGTCAATCACTCTGCCGCGTGCCCCCTTCGCCGGAACTTCTTCTCCAGCTCTACGCCCGTTGGAAGGGATTAATCGATGCTCGTCGCTTGCCTGCCGATATAACGTTCGAGCAGTTTTATTATATTTGGAGTGCGAGCAGGCGAAGCGAAAACTATGTCGGCCTGGACGACGGCAAAACAAAACAGTCTAGCAGCGATGGGCCGCAACTGATTGACCATCCGACGAAGCCATTAAAAGGTGTGATTCAAACAATCGCGCTGCTGGTGGATTTCGAGGATAGGCCACACAGCGCTGAGCGCGCCCCTTCATTCTTCGAGCAGATGTTGTTCGGTGATATAGGAGTCTTCCCGACCGGCAGCCTGTCGGAATACTACCGGCGCATCAGCAACTACACTAGAACCGACGGCAAAACGGGGATAGATGTTCAGGGCCAAGTTCACGGCTGGATACGGCTGCCCCATCCAAGCGATTATTACACGAATTCCTCGTCCGGCATGGGCGAATACCCACGCAACGCTCAAGGCATGGCGGAGGATGCCGTTCGTGCCGCGCTCGAACAAAGCATAGACTTCAAGCCATATAATGCCCTTGGCGAAAGTTTCGTCACCGCCCTCTTCATTATTCATTCCGGCGGCGGAGCAGAAAAGACCGGAAGCGAGGATGATTTTTGGAGTTTGAAGTGGGTTGTGCCTAAATCCATCAAGGTGGCTGATAAGCTCTCGGTCAGAACCTTCCTCACCGTTCCAGAGGACAGTCAAATGGGAGTCTGCGCTCACGAATGGGGGCACCTCGCCGCGCGTTGGGCAGACTTCTATGACACGGGAACGCAGGTGCACAACCGCTCTAACGGGCTGGGTAATTATTGCCTGATGGCATCCGGCTCATGGAATAACGGAGGCATTACACCTTGTCTGCCAAACGGCATGTTGCGTATGTTTCACGGGTGGATTAAGCCGCAGATGGTAACTAAAAGTCAGAACGATATTGTCCTCGACCCGGCATCCGAGGGCGGCAGTTTAGTGATGATTAAAAACCCCGCGCGCATGAAGAAGCCGGAGCAGTATGTGTTTGTAGAATACCGCCGCCGCAGCGGGCAAGACTCATTTCTGCCCGATGAAGGACTGGCTATCTACATGGTTGACGAAACCATAGACAACGTCAACGACGAAAGTATGCTCGCCATCGAACTTATTCAGGCGGACAATCAACGCGACCTGGCGAAGATTTTCGGACAGGGAAACAGAGGCGACTCCGACGACCTTTACCCGAGCATCGTAGATGGGAAACAAAACAGAACACTCGGAGAGCACACCGAGCCTCCTCTAAATCTTCCTGACGGGCAATGGACGGGAATAACGATAAAAGTTAAAGGGAATCTAGGCGACCCTCAAATGTCCATTGATGTTGAGATAGCTCCCTAGCATGGCTAGCCGGCGCGGTCCTCAGTGTTTCCGATTTGTCGCTGAGCTATCATGCGACAGGTAGGCAGCGTGAATCTTAATCGTAGGCCCTAGCATTATGCTTCTCACAAGTTAGATTTTCCCACGGATAGATGTATGCTAGGCCCATGCATCTTATATCGAAGCAAAAACCAAAGCGTGCGCAGCAATTGTGATGCTGCGCACGCTTTGGTTTTTGCCAGCTCTAGCTGCTTGTAGAGGGGTGAAAGGCTATGGAACCGCAACGCTTCGGCGTCAACGTAGCGCCTAACGAATGTAAAGTGCGCGGCAAGGTTATTAAGATTGAGCCTGGCCCCGAAGGGCTTGGCACAATCTGGAGAGTAGAAGTCAGTGAAGCGCAGGACGTTGATAATTTACCGAATTTCGCGCGCCGACATGTCGGCAAGCTCGTCTCAATACTCGTTCATCCGAAAATGAAAAAAGAAGTAAAGGAATCTGATTTGATAGAAGCCCATGTCTCCTTCCAGGGGGATGCGAGAAGCGGGGCATTCTTTTTGATAAATGACGATGTATCTCTCTTTAATGATTAAGTGGCGCTTGCAGAGATACATTATGATGACCGATTTTACGCCGCTCTGCCTCCGTGCCGCCGAGCCTAGCCACCCGGCCCCACCTCACATGAACGTCAGGGAAATCTAATCCCGCCACTGCCGCCGTATTAGTCTTTGCTTACATAATTCAGGGCAAGCCTTTCGCTCTTATTGAAAGCGTAAGTCCGCAGAGGGTGCTCTGTACACCTAGCCGTCTTCGGGGTTGTGATTCGGCCCCCTGCTTTCGTTTACCGCGACGCGGCGTTCTCCGCCTCGCGACCCTAACGTGGCCGACGCCCGCGCACGCCATTTTATAAAACTTGGAGGAATCAAAATGTCTTCTCCCGTCCCCCTTATCAACTCTCTCAATCCTTTGAGCGGCCCTGTCACGGGCGGCACTCAGGTGACTATCATCGGACAGAACTTCAGGCCGGGCTGTCAGGTAAGATTCGGCAGCGCGGACGCGCAGACGACCTTCGTTAACAACACGCAACTGAGCGTCGTCACACCTCCGGCGCAGGCGGCTGGGCCAATTAGCCTGCGCGTCGTCAACCCTGGCCGCCCGCCCGTCTTCGCGCTGAACGCCTTTACGTATCTTGCCGCGCCGCCCCAGCCGCTCGCGGTGTCGGTTCTCTCGCCTAACGGCACGGAGATACTGACGGTCGGCCAGCAGTTTGACATCCGTTGGACCGGCAGCGGCGCGTCCCGCCAGCGCGTGGAGTATTCAACTAACGGCGGGCAGGGTTTCACGCCCATCGCCACGGACTTGCCGGGTGACGCCCGCAGCTTTCTGTGGAATGTCCCGGCGCTCGTCCCCGCCGGTCGGATGGAAGTGCAGGCCCTGATCCGCATCGTGGCGCGTAGCGCCGATGCGCGCGAAGCGTCCGACACGAGCAATGCGCCCTTCGTCATCAGGAAACCAACTTCCGACGTGCCGCCGCAGATAATGCTCATGCCTTCTGCGGATAGGGAGGTCAAGCGCATCGCGGCGGGAGAGAGCGCAACTTTCGAGGGCGGCTTCTTTGTGAGAAAGGTCAACGGCCCTCTGGTTGACACGTGCGTTAGCATCCGCATCAGCCCCTCGACGAGGTTGCCCCCGGGTGTCTCTGTGCGCCGCCTCTCCCCGAAACGGAACCCTTCGCCGCGCTGCTTGCCCGAAGAGGTTTTGACGTGCCGCGAAGGAGAGACCGGCGACTGCGGGAAATTCAACCTTATCATCGACACGCAGTTGAGTTCCGACCAGCAGCGCAACACGCCGCCGGGCGATTACACCATCGGGGTTGAGAGCTTCTGCGGCATCTGTACGCAGCCGCAAGTCGTCACCAAAGTCTTCCCGTTCCGCGTTGAGAAGCCGGGGCTGGTGCTCTCAGCCGAGCCGCTCGACCGGTTTATCTTCGCGGGCAAGGTGGCACAGTACAGCATCAGAGTGAAGCGAATCTTCTACACCGGCTCCATCAGGGTCGAGAGCGTCTTCGTCAACCCACTCCCGCCCGACTCCATCACCGTATTGCCGCTCGAGTTTGGCCCGAACACCAACGGGAACGCCACCGAGACAGGCATCATCTCCGTCCAGACCTTCGCGCCGCAGGCCGAAGTCAGGCGTGGCACGCCGCCAGGTATCTACACCATCGCCGCCACCCCCAGACCATCCGGCCTCACCCCCGTTGACTTCAAACCCCTTAACCTCACGCTTCGGGTCAGCCTCAAGCCGGACGCAGACATCGCCATCGTCAGGCCCAATGAAAAGCTCTTAGAGGTCGGGAATGTGCCCGCCGAAATCACTTTCGAAGGAGCGCTTTTCCGCTACAACTTCAGTGGCGACATCATGCTTTCGGTCGAGGGCAAGCCGCCGGGCGCGACCGAGAATTTCCGGCTCGGAGACATCAGAGAGGTCAGCCCCGGCGTCAGCAAGACCAAGTTTGAACTCAAGCTCACGGTTCCGCCCGGCGTCGAGGAGAAGGACTACGAGATGAAAGCCCTCGCCAAGTTCCGAGCGCCGGACGCGAACAACGTCCTACAGCCGGAGGAACGCAGAGACAAGCTGACGCTACAGGTGCGGCGCGGCGCTGGCGTCAAGTTGAACATCAACCCGAGCAGCAAGGAGATTTTCCAGCGCAGCCTGAATTTCCTAGACGTGTTCGGCACCTCGCTCGGTCGCTACAAGGGGCGTGTGAAGTTGACTGTCACATCCTCGCCGGAGTTGAAACCGCCTCCGCGATTAACCAACATGATTCTGGATGTGAGGCCCACCAACAATCCAACAATTGTCCAGTTCGCGGTCGATGCTGATGACGACACGACGCCAGGCGATTACACCTTGACGGTCAGCGGCCAAGCCCTCAAAGGAAACCAAGGGCAGGAGATTGACCCGAACGTCCCGGTTGTTGACGGCATGGCTACGGTGACGGTCAAAGAGCGTCTGCCGCCCATCCAGATAAGTTTCAACGAGACAGAGATTGACATCAGGCCGGGCGACCCGCCCCGCAGGGTCACGCTCTCAATCAACAAGGGCGCGGCCACGGGCAAGTTGAGGTTTCAATTCCCCGCGACGGCTGGGCCAATCAACGTGACCCTCGGGGTTGGCACGGACACGTCGCTGGAAATTTTCGTCGCCGCCACAATGAACGCACGCCCGGGCGCAGCGGCCTCCGTGACTATACGGGCGACGACCGACGACGCGCAGCCCGGCGATACAAACCCTGCCCTTAACGTCAACATCCTGCCGCCTAGGCCGCAACCCCCGCCCGAAACCCACGAAGGCAAAACTCTGCCGGGGAACAACGAAGGTCAGGCGCAGATGACAAGAGGTTAAAGAGGATAAGAATCCGAAGGACTAAGGAGCACAAGGAAGGCAAGCAACTCAAAGACAGCTTCGAGGGCGGCGGCGATTGTGGCAGCGTCAGAAGTGCGCGCGGCGAGAAGAAATCATCATCCACGGCAATCAACCCGGCCGCCCTCAGCTTGCCTGTCATCAATGCCTTTTGGCTTCGGTTTGCTAGAATGGTCCTGTCAGGCAGCGGGCTAGTTTTGGGCTTTGGGTTGCGATGAGAAAGTGAAGACTGAATGAATAAGCATCTCGTCTTTGTTTATGGGACGCTGAGACGCGGCGGCGCGCGTCCAATGTCTATCAAATTTCCCGATACGAAATTCATCGCTGAAGCTACAGTCAGCGGCAGCCTCTATGACCTAGGTTCCTATCCGGGCTTGCTACTT
>CAZEZJ010000062.1:17544-17794 GCA_964516695.1 uncultured Blastocatellaceae bacterium
TTGATGAGTCGAACTCACAGGTTATTGGCGAAGTCTATGAAGTTGACGATGAGATTCTGAAGAGGTTGGATGATTTCGAGGCGTCAAGCCATTACCGGCGCAAGCAGGTGGAAATCTCTCTTGGCGCTCACAGGAGGATGTGTTGGACTTATGAACCCAACCCTGAATTTTATTCCCCTCATAGATTAATTACGTCAGGTGATTGGATTGAATATGCCAAGACGAAAACAGACTGGCCTGAAGACACCTT
>CAZEZJ010000063.1:0-17789 GCA_964516695.1 uncultured Blastocatellaceae bacterium
GCGCCCGCCGTAGCTGCGGCGCGCACCGGCAAGCTGACCACGAGCGGCAATAATCCGATTAACGTCAACGGCAATAGCACCAAGCCCGGCACGACCATTCTTCCCGGCTCGCAACTGTTAACTCCGGCTGGCGTCGGAGCCAGCGTGCAGATTGGGAAGCTTGGCCTCCTGCGGATGGCTCCCGAAACGACCCTGACGCTTAACTTCTCGGGTTCAAACATTGATGTCACGCTTGCTTCCGGCTATGCGACTTTGACGACCGGCCCCGGCGTCAAAGGTTCTATCACCACGCCTGACGGCAAAACGGCGCGCACCGATTCCGCCAAGCTCTCAACCATCATCGGTCAGACCGATGACGATGATGATGACGACGATGATAAGGGCGGCATGGTCGGCAGCGGCTCTGACGAAGGCGTCGGAATGCTCGGCGGAATTAGCAACAATTCAGCCAGAGCGTTTGGCCTCGTAGTACTTGGCGGCGCGGTTGCCACTGCCGTTGTCATCGTTGTCACCAACGACCGCGGCGACAATCCCAGCCCGTTCGCGCCTTAAGACGGACTAAAGAAGACCGACCGATTTCCGGCAACTTGGCCGCAGCTTTAATCGTAAAAAACATGTGCTTTCCTGATACTTTCGGGGCACATGTTTTTTCGTGCCTGATATTTGAAGCGACGAGGGGGTGCGGCTCCGCGCCGGTCTGAAACCACAGGAGCGCGCAACCGCTTCCCTGTGAATTCGCATCTTAAAGACGAATGTTCGCTTTTGTGTGCGAGTCAGGAAACTTTTAGCAGATAGAGAAGGAAGCCATGTATAAACTCTCTGGCCGGCAAATCTTGTTGATAGCGCTGTTGTCAGCGTTTTTCGCTGCCGTGACGGTCGCCTGCATAGACCGCTTCGGCAGTCGTCTCCAGACCAACACGTCCGCCTTTACGGAAACGCCCGCGCCCAATATCACAGACCCGGCGCTGGCGACCGATGAGCAAAATAACATCGAAGTTTATAAGGCCATCTCGCCGGGGGTGGTGTCCATCAAGTCAACATCCTACCGGCAGGATTTCTTCGGCGGAGTGGAAGAGGGCGAAGGCTCAGGCTCAGGCTCCGTGATTGACGACCAAGGCCACATCCTGACCAACTACCACGTCGTCGAAGGCGCGCAAAAACTGACGGTCAGTTTCGGCCCCGACAAGTCGTATCCGGCGAAGATTGTCGGCGGCGACCCTGATACGGATTTGGCCGTTATCAAAGTGGAAGCTCCGCGCGAGCAATTGACGGTTGTGCCTTTGGGAGATTCCGACAGGTTGACGGTCGGACAGAAGGTGCTGGCTATCGGCAACCCGTTCGGACTCGACCGCACGCTGACCACAGGCGTCATCAGCGGCTTGCAACGCCCGATTCGCGCGCGCAACGGGCGACCTATCGAAGGCGCTTTGCAAACCGATGCCTCCATTAATCCTGGCAACTCCGGCGGCCCGCTGCTCGATTCGCGCGGGCGCATGATTGGCATCAACTCGCAAATTCTCTCTCCCGGCGGCGGCGGCTCTGTCGGCGTCGGCTTCGCCATTCCGGTCAGCATCGCCAAGCGCATCGTTCCGCTGTTGATTAAAGACGGCGTTGTGCGTCGTCCCAAACTCGGCATTAACGGGCGCGCCGCCAAAGACCTGCGCGAGCAAGTGCGGCTGCCTGTCGAGGAAGGCATCATCATCCTACAGGTTGCGCCCGGCGGTTCGGCTTCCGCCGCTGGCCTGCGCGGCCTGCAACAGACTGTTGACGGCGATGTCGGCCTCGGAGACATCATCACTTCTATTGACGGCGAGCCTGTGCGTGCGTTAGATGACCTCTATCGCATTCTGGATAAGCATCAGGTGGGAGACGTTATCAAGGTCGAGGTCTTTCGCGGCAACGGGCGCACGACCGTCAACGTTCGCCTGCTCGATTCGCCCGACACGCGGCGTCCATCCATTCGCCGCGCAGAATAGCTAACAGATGACGGGCGATAGTTGACGGTTAAATCGTTTGACCATCAACTGTCGCCCGTCATCCGTCTTTCCTTCCGTGACTGAAACAGACCACTTCATCAATAGCGGCTACGGCTGGGTCTGCAAGCATTGCAGCGCGCATGAGAGCCTACCTCAAGACGATAATTCGCGTGCGCGTTTTTTAAGAGAAGGCGAAGCGGAGGAGAAAGAGCCTGTGCTTTCAACCCAGGCGCTCGCGCGCTGGCGCGACGCTTCCCGCCAAACGCTCGTCTGCCCGCGCTGCAGTATTGAGGAAACAATCAACAAAGCATAGAACGACAGGAGCCGAGGTCTTCGTTAGTTGTGGCGAAGCAATAGCTCGGCTGCCATCTTTCCTGACAGCAGGACGAGCGGGATGCCGCCGCCGGGATGCGTCGCGCCGCCAGCGAAGTAGAGGCCGTCAATATCGCGCGCCTTGTTGGGCGGTCGCAGGAAAGCGTTGCGGCGCTTGTTTGACGAGATGCCGTAAATCGAACCGCGATTGGCGTGGTAGGTCTGCTCAAAGTCCGCTGGTGTAATCGTGCGCTCGTAGTCAATGGCGCTGCCCAAGCCTTCGAGTCCGCTTGCTTCCAGTAGTCGCAAAATCAAATCGCGGTAGCCGCGCGCTTCGCTTGTCCAGCGGGTTTGCGGGCCGGTCGCTGGCGCGTTGACGAGCACGAAGAGGTTTTCGTGTCCGGCGGGAGCTTGGCTGGCGTCTGTGCGTGAAGAGGCGCAGACGTAGATGGTCGGATGAGCGGCGGGCCGTTGGTCCGCAAAGATGGCGCGAAACTCCGCTGGGTAGTCCGGCGAGAAGAAAATATTGTGATGCGCGAGTTGCGGAAAAGAGCGGGTGACGCCGAGCAGCAGGACGAAGCCGCTCGATGAAGGCTCAAGCTTGTCGAGCCTGCGATTCGTGTAGATGCGGCGCGCTTCCGTGTCAATCAAACGGCGATACGTATCCACCGCATCGGAATTCGCCAGCACCGCGTCTGCCGTCAAGACCTCGCCGTCCGCGAGCCTCACGCCGCGGGCGCGCCCGCGTTCAATCAGTATCTTTTCCACCTCCGCGCCCGTGCGAATCTCTGCACCCAACTCTTCAGCCAGCGCGGCGAGCGCCAGCGGCAGCTTGTACATTCCGCCGCGCACGTACCAAGCGCCGAGGCCAAACTCCACATAGGGAATCAGCGCGAAGGTCGCGGGCGTCGAGTAGGGCGAAGAACCGTTGTAGGTGGCGAAGCGGTTGAAGAGTTGTCGCAGATGTGGCGAGCGAAAGTAACGGCGCACATGCGCGTCGAGCGTGCGAAGTGTAGAGATAGCGGCTAGGTCGCGCGCGTAGCGAGGGCGCAGGAGTTGCGGCAGGTCGTTTAAGCTGTACGCTAGAAACGTGCGTTCCGCGACCTCATACTTGCGCCGCGCGTCAAGCAGAAACCGGCGAAAGCCTTCGACATCAGCGCGCGATGCGATGCGCTCTATTTCGCGCTCGGTCTGGTTGAGGTCAGTGAATGCGTCAAACGTCGCGCCGTCCGGCCATCGATAGCGGCAGATGGGGTCGAGCGCGACGGTTTCCAGATAGTCATCAACAGAGCGTCCGGCGCTGCTGAATAAATCGGTGAGCACATGGCGCATCGTCAGGAGTGATGCGCCGGTGTCAAACGTATAACCAGCCGCGCGATGAATGTTCACCTTGCCGCCGGGCGTCGCGTTTCGTTCCAGCAACGTCACGCCTGCGCCGCCAACTCTCAACCGAATAGCAGCCGCCAACCCGCCCAAGCCCGCACCGATGATGATGACAGATTTACTCAAGTTCGCAGCAGCCAGTTGATTGCTCTCGCGTTAGTTGAGCTAACATCCGTTGGATATTCTGCGAGATGTTCATCAGTTGGTCAATCATCGTCTGCTGCCGCTTTGCCGGACGCATTTCTTTGCGGCCATAAAAAACCTTGCGGAAAAAAGCAATCGAGAATAGATTGTTGAGCAGACGTGAATGAAAGAAGACCTCGGTAGCTCGATTTAAGACGCGCGCAAGCGACACCTACATGAGTCGGGTTATCAAACAGCAACGAAGGAGATAAGAGTGATGGCACAGCAAGCAAACCAGATTAATCCGGTCGCAGCGAGCCTCGCGTTTGCCAGCGAGATTATCATGCCTGGCGGCAGCAATCTAATGAGGGGAAATTTTTTGCAGGCGGGCGTTCATTGCATCCTCGGATACGCGGCCAAAGCGGCCTTCGGCGGACCATTCATGGCTTTGATTTCTGCCAACTCAATGGTCAGAGCCTTAACCGGACGCCACCTCGCGGAGCATCTTGAGATAGCCGGAGTTGCGCCCGCTCCGCTGCCAAACTCTACGCCGGCCAGCACAGCAAGCACGGCGGGGCCAACGTCAACCAAAGCACGCGCCGCACGCAAAAAGCCGACGCCCCAAAAATAGCTTCGGACACGGCGCTCTCAAGGTAAGCGCTCGGCCACGTTAAGGACTACGAGAGATGTCTTCATCGGATACGCGACCGCGCGTCGGCCTCATCGTGAAAAAGCTCGCGGGCCTCGGCGGAATGGAGCTTTCCTCTTTCAGACATGCCCGCTTGCTCTCGGAAAAAATCGCTGTCATCCCTATCTCGCTGGAACCATCCCAAAGCGAGAGCGATTGGTACGGGCGCGTGGAACAGACGGAGTGTGCTGGTCATCCGGCTTATCGTATTTTCGCTTCGGATTTTCGCGTTGACCGCGTGATTGGAGAGACGGACGTTTCTCAGCTTTCCTACGTTGAGCAGTTAGTCCAGCTAGCACGACAAGAACGCCTCTCGGCCTTGCATGTCTACGGGGCTTTTAAAATGCGGCCCTTCGCAGCAGCGATGGCCGCCGTTCGTTTGAGCCTGCCGCTCATCATTACGTTTCGCGGCTCCGACCTCGACCTGCGCATCTTCGGCAATCACTTGGCCCACTTACAAGCGGCGATACAAGTCGCCGCCGCTTGCGTCTGCGTCAACGCTTCCGCACAGCAAGTTTTGCGGCGACTGTTTCATCCGCCCTGCCCCAGCTTCGTGATTCGCAACCACGTTGACGAGGCGGAGTTTGACCTGACGGCGGAAGCCAATGTGAGTTTGCCGCGTCCAATCGTCGGCTGTGTCGGAGAATTCAGGCGCGTGATGGGTCTGGACTTTCTCCTACAGGCGTTTACACGGTTGGCTGCCAGGCGCGAGGCGTCGCTGCTGCTCGTCGGGCCGCTCAGACGTGCGGAAGCGATGTTCTACAACCCTCTGATAGACACGCTTGAATATTCGCAGCGCGTGCACCGCATAGGAACCGTCGCACACTCTCGGATACTCGCTTACATGAAAGCCTGCGACGTGCTCGTCTTCCCGTCAATTTCCGACGGCTGCCCGAACAAGGTGTTGGAAGCGATGCTGGCCGGGAGCGCCATCATTGCTTCCGCTGTGGGCGGCATTCCAGAGTTAATCAGAGACGGAGTTGACGGAATTCTTGTGCCTCCACGCGATGATAAGCAACTGCTCACCGCGCTTGAATCCCTCCTTGATAATCCGGCGCGTGCGCGCTCTCTGGGCGACAGCGCCAGGTGTCGCGCGCTCTCTGATTTCACACCGGCGACGGAGCGCGACGCCTGGCTGCAATGCTATCAAGAGGCTGGCATATGCTCGTAATCTACTATCACAATGTTGTTGCCACACCGCTCGACGAATACGACAAAAGGCTCTCGCGCATTCATGTGGACGACTTCGTACTCCACATGAAATATCTCGCACGGCATTTCAAGCTCATCTCGCTTGAGACGATGCTCTCCGAATTAAGAGACGGCAAAGACGACCCTGAATCAATGGTCGTCACCTTTGATGACGGCTACTACGGCGTTAAGGCCCACGCCCTGCCCGTCATGCAAAGTCTGAGCATTCCCGCCACGGTCTTCATCGTCACGGATTTCGCGCGCTCGCGCGAAGACTTCCGCCTTTTCCATTTTGACGAAATCGAAGTGGCCTTTCGTTTAGCAGAAGTGCCTGTGCTCAATTTGGAAGCGGAAGGCGAGGGAATCTGGCAACTCAATCCGCTGAAAACGAAAGTGGAATGCATGAAGCAACTCAAGAAGCGGCTCAAGAAGCTGCCCGACAGCGAGCGGCAAAAACTCCAGCGCTTGATTCTGGAAAGGCTTGAAGTCAGCCCTGAGCAAGCGCTTCGTTATGCCGCAACGAAAGAGAAGTATCGCACGATGTCTTGGGACGAGGTGCGAGAAGCAAGAAGCGCCGGACTATCGTTTGGCTCTCACACCTGCACTCACAGAGTGTTGAGCAAGCTTGACCGCGACGAGCTTGAAAGAGAGCTTTATGATTCCTTCGCGTGCGTCAGGCGAGAACTCGACATGGACTCGGTTCCTTTCGCTTATCCTTACGGTGGCCGTGAACACATCGGATGGGGCACGCCCGAACTCGTCGAGCAGGTAGGTTATAGCTGCGCGCTGACGACCGTTCCCGGCAAAAACAGGCCGCCGCTCGAACCTTTCCGCCTGCTTCGCTTGCCGCACGACGTGCTGGAATGGTTTGTCTGAAATCATGCGCGCGTGAGAATTCATTTTTATCAGGGGAAGCGGCTGCCGTCTATTTAGTTTCTTCCCGCGTGATTAAAACTTTGAACGGAGATTGCCCTAAGCTATAGTCTCAGGCCGTGAGCGTTATTGAGACCTCTAAAATTGTCAGGAGATAAATGTGAAACCGACACTAGAACAGGTGCAAACAGAGGTCATTAACCTCGTCGAAGAAATATCGAAAACCAGCACCCATGGCAGCGACAATGAGATTACTCCCCAAACCAAACTCGTGGAAGACCTAGGCTTTTCCTCAATGGATATTATTCACCTGCTGGCGTCAATCGACATGCGCTTTCGCCGCAAGCTGAAATACGATCTTTTCTTTCGCCGGACAGACCAGCTTGTGCAGGATTTCAGCATCGCGGAGATTGCGGATTTCATCTTCGATAATTTCGACAATCAGGTGACAGACCCCGTCGCGATGTGAGGGCCGCCGCCGGTTCACCGTCGCCACTCCAATAAAAGCGACAAGCCAACTCATCTTTCAGAGAGGCCGCTCTTAGTGAAACGACTCGTCATCAACGCCGATGATTTTGGTCTGACGAAGGGCGTCACCGCCGGAATCGTGGAAACAATGCTGCGCGGTGCGGTCACCTCGACCACGGCGATGGCCTGTAAAGCAGGCTCGCTTGATAACGTCAGAGAGTGGGCGGGCCGCGTCGCCGGGCGCATCGGAGTTCACCTGCAACTGACCGACGGGCAACCCTGCTCTGAGAGCGCCGCCATTCCTTCTTTAGTCACCGAGCGCGGCGTCTTTCCGCGTTCGCGGCGCGACCTGCGCCCGCTCAATACCGGCGAGGTGCGGGGGGAATGGCAAGCACAAATGCAGCGCATCATTGAGTCCGGCATTACGCCGACTCACATAGACACGCATCACCACGTCCACAAGTATCCCGCGGCTTTCGCGGCCTATTGCGAGATTGCCAGAGAGCACGAAATTCCGGCGCGCGCCCTCTCCGTCGAGATGGCCGAAAGCCTCAGAGCACAAGGCGTGCGCTGTGCAGACCATTGCGAGACCGGATGGTATGGCGGTGAATTAACGTTGGAGAGTCTGGTTGATTATCTCGACAATGCTTTCGCGCGCTGCGCGGATGAAAAGACGCTGGAGCTAATGTGTCACCCCGGATACGTTGACGAAGAACTGCCGGGCAGCTCGAATTACGTGACGGAGCGTGAAAAGGAGTTGAGAACCCTTTGTCATCCTGACCTCGCAGAGCGGCTCCGCGAATCGGGAATCAAGCTGATTGCCATGCGCGACATCTAGAGCCTGCCGCTCTTCCTCAGCGCTTGCTGGCGGAGCAGCCGGATGCCTCTTGCTCGTTGCTCTTTGCCTCTGACTTCGGGAGAAAAATTCTTGGTCGTTAATCTGCTCTTCAACACGACGCCGGTAGTGATTCATGCTCACGGCAGCCATGAATACAAGCCTCACTGGCAGCCCATCAGGGAGCGTTTCTTTTCATCGCCCGCCCAAAAATTTGGTGCGCCTTCTGATTTGACGATTCTGACTTGGAATAACGGACACGCGGCGATGGGCCTGCTCGAAAGAAGCCTAGAGCACTTGGGCGTGCCCTGCTTGGTGACGGGGAAAGGAATCAAAGATTGGGTCAATAGCCGCGATAAACCGCAGCTCACGCTTGAAGCCGTCAATGCGATTCAGACAGAGTATGTCGCGGGCGTTGATTCGCGGGATGCGATTTTCATCGACAATCCGCGACTCCTCGTCGAGCGCTTCGAGCAGGAATTTGACTGCGAGATGGTCTTTTCGGCAGACCGCATGAATTGGCCCAACTGCGCCGACTTCAAAGAGTTTGAAGACTCGCTTCCGAGCGCAGAGGCGAGCGAGTTTCGCTATCTCAACGGCGGAGCATGGATTGGGCGCACCCGTTTTTGCCGCGAGTTTTTTGCAGACGCGGCGCGCACCGCTCCGGTGGCGGATGCGCCCGACTCCGAGCAGGGTATTTTGAAGCAGCTTTTCAGAAAGCACTACCCGCGCGTGCAACTCGATTATAGGTCTACCATGTTTCAGAACATCGGATTCGTCTTCAGTTCAATTTTTCAAATCAACTAAACGCCAGAACGCTCATCCGAAGCTGCGACGTTCGTACCGAACCCTATTTTGTGAGGTTAACTTCAAAGCCTAAGGCTCCCGGCCCGCTTTTTGCCGCTTTGATGTTTCCATAGCTTTGCAGCCCGGCACGTTCCAGAAAGTCTTGCACTTCCGCCGCGGTGTATTTCTCCTCCAAACGACACGGCTCGATTCCCGCCTGACGGCGTAGTTCGTTGAACCCCTCCAACACATCGGGCGCGGGGTCTCTGCGGACATCATGGATGATGCCGATGCCGCCGGGTTTTAAGACGCGGTGGATTTCCTTGAGGGCTTGAACGGGGTTGGCCCAGTGATGAATGGTCGAGCGGCTGATGATGTAGTCGGCAAAATTATCCGAGTAGGGCAGTTCATGCGCGTCCGCCTGTCGAACTTCGATTCGCTGCTGAAGATTGTTTTCCGCGACAGCCCTTTCGGCCTCAGTCACCATATCCTGAAAATAATCAACACCAATCAGGCGCACATCCTTCAACTCGGAAACAGCGGCTATCTTAATCAACAACTGCGCCGTGCCGGTTCCGACATCGAGCAGCACGCCGCCGGCGGCACGCCGTTGCCGCTCGTCTATTAATCTTTTAATCATCGCATCGTCGTAAACTTCGACGAAGCGCTCCGTGTATTGGTCGTAATCTTGCGCGGAATAATGTACGTGCAGGTTCTTTCTCTCCGCGTGCGGGCTTTCCTGCATTTCATCAGAATTCATCTCGTCTCCAATGCGCTTGCTAAAATGTCAACTCGTTTGAATGTCAACTTCCGCTTGATACTCTCTCCACGGCTTGCGCCAGCAAGGCTCCATCATTGGCCCACTCGCTTTTGTCTGCTTCTCTCACCTGCTCGATAACTAATTCCAGTTGATTGCCTGTCAACTCAAAGCCTAGTTCTGTCAGGCGGGCGGAAATGGCGGCGCGCCCGCTATGTTTCCCGAGCACGAATTGCATCTTCTCGGCTCCGACCATCTCCGGCGGGAAGGGCACATACGTCTCGGGATGCTTCATCATGCCGTCTTGATGAATTCCGGCTTCGGTCGCGAAAACATTGCTGCCGACAACCGCTTTATTCGGGCTGATGACGATGCCCGTCAGTTTTTCCACCAAGCGGCTGAGAGACGTTAATTTCGTCGTATCTATACCGTGGCGTCTGCGGTATTGCTCGCGGTTAAGGTGCAGCGCCATCACTACTTCCTCGAACGACGTATTTCCGGCCCGCTCACCGATGCCGTTGACGGTACACTGAACAATCCTGACGCCTTCACCTATGGCCGCGAGAGTATTGGCGGTCGCAAGTCCCAAGTCGTTGTGAAAATGGCACGCCATGGGAGCACGATTGATGTCGCGCACGTTATCCTGAAGATGACAAACAAAGTCGCGGACTCTCTCCGGCGTCAGGATTCCGAGCGTATCGGGAAAGCCGATGGTCGTCGCTCCGGCAGCAATCGCCTCGCTATAGACTTCGCACAGGAACGACAACTCTGTATTGCTGGCATCTTCGGGCGCGAAAGCGACGCGGTGAAAAAACTGGCGCGCGTATTGAATGCTGTCGGTGATGATTTTTACCAGCTCCGCTTTCGTCTTATTGAGCTTAAACTCGCGATGCAGCGGGCTGGTGGAAACAAAAAGGCTGATGGCGCGACGATGAGGCTGGCTTTCAGCAAGGGCCGCATAAGCCGCGTCAATGTCCGAGCGCAGCGTGCGGCTCAGCGCCGAGATAACAGGGCCTTCAACTTCTCTGACGATGCGCTGGATAGCTTCCGTCTCGCTTTTCGCGCAGATGGGGAAGCCCGCATCAATGGATTTGACTCCGATGTCAGCGAGCGCTTTGGCAATCAACACCTTCTCCGCAGGACGCAGGCTTGCGCCCGGCATCTGCTCTCCATCGCGCAGGGTCGTATCGCTGAATATCACTTCCGCTAAATCCGAATCTTTCAACTCCATAATGCCCCCCAGCGTTTTTGACGAAAGCCGTTGCCCCAACAAAGCGCAGCGCGACCTTCAGCCACCCTCGCGCGTCTTAAAAAGCGAAAGCGGGTTCGCCCATGCGGACGTAGATGTTTCTCGCCGCATCGGGCGATTTTTTTCTGCCGTGAAGAATGCGCGTGTTGTCTATCATCAGAACGTCGCCCGCCTGCCATGAGACTTTCGCGCTCAGTTTATTGGCAGCCTGTTCGAGTTGGGCGATTATCTCTTGTGGTATCTCGGCGTCGTTTTCCAGACGCACGACGATGGGGCAGGCATTGCGCGGGAGGCTCAGCGCTTTGGCGGCAGCGCCGCTCAAGATGGCCTGCTCCGCGGAATGAATGACGAACAGATTGTTGATGAAGACATCCTGATTCTCGACGCGCTCTCGCGAGACGGCGGAGCACACATACTCGATGGTCATCGAGCCGTCAGGGTTTTCCGTGAGCGTGGAATCGTTTTTGACGCACCACGCTCGCAAGTCGTCCAACGCGTTTGTCTGAAAGGCGACGGGCCATTCCTCGCGTGTCAGATGGCGTATGTATTTCAGCTTGTGTTCGGAAAAATATTCGCGCTCTTTCGCCGTCATCTTTTTGTAAAGCTCGCGGCCATCGCAGAGCGTCGTCTCTCCGGCTTCAGCCGGAGGATGCTCGCAGTAGAACCAGAGAAGGGTCGGCTTCTGTCGCATGTAGTACATCTCGCCGTGCAGCGGAATGCCGAACGATTGCGTTGACCCCGTGACGCTGAGCAGCGTCTCGTTATTGCCTATCTTTTCCCGGTCAAGACTGCCCCAGCGAAAGCCGCCGCCCTGATAGGTCGAAAAGTCACGGCAGTAGCGGGAAGTAAACTCAAGGAAAGCTTCGGTATCAACCGCGAAATTGCGAAACAGGAGAGCGCCGTGCTGCTTGAAAAGAGCGACTATCTCCGAACCGCTCAGCGCCTCGATTGATTCTTCCCGCACACTGGCCTCGACAATCAAGCCGAAGGTCTCACTAAGCGGAGCCAACGAGAATCGAGCTGCATCCATAACATCCATAAAGCATCTCTCCTAAGGGAGCCATTAAGAACGGCGGCTTTCCGCGCGGACTTACATCGTCCAGAAATTTTCGGTTAACGCGTTGATGTGCAAAAGCAGGTTGCTTAGGTCGTCGGCCTCATCCGCATCCGCCAGTCCCCAGGGGCCGACGCCTGCGACCACTTCCGCCTCCGCCCGGCCGGCATAATGAATCTCATCCATTAAAAATTGGCAGCCCGCACGCGTCGGAATCGGAGTGATGCCGCGCTCTTTAAACTGGCGATTCACAGCCTCGCTCGCCATGCCGACGCTGGCCCACGGCCCCCAATTAACGGCCACCACGCGCGCCTGTGGAAACTCCCCGCGCATCCGCCACGCAAAGCGATTCATCACTTCGTTGGCGGCAGCATAATCCGCCTGCCCGCGATTGCCGTAACGCCCCGCGATGGAACTGAACAAGACCATTAGCTTCAACGTCTCGGGTTGCAGATAACGACTGAGGATGAAGGTGCTGTCAACTTTGGTATCGAAGACGCGGTCAAAAGATTCTTGGCTCTTATCCTTCAAAAGCTTGTCCTCGATGACGCCAGCGCCATGAATGACGCCGTCCAAGCGCCCATATCGAGCATAGACCCCAGAGATGAGCGCGCCGAACTTCTCCTCGTCTCTGACATCCACAGCATGATACTCAACCTCCACGCCCGCACGCCTGAGATAGCTCAGATTACGCCTGATAGCGCGCTCCCTGAAGAGCGTTTGTATCTTGGTTTCAATCTTCGCGGGCGTCAGTTGGCCGCCTAGAGTCTTTCCCTCTTCCATAAAATAGCGGCGTAGCACATGGATGTCTTCAATGCCCGCCGTGCCCGCCGATTCATCAACAGGCTCGGGCGAACGTCCTACGATAATCATTCTCATGCCGCGCACGGAGAGCGTGCGCGCTACCTCCGCCGTAATTCCTTGCGCACCGCCCGTGACCATCAAGACCCAATCGGCTTCAGGCACGAGACGCGCACGCGCGGACTGAACAGGCAAGGGAGAACTCACCGTGCGAAAGACTGTTCGCCGCCCTCCGGGATAGCCGACCTCAATTTGTTCGCCGGCGGAGATTAGCAACTCAGCGACGACGTGTTTAGCCATCTTTTCGGCGGGCAGTTGGTGACTGAAATCGAGCGCTCTAACCGTCAGGCCCGGCCATTCGATGGCCGCAGACTTCAGCAGTCCGTAGCCGCTCCCGCCCGCCGGCAATCCTGGCCCACAAACGCCGTCGCGGCCAAAGAATCCTCCGAGCAGCGAGGCCGACAATACGCGCCCCGTCCACTCGCCATCATTAACAGCCGCGTCATCCGCACACAGGCGCAGAAGTTGAAACAAACTCTTCGATTGAATTTGCGTTTGTCTTCGCCACTCCGGCAGAGTTTCGGGTAGCTCTGAGGCTGCGAGCGCCGCCAGATGCACGATGCCTCTGATTGGCCCATGCGCCTGCTGTAGCTCCAAGACGGCGCGCTCCAACTCCGCGGGCGAAGAGAGCACAGCCCCCTTGATGACGACGGCGTGAGCGCCTTTTTGACGCAACGACTCGGCAACTTGGGCGGCGACCGAAAGCTGGTCCTCAGTGATGAGAAACAAGCCCGCGGGCGCGATTGATTCGCATTCGGGCAGCGGCTCATCTTCCGCTTTCAGTAGATAGCGCGGGCAGCTTTCGTCGCTCGACGCGCCGTTTTCAGTCTCTACTTCCGTCTCCTCTTTCGTCTTCTCATTCGCTTCCCCGTCTCCGGCGTCAACATGCTCCGGCTGAGCCATCGCTACCTGAGTCTCAATGATGGGCGAAGATGAATCAGGCTCTTTGAGCGTGGAATCGAGTGAAACGGATTGATTGGTCTCGCGCAAGAAGGTCTCAACGAGTTCATTCAGCGATTTGACCTTCGTGAAGCGCTCGACGTGTTCCTGCATACGGGAGGCAAGCTGCGGCGGCAGTTGTTTCTGAAAGCCGTCAATGATTTCTATGCGTTTGATGGAATCAACGCCCAGTTCAGCTTCGAGGTCAAGGTCAAGCCCGAGCATTTCGGGAGGATAGCCCGTGTGCTCGCTCACCAAATTAACCAGCATTCGAATCAACTCATCGCGGTCAAGCGCTGCGGGAGACGATTGCCGGTTAGTAGTTTCAGACGTTTGAGTTGGCTGCGAGCGATTGCTCTGCTCATCATCTGTGGTTGTCTGCGCGAGGATTGACGCGACGTGAGACGAGTTGCCGTTTCCTTTGCCGTTAGACTGCTCTTGCTTGCCATGAGCAGGTGGGTTGGGCGACGCTGGCGAAGCGACAAAGTCAGGCACGCCAAGCGTTGCGGGATGCGCGTGTAAGGCGGCGGGCGATTGTTGAAGGTTGAGAAAATGCTTCAGGGCTTCTTCCTGTAATGACAGGAATTGGCGCATGGTTTCTTGATAAGCCTGATAGGCAGCCAGAACGTGCCCGTTGTTTGTCGAGGAGGCGGCGCGTGTCTCGGTCGCTTCGTTGCTCGCGTGTGCGGCGGGCGGGTTGGCGGTTGATGGCGGGCGCGGCGGCTCTAGGTTGGCAGCAACGGCGGCGGAAGCTTGGGCGCGTTCGTTAGGCGCTTGATTCGCGGTTTCTCTGGTCAGAGACGGCAGTTTGCCCGTGTAGCCGACGGCTTCTGTCTGAGGCCGCACGCCCGCGCCGTTGACAAGCCACGTGGTCGGTGAGAGCGCCGCCTTCTTCGTTAGCTCCAACAGCCTATTCATATCCAACTGCTTGACATCTCGTCCATCGAAGAGAGCCGGAAGATTGACGTTAACGCCATGCGCGCTGAGTTTGCCGAGAGCGAGCAGAAAGCCGCGCAAGCCTGCGCCCGCGCCTTCGACCGCGACGCTCAAATGATTCCTTCCCGCGAGAATCTTGTCTATCAATCCGGTCAAGATATTCTTTGGGCCAAGCTCGATGAAGACGCGAGCGCCTTCCAGATACATCTGCTCAATCTGGCTCATAAATTCGACGGGGCTGAGAAGATGGCGGGCCACCTGTTCGCTTAGCTGCCCGGCAGCCGAAGGATAGGGGCGAGCGTTGACGTTAGAGTAGACGGGAATGAGCGGGCTTCGCCAGTCGCACTCACGGATGGCGTTCGACAGAGCGACATTCGCTGACGCCATCAAAGGCGAGTGAAACGGGCCGGAGACGGGCAACAGATTGCTGCTCAAACCGGCGGCGCTCAAATGCTCAAGGGCTTGCTTCAGAGCCGCTCTGAGACCGGAGATAACGGTCTGGCGCGGAGCATTGTGGTTGGCGATGACAACGGAGTGGTCGCCGTTTAAGCGCGCTTCCACCTCTTCGCGCGTGGCATGGACGACGGCCATCGTTCCATCTTCAGCACAGGCCATCAACATCGCACGACCGCGCGCTTCCGAGAGGCGCAGGAAATCTTCTCGCCGCAGAGCGCCCGCCGCATGAAGCGCCGTGTATTCGCCAAAGGAATGACCGCAGACCATTGCGGGAGAGATGCCGAGGCGTCGCGCCAAATCCAGAAATCCGGCTGACACAGCCCCGATTGCCGGTTGCGCCACGTGTGTCGCCGTCAGTTCTTCTTCATAACGCTGCTGCTCTGCTTCCGTGTAAGCGCCCGGAGGATAGACGTACTGGCTCAAACGCTTCGGATAGTGTGGGCGCAAAGCTCTATCCGCGAATTCAATGGCCGCTCTCACTTCGTCGAAAAAGAGGGCCGTCTCTCTCGCCATGTTCGGACACTGCGCTCCCTGCCCGGGGAAGACGAAAGCGATGCTCTCGTCAACTGCCGTCGTCTGCTCTCGCAACACAATATGCGCGGGCAAACGTTCGACCGACGCTTCGCTGAGGGCCGCGAGCACCAACCGCAAATCTTTTCGTAAACCCTCAAGACCTTCTACCACCAGACTCAAACAGACCTGTTCGGAGCCTCGCATCGAGTGTGCGTTGACGGCTAAGCTGAAGGCTAGGTCGCGCAGGCGCGGTTCGGCACCCGCCTCCAAGGCTTCGAGCAGGCGGCTGATTTCCTGTGCCAGAAGGGAACGATTCCCGGCGCGCAGGACGATAAGCTCACAGGGCCAGGCGTCAGCGCCTGGCGCGCGCTGGCGGCTCTCGCCGGTGTATTCCTCAAGCACGGCGTGGCTGTTTGTGCCGCCAAAACCGAAAGCGCTGACGCCGCTGCGACGCGGGTGGTCTGGATGAGCCAGCCACGGTTTGGCCTCTTTCAGTAGATAGACGGCGCTGTTTGGGTCTGTAATCGGGTCAAGCGGATGTTCGACGCCCGCGTGCGGCGGAAGCGTTTTGTGATAGAGCGCCAGCGCTGCCTTCGCCAAGCCGACCGCACCGGCGGTTGTCTTGGTATGGCCGACCAACGTTTTAGCCGAGCCGATGGCGCAACTCTTGCTCGCAGACTCATCGGCATGAAGCGACGAGACGATGGTTTCGAGTTCGGCTTGGTCGCCAACGACGGTGCCCGTGCCGTGAGCCTCGTAGAGTTCGATGGTGTTTAGTTTGAGGTCTGCTTTTCTGACGGCGCGCTCGACGGTGCGCATCTGGCCCAAAGGTCTGGGAGCAGTCAGGCCGAGCGCCTTGCCGTCGCTCGAACCGGCCACGCCCTTGATGACGGCGTAGATGCGGTCGCCGTCTCGCTCGGCGTCGCGCAGCCGTTTGAGAACCAGAATCACTATCCCTTCGCTGATAACGATGCCGTCGGCTGACTTATCGAAGGTGCGCGAACGCCCCTGCGGCGACAAGGCATGTGTTTTACTAAACGCTATGTAGTAATAGGGCGACTGGGCCAAATCAGCGCCGCCCGTGATGACCATGCTGCTGCGGCCCGTTTCCAATTCGGCCACGGCCAAGTCAATCGCGGTGAGCGCAGAGGCACAGGCCGCCCCGATAGTATAGTTTGAGCCGCCGAAGTCGAAGCGGTTGGCGACGCGTCCGGCTGTGACGTTCGTGAGCGTTCCCGGGAACGATTCTTCCGTCCATTCCGGCAATCTATCCCAGACCTGATTCGACAGAGTTTCGACGGAGAGCGGCAGCATCGTGCGCGCGATATACTGGTTGGTCAGCATATCGCCGTCGGAACCGCCGAAGATGACGGATGTGGTCTCGCGGTCGAAATTTCCCATGGCGTATCCGGCATCTTCCAGAGCACGGCGGACGGTTTCAAGCGTTAGCAGTTGCGAACAACTGATGGATTTCAGCGAGTTCGGGGGAATCCCGAAGCGCAACGGGTCAAACGGCACATCGTCAATAAAGCCGCCCCACTTCGAGTAGGTTTTATCGCGCGCCTTGCGCTCCGCGTCGTAATACAAACGCCAGTCCCAATGGTCTGGGGGAATCTCAGTAATCGTCTCCACCTTGCCTAAGACATTCCCCCAAAACTTCTCCGCCGATTGCGCGCCCGGCAAGAGCATAGAGATGCCGATGATGGCGATGTCAGAGGGTTTTGACGCCGGACGCTCCATTAACTCGACGGATGATTGAGCGGCTTTGAGAAGTTGCTCCGTGCTGCCTGCGGCAACTTCTCTGTGCAAATCTTCCATGCTGCGCACAGAACTTTGCATCGTGGCGACTTGCCCTATCATATACATCCCATTGCGCAACTGTTCGTCTTCTTCGATGGCGAGCAGCGCATTGCCCTGTCGCTTCAATCCCTTGGACGCGATGCGCAGGCGTCCCGTAGTTAGTGATTCCAAAATCTGCTTGAGTTCGGCGGGCGGAGTCTTCGAGCTTATCGCTTGCTGCCTGACAGAGTAGAACTCTTTTGAGAACTCGGTTGCGACACAACGGATGGCGTGGCCCGGGCCGGTCTCAAGATTGATGGTGCGCTCGCAAGCCACAGCCTGTGCCTGAAAAGTCTTGACTATCGCGCCGCGTGAGACGGCCTCCTCCGTAAAGAGATAAGCCGTTCCCATCAGCACGCCAATCCGCATTCCGCGCTCTGCCAGCGGGGCGGCCATGACGCCGACCATCGCCGCCGAGCGCGCGTCGTGAATGCCGCCAGCAAACAATAGGTGAACATCCGCTGCCTCCTTCGGCGCGACCTCTTCCAGCAACGTCTCAATCATGCTCTCCCAGAGCATAAAACTCGTCAGCGGCCCGACGTGGCCGCCA
>CAZEZJ010000064.1:0-923 GCA_964516695.1 uncultured Blastocatellaceae bacterium
GAGCCGTTGCTTTGATGATTAAGACTGTCGAGTTGCGCGAGATACGCCTGCCGCTCGTGCATTTTTTTGAGACCAGTTTTGGGCGCACGACCGAGAGGCGCATCGTGTTGGTGCGTGTCTTGGATGCGGACGGCGCGGAAGGGTGGGGCGAATGCACGGCTGGCGAGGGGCCTTTCTATTGCGAGGAATGGACGGAAAGCGCTTGGAGCACGCTCCATGATTTTCTCGCTCCCGTGATTGTCGGGCGCGAGCTTGAGCGCGCGGCGGATGCTTTCGCTTTGATGAAAGCGGTGCGCGGCAATCGGATGGCAAAGGCTGCGCTCGAAACCGCTTGTTGGGATTTGGAAGCGAGGCGCGCTGGCCGTCCATTGTGGCGGCATCTCGGCGGCGTGCAGGCGGAAATCGCTTGCGGAGTCTCCATCGGAATCCAGGACACGCCCGCTGCTTTGTTCGAGAAGATAGAGCGCGAGTTGATGGCCGGATACCAGCGCATCAAGATTAAGATTAAGCCGGGGTGGGACAGGGAGATTATCGAGCAGGTGCGCGCGCGTTTTCCCGGGATACAGTTGATGGGCGATGCCAACTCGGCATATACGCTCGAAGATGCCGCGCTCTTTCGCGCGCTCGACGAGTTTGCGTTAATGATGATTGAGCAGCCTCTTGCTTACGACGACATGCTCGACCACGCGAAGCTGCAAGCCGAGTTGCGCACTCCCGTCTGTCTGGATGAATCAATACGCTCGGCGGAGGACGCGCGTAAGGCCATCGAACTCAAGGCGTGCCGGATTATCAATGTCAAGCTGGGCCGCGTCGGCGGTCATACGGAAGCTTTGCGCGTAGAGCGTGTCTGTCGTGAAGAGAATATTCCGGTCTGGTGCGGCGGGATGCTGGAATCGGGCATCGGGCGCGCTCATAACATCGCG
>CAZEZJ010000064.1:933-17723 GCA_964516695.1 uncultured Blastocatellaceae bacterium
GACGCTCGCAGGCTTCACGCTGCCAGGCGACGTTTCCGCTAGCTCACGCTACTGGCATGAAGACATCATCGAGCCGCCCGTGACCGTCACGCAGCGTGGAACAATCATCGCGCCTGAATCGGCTGGCATCGGGTTTCATGTCAACCAAGCGAGAATCGAAATGTTGACGACGAGAAAGGAAACGATAAACGGGTAGAGATGTCTGCGACACTGAACAGAACGACGTTTGTTGAACTCAGAGAGCAACTACAGGAGCGCCAAAGCGAGATGCTCGCGTTGACGCGAGCTTTGGTTGAAACGGAATCGCCGTCGGGTGATGAAGAGGGCAGCCGCGCGGTCGTCGGGTTGTTGGCCGAATCAGCGCGCGCAATTGATGGAGTTTCCTCCGTCGAGTTGATTGAGAGCGCTGCTTACGGTGTGCATTTGCGCGTCCGCGCTTTCTCTAACACGGCGGAGACGGATGCGGAGTCGCTTTTGCTGGTGGGCCATACGGACACTGTTCACCCGCGCGGCTCAGTTCAAGAACGCCCGTGGCGCGTCGAGGACGGGCGCATTTATGGGCCGGGCATTTTTGATATGAAGGCGAATTGCGCTCTGGCTCTTGAAGCTTTGCGCGCCTGCGTGACGTTGAAGTTGAGGCCGCAACGTCCTGTGACGCTGCTGCTGACGTGCGATGAAGAAACCGGAAGCCTGACCGGGCGCGCGCTGGTGGAGGAAGAAGCAGGGCGCGCGCGGAGTGTGCTGGTGCTGGAACCGCCGGCGATGGGCGGGCGCGTCAAGACAGCGCGCAAGGGAACGGGGATGTACACGCTGGAAGCGCAGGGCATCGCGGCCCACGCGGGCCTAGAGCCGGAGAAAGGGGCCAGCGCGATTCTCGAAATGGCACGCCAGATTGAGCGTCTACATGCGATGAACGACGCGGCGCGCGGCATCACGCTCACCGTCGGCGTCGTGCAGGGAGGAACGCGCTCAAACGTTGTTCCGGCACAAGCGCACGCCGAAATTGATGTGCGTTTCCGCACGGCTGAAGATGCCGCGCGCATTGAGGCGGGCATTCTTAATTTACAACCTTTTGACAAGCGTGTGCGATTGGCGGTCGGCGGCGGCATCAATCGCCCGCCGCTGGAACGCACCGCAAAGGTCGCGGCGCTTTATGAGAGGGCGCGCTCTATCGCGGCGGCGCTCGATTTTGATTTGGGCGAAGCGCAGGTCGGCGGAGCGTCGGACGGAAACTTTGTGACAGCATTCGGCATCGGCGTGCTCGACGGCCTCGGCATTGACGGCGACGGCGCACACGCGACGCACGAGCATATCGTTATTAACGACATCGCGCGACGCGGCGCGTTGAGAGCCGGTCTGATAGATTCGCTTTAGTAAAATTTTCAATTATAATGTTTCAGCGTTCAAGTCGAACGACAAAACCTCAAACTTGAAACCTGAGACTTGAAACCGAAAGATGATGAAACTCGCGACGTGGAATGTTAATTCTGTGATGGCCAGGCTGCCGCTGGTGACGAAGTGGCTGGTGGAGGCGCGGCCCGACGTGTTGTGTTTGCAGGAATTGAAATGCATTGATGAAAAGTTTCCGGCAGCAAGCTTTGCCGAACTCGGTTACCAGTCAGTTGCTTTAGGGCAGCGAACGTATAACGGCGTGGCGATTCTTTCTCGCGCGGAACTGACAGACGTGCAGCGTGGTTTCCCTGACGACGAGGAGGGAGCGCACGCGCGCCTGCTGGCCGCGACAGTTGAGGGGGTGCGCGTCGTTAATGTTTATGTTCCGAATGGGGCTTTTGTCGGCTCCGATAAGTATCGCTTCAAGCTGGAATGGATGAAACGCCTGCGCGCTTTCTTCGATACGCATTATGACAAGGCATCACAAGTGCTGCTCTGCGGCGATTTCAACGTCGCGCCGGAAGAGCGCGACGTGCATGACCCGCAGCTATGGGAAGGGCGCATTCTTTTTAGTCGCCGCGAGCGCGCCGCTCTGAGCAATATTAAGGATTGGGGATTTGTCGATGCGTTTCGTCTGCACACGGAGGAAGCGGGCCATTTCTCTTGGTGGGATTACCGCCAAGGCTCTTTTCGCCGCAACACAGGATTGCGGATTGACCACATCTGGACTTCCGCCGCCCTCGCCGCGCGTTGCCAAGCATCATGGATAGACAAAGAGCCGCGCTCTTGGGAGCGTCCATCGGACCACACGCCGGTGGTGGCGGAATTTAAGTGAATTTGCGATTTAGGGAGAAGAGATGAGCGAACGAAATAGGGAAGCTTTGATGTGGGCGGCGGCGGGCGCGGGGGCGTTGATGGCCGTGCGCGCGGCTGTGAGGAAATGGAGCGAGTACGACCTGCGTGGAAAGAGCGTGTTGATTACGGGCGGCTCGCGCGGGCTGGGGTTGGTGATGGCGCGCGAGTTTGCGGGCGAAGGGGCGAGGGTGGCGATTTGCGCGCGGGATGCCGATGAACTTGAGCGCGCGCGTACTGACCTGAGCGAAAGAGGCGCGCGTGTGCTGGCCGTGCCGTGCGACGTGACTGAGCGCTCGCAGGTGGGCGAAATGGTGAATGTGGTGCGCGACCATTTCGGAAGGATTGACGTGCTGGTGAACAATGCGGGCGTGATTCAGGTTGGCCCAATCGAAGTGATGACCATTGAAGATTATGAAGAAGCGATGCTGACACACTTCTGGGGGCCGCTGTACACGACGCTGGCGGTGCTGCCGGAGATGCGCGGGCGGCGTGATGGGCGCATCGTCAATATCTCAAGCATCGGCGGCAAAGTCAGCGTTCCGCATCTGGTGCCGTATAGCGCCAGCAAGTTTGCTTTGGTCGGTTTATCGGAAGGCTTGCGCGCGGAGTTGAAGAAAGACGGAGTAGTGGTGACCACCGTTTGCCCTGGACTAATGCGAACGGGCAGCCCGCGCAACGCAACCTTCAAAGGGCAACATCGCGCGGAATACGCATGGTTCAGCATTAGCGATGCGCTGCCTGTCTCCGCGATGGCTGCGACGCGCGCCGCGCGCCAGATTGTCGCGGCCTGCAAGCGCGGCGATGCGGAAATCGTCCTCTCGATTCAGGCGGAAATGGTCGCTAAGTTTCACGGACTCTTTCCCGGCACGACGGCTGACCTGCTCGGCCTCGTTAACCGTTTACTGCCAGGAGCGGGCGGGATTGGCAAGCGGCGCGCGAAAGGCAAAGACAGCCAATCGAGTTGGTCGCCGTCTTTGTTAACTGTCCTGAACGAGAAGGCGGCAGAGGAGAATAACGAAGTCGCGGAGCGGCAATGATAACGATGTGAGGTTTGAGCGCGGTAAATTTTTATGAAAAAGCAGACGCGAGAAGCCTTGGCCGAATTGCTTCAGGAAAGAAACGAATATCCTGAGCGGGCTGCTGAAATAGATGCCCGCATTCGTGAGGCTTTCAGCGAGACGCACGCGATTATGGTGATGGACATGTCCGGCTTCTCGCGGCTGACGATTGCTCACGGGATTATGCATTTTCTGGCGATGATTCACCGGATGCAACAGGTCGTTTCGCCTGCCGTTAAAGAGTACGGCGGTGAAGTCATTAAGTGGGAAGCCGATAACGTCTTCGCTATTTTCGCGGAAGTGGAAAAGGCGGTCGAAGCGGCGTTAGACATTATGAAGCGATTTTCCGCCGCCAATACGATGCTGCCCGACGAGATGGACATGTATGCCAAATTCGGCATCGGTTACGGCGAGGCCCTGATTATCGAACGACAGGATTTATACGGAGCGGAAGTCAATCTCGCATCCAAGCTCGGGGAAGACTTGGCCCACCGCGATGAAATACTGCTGACCGAATCGGCCTTCAGCCGCGTTGATGCGAATGCCAGAAAGTATGTCGAGATGAAGATGTCAATCTCGGGTTTGGAGTTGACGGTGCATAAGGTTAAGGTCTGACGCGAAGGGCCGCGTTAAGGATTGCCTGTGAGCGGTAACGAAACGAAAAAGAGGGGCGGGAGAAAGAGTTTTGAACAAGGAACAGAAGTGGCCTGACGCAATCTGGATTGTGCGACACGGCGAGAGCGCCGGTAATGTCGCGCGAGATGCGGCGGAGGCAGCCGGACACCCGATGATAGAAATCGCCACGCGCGATGCCGATGTGCCGCTCTCCATCCTCGGCGAACATCAGGCCACCGCGCTCGGTCGCTGGTTTGGGCGGATGACGAAGGAAGAAAAACCCGATGTCGTATTGACCTCGCCCTACTTGCGCGCGCGGCGCACAGCGGAGTTAACTCTCGAAGCGGCGGGCATTAATCGCGGCGACGTATCTCTGATTACTGATGAGCGGTTGCGCGAGAAAGAGTTTGGCATTCTTGACCGTTTGACGAAGGTTGGAATCCGCGAGAAGTATCCAGAGCAATCGGAGTTCTACCGCGTGCTCGGTAAGTTTTACTTTCGCCCGCCGGGCGGCGAAAGCTGGTGCGACATTATCCTTCGTCTGCGCAGCGTGATAGACACGCTGACGCGCGACTACAGGCGCGAGCGTGTGTTGATAGTCAGCCATCAGGTCGTGGTCAACTGTTTCCGCTACCTGCTCGAACGAA
This sequence comes from uncultured Blastocatellaceae bacterium, assembly GCA_964516695.1. Lineage (GTDB taxonomy): Bacteria > Acidobacteriota > Blastocatellia > Pyrinomonadales > Pyrinomonadaceae > DASVTR01. The sequence goes on from CAZEZJ010000064.1 coordinate 5,501, forward strand.
TGACGGAAGAGCAAATCCTCGCCGCCGACCGCGCCGCCGAGATAGCCAACTGCTCCGTCACCTCTTACGAATTTGACCAAACGCTAGGCCGGCGCGGCAAACTCGCGCCGCGTCTTTTCAACTTTGTCGCCCCGCTCGAAGAAGCCGGAGAGCCTGTTACCAGCAAACCAGATGTCCCCGTCGCACCAAAATAAGAAGAGCGGGCAAGAGTCGGCGGTCGGTGGTAGTCAGTCCAAAACCGCGAAGGGCAAAAAACAATCACCCACCGCTGACTCTCCTAAACTACTTTTATCTCCACGGCTCATGCGCGCGTGGGCTTTGCCGCAGCCGGATGAGGCAGGCGATAAGGAAGCGCGCGGGCGCGTGCTGGTGGTAGGCGGCGCGCCGGAGATGCCGGGCGCGGTGATTCTGGCGGCGACGGCGGCGCTGCGCGCGGGCGCAGGCAAGGTGCAAATCGCAACGTGCGGAAGTATCGCGCAGACGGTCGGAGCCGCCGTGCCGGAAGCGCGCGTCTTCGCAATGCCGGAAACGAAAGCAGGCGGCATCGCTGCCTCTGCTGCCAACGCGATTGCCGAGCGTGCAAACGATGCGCAAGCCGTTCTGATAGGGCCGGGGATGGTTGATGAAAAAGCGATTCGAAGACTGTTAAAGAGTTTGCTGGCGCGCATTGAGGGGCCGACGCTGGTGCTCGACGCCGGCGCGCTGCTTTGCTTGACGAAAGAGGGAGGCCTTGAAGGGTTTAATGGACGCGTCGTGCTGACGCCTCATGCGGGCGAAATGGCTGTGCTGACGGGCATTGATAAAAAGAAGATTGAAGCCGACCCGTCACATCTGGCGCGAGAGACCGCGCGCGAGTTGCGCGCCGTCGTCGCCTTGAAAGGCAGAGAAACTTTTATCGCTGCGCCGGCGGGTAAGAAGATTTATTGCAACCGCACGGGCAATGTCGGGCTGGCCACCTCCGGCTCCGGCGACACGCTTTCAGGCATCATCACCGGGCTTGCCGCGCGCGGCGCTCCCGCCTTGCAGGCTGCCGTCTGGGGCGTCTACCTGCACGGGCGCGCGGGCGACCGGTTGGCGCGTAAAGTTGGCCGCCTCGGTTTTCTGGCGCGTGAGCTGCTGGCCGAAATACCACGCCTCATGTCCAAAATGGACGAACGGAAAAAGAGATAAACGCGCGAGAAGGATTATCGCAGCGCAATAATGTGGCGACTGAAATTGGAGCGTGCTGTTTAATCGCTAGCGAGCTTCGTCGCTTCTCAGCCGTAGAGAAGCTTCATTACCTGAGCGAAAGAGAGTCCCTGCGTTTGCTCATAATGCCACCACTCCATTTTTGAGTAGTTTGGCCCCTTCGTCGTCCAGCCTTTGTGAGCCGGAATGCGATGCCAGTTGTACTGTCCGGCCAGCGAAGTGAAGTCCAACACCCAGCCTGTGTATTTGAAACCTCTGTAGTCTGACACGGTCATCTTCGCGACCAGCGGCGAGCCAAGCACGGGCATCTGTGCGACCGTCTTCAGGTAGAGGCGAAAGTATTGATGCCCGCCCTTTAGTTCAGGCTGGACGACGAAATAATTTACATCCTGACGGCAATCGAAAGCGTCGCCGCACTTATGCCTTGAGTAGAAGGCCACGCCGGGCTTGCTGGTCTTAAGTCCGCGCGGGCGAAACATATCGGCCAGCGTGGAGAGATAATCGCGGCCCGACAGGCGCAGCGTCTCTCCGCGCAGGAGCGGGAAAGATTCGGCTGGCCCGCCGACGCGAAGGAAAGGCTTTCCGACCGTGACGTTCGGCATCACTACGAGTTTCGCAGAAGGTGGTGTTGGTGGCGGCATTCGACATCTCCTTACTGTTTGAGATAATAACGCAACATTAAAACTTAAGAACGTACAGCGGCTAGAGGCACAGGGATTTGCGCTTCGGCCTCCAAGATAATCTGTGTGGTCTGGATAACGGTGTCGGGATTAAGCGAAATTGAATTGATGCCGCGCTCGACGAGAAATTGTGCAAACTCTGGATAATCCGAGGGAGCTTGGCCGCAGATGCCAATCTTCTTGCCCGCACGGCGCGCGGCGTCAATCGCGTGAGCGACCATTCTTTCAACCGCGCCGTTGCGCTCGTCGAAAAGATGCGCGACCATTTCGGAATCGCGGTCGAGGCCCAAGGTTAACTGCGTCAGGTCGTTTGAGCCGATAGAGTAGCCGTCGAAGATGCGCAGGAATTCGTCTGCGAAGATGACGTTGGCGGGCAACTCGCACATCGCGTAAATCTCCAAGTCTTGCTCGCCCTGCCGCAAGCCCTGCTCGCTCATCAAAGCGATAACGCGTTCGCCCTCTTCCACCGTCCGGCAGAAGGGAATCATCGCTTTAACGTTTGTGAGGCCCATGTCTTCGCGCACGCGCCTGAGCGCCATGCATTCGAGACGAAAGCCCTCGCGATAGCGTTCATCATAGTAGCGCGCCGCTCCGCGAAAACCGAGCATCGGGTTTTCTTCCGCAGGCTCAAACTGCCCGCCGCCTATCAAGCGTGCATACTCGTTGGATTTGAAATCCGACATGCGAACGATGACGGGCTTCGGATAAAAGGCGGCGGCGATGCGCGCCACGCCTTCCGCCAGACAACGCGTGAAATACTCGCGCGGCTCTTCCTCTCCGATGCGCCGCCTAATCTCGCGCACATCCTCTTCGCGTTCCAGCTTCGGATAGCGGACAAGCGCCATCGGGTGAATACCGATTAAGTTGTTGATGATAAACTCCAGGCGCGCGAGGCCCACACCGTCGTTCGGCAGCGACGCGAGCGCGAAAGCGTGGTCTGGGTCGCCGACAATCATCATCACGTTGGTGCGCGGTCGCTGTTGCTTGCCGACCATGTGGCGTTCGACCATGAAATCAATCATGCCTTCATAGACATTGCCCTGCGCACCTTCAGCGCACGACACGGTTACTTCCGCGCCCGATTCGAGCCTTTGCGTCGCGCTGCCCGTACCGACGATGCAGGGCACGCCGAGTTCGCGGCTGATGATGGCGCTGTGGCAGGTGCGCCCGCCGCGGTCTGTGACGATGGCCGCGGCGAGTTTCATAATCGGTTCCCAAGCGGGGTCGGTCATAGAGGTGACGAGCACATCGCCCTTCTTGAAATCCGTCAGATGATTCGGGTCTCTGAGGACGTGTGCGCGCCCCTGTCCGATTTTTTCGCCGACCGCTTGGCCTGTCACTAAGGGGTCGGTGTGTGTGCCAGTCAGGCGGTAGTTCTCGATGTAGTTTTCGCGGTTGGTGGAATGGACGGTTTCGGGCCGCGCCTGAAGAATGAAAAGCTCACCCGTGCGCCCGTCCTTGGCCCACTCGATGTCCATCGGTTGCGCGTGCCCCGCGCGCTCGGAATAGTGTTCCTCGATAATGCAGGCCCAGCGCGCCAGTTGCAAGACTTCATAATCGTCAAGCGAAAAGCGCTGGCGCTGCGCTTCGACGACCGCGACCTCGCGCGTGCCCTTTTCGTCCAGCCCATAAACCATCTTGACTTCCTTGCTGCCCAGCCTGCGGCTGACGATGGGCCGCGCGCCTTCGAGCAGCGTCGGCTTGAAGACGACCCACTCGTCGGGCGTCGCCATGCCTTGCACGATGGCTTCTCCCAAGCCCCAGGCTCCATTGATAACGACCACGTCGCGAAAGCCAGACTCCGTATCGAGCGTGAACATCACGCCCGAACAGGCCAGGTCAGAGCGCACCATCGGTTGAACTCCGATAGAGAGCGCGACGCTGAAATGGTCGAAGCCGCGTTGAGCGCGGTAAGAAATGGCGCGGTCTGTCCAAAGCGACGCGAAACAGCGATGACAAGCCTCGATTAAACGCTGCTCGCCGCGCACGTTAAGGAGCGTATCCTGTTGGCCCGCAAATGAAGCGTCAGGCAAATCTTCGGCGGTGGCAGATGAGCGCACCGCCACTTCGCACGTGCGCCGCGTTCGCTCGCACAAACGCCTGTACGCTCCGAGAATCGCATCGTTGACTTGGCTTGGCAGCGGCGTATCGAGCATCAAGGCGCGCGCTTCGCGTCCGGCCCGGTTGAGTGCGGTCAAGTCATTGTAATCGAGAGCGTCAAGCAGTTCGCGCAGGCGTGTGCCTAGCCCGTCGGTTGCGAGCAGGCGACGATAGGCTTCGCTCGTCGTCGCGAAGCCATCAACCGCGCGCACGCCCCTCGGCACAAGCGTGCGAAACAACTCGCCCAGACTCGCACACTTGCCCCCGACCAGCGCCACGTCTTCCGCTCCCACCTCGCTCAAATCGAGGACGAGCGGCTCGGATTGTTTTCGACTCATCTAGGCCCTCAGAGTTACGTTAGCGTTCTTCACTGACAAACAGGGCGAGGTGGGTTTCGGTCGCGAACATCAGATTGAGTTTGAGCAGGTTTTTCATCTCACCTGCTTAATAATCTCCGGTCATCGTCTCCGCTGGGCGCGATGTTAACTCGCGCCATGTTAGAGGACGGCTGCCGTCGTCTAATCGCACCATCGAGATGCAGCCGGGCGAGGGACAAACCAGATAACAGAGATTGCAGCCGACGCATTCCGCTTCGTCAACGATGGGAAAGCGCTTGCCTTCAATCTCCGTGAAGGGGATGCACTGGTGCGCGCCGTCTTCACAAGCGATGTGGCAGAGGTTGCATTGAATGCAAAGGTTATGGTCAATGCGCGCCACGGTTTTATAGTTGAGGTCGAGGTTGCCCCAATCCGTGATGCGGCGGACGCTCTTGCCGATGATTTCGTTGACGCTCTTGAAGCCTTTTTCGTCTAGGTAATTCGAGAGGCCGTCAATCATGTCTTCAACGATGCGATAGCCGTAGTGCATGACGGCGGTGCAGACTTGCACGGTCGTCGCGCCGAGCAGCAAAAACTCCGTCGCGTCGCGCCACGTCGAGATACCGCCGATGCCGCTGATGGGAATACCGATTTCCGCATCGCGCGCCAGTTCCGAGACCATGTTGAGCGCGATGGGCTTGACCGCCGGACCGCAATAGCCGCCGTGAGCGGCCATTCCGCCCACGTTCGGATGCGGAATCATCGTGTCTAGGTCAACGCCCATGACGGAGTTGATGGTGTTGATGAGCGAGAGAGCGTCAGCGCCGCCTTTGACCGCCGCGCGACCAGGAGGAGTAATGTGCGTCACGTTCGGCGTCAGCTTGACGATAACGGGAAGGCGCGTCGCCTCTTTAACCCACTCTGTGACCATGCAGGTGTATTCAGGCACTTGGCCCATCGCCGAACCCATGCCGCGCTCGGACATGCCATGCGGGCAGCCGAAGTTTAGCTCGACGCCGTCTGCGCCCGTGTCTTCGACCTTCTTCGCAATCTCGTGCCACGCCTCGCGCTTAGATTCGACCATCAGCGAAATGATGAGCGCGTTCTTCGGATACTTGCGCTTGCACTCGCGTATCTCTTTGAGATTGACTTCAAGCGGGCGGTCCGTGATGAGTTCGATGTTGTTGAGGCCCATCATGCGTTGTGGGCCTATGTCAACGGCGGCCAGCCGCGAGCAGACGTTTCTAATCGGCTCGCCCAGAGTCTTCCAGACCGCCCCGCCCCAGCCAGCGTCAAACGCGCGCTCGACCATCGAACCCATGTTCGTCGGCGGCGCGGAAGCCAGCCAGAAAGGATTAGGGCTCTTGATGCCCGCAAAATTCACGCTCAGGTCTGCCATGATTGTTACTCCCTGACCAATAGAAATACGAATTCATCGCGCCGGTTATGAGACAACCTGTTAACCAAAAAGCGCCGCTCACCACACCGCCTTTAACCAAAAAGCCATCAAGGTCTTTCGGGGCGACTATCATGTCCAAGTTGCCGCCGATAGTGCATATCTCAGCCCAGCAAAAATCGCTGCCGGTGATGGGATTTGTCAGGATTGCCGTATCAAGAACGTGTCCGGTGATGCCTGCCATCGGAAAAACCTTTGTGTCAGGCTCGCTTTTGTCTTGCTTGTAATAAATTGCCGGGCGGAATGACTGCGAATCCCAATACGCCTCCTTGCCCTCCTGAGCCGCATAATACGCCTCTTTGCTTTCATAAGCGGTCAGTTCGATAGCAAAGGCTGCAAACTGTCCATAGTAGTATTGCGGAGTCTTCAGTCCCGTGTACCTATGATAGTCGGGCACATCGAAGGTGAAAGAAAACAGTCCTTTCAATCTATTGCCGCGTGTAGTGTACGGGTGGACGAGACCCACAAAAACGCCATCAGAATACAAGTGATTGATTCTAGTTGCCCTTTTTCTTACTCCGACGTTCATCCGGGATGCGCCGGAAAAGTGAGGATGAACATCCCCCAGCTTGCCGTCGCGTTTGACCTTCACCCATAACTCGATGCCCGCACCCGGCGACCACCAGAAATAAGTCCCTCTGGGCGTCTTTACCCTCACACCGTTTGCGGCCACTTGATATTCAAGCCAAATGAGAGCCACAGAACTACTATCATCAAACCCGAGATTGGGAAAAAGTAGCGCCATGATTCACCGAGCCTATGCAACGTTTAATGTGCTTTGATTTCGCTCGTCTCTTCGTGCAAGGGCAGACGCGCTCCCGCGAACTCTACCGTTTCGCCCGTCAAAGTCTGATGAATCCCTTGCGCGGCGAGCTTGCCCGCCTGTGAAGCATCCACGGCCTCGCGCCCGCCGTTGACGCAATCGCCGCCCGCGAAATATTTAGGATTGCCCGTTTGCATGGTTTGCGGATTAACACGCAGGCGGCCAGCGTCGTCTAGTTCGACGCCTTCAATCCGCTCGAAGAACGAGCGACGCTTTTGCTGGCCGAGCGCCTTGATGACCATCTCGACGGGAATCTCAAACTCCGAACCGGGAACCGGCGCGGACGTGCGACGCCCAGACGCATCCGCCTCGCCCAACTCCATACGCACGCAGCGCAGCGCCGCCACGCGTGGAGTTTCACTATCGCTCAAGATAGCAACGGGCGCGGTCTGCCACCAGAATTCCACGGCATCTTTTTTCGCCAGCTCATACTCATATTCGTAGGCTGGCATCTCGCGCTGCGAGCGGCGGTAAATCATCAAGACGCGCTCAGCGCCGAGGCGCTTGGCCTGCGTGACGGCATCAATCGCGGTATTGCCCGCGCCGATGACGGCGACGGTGCGCCCGATTGGAATGTTGGCCCAATCGCGCGTCTTGATACGCTCGATGAAATGGAGCGCATCGTAGACGCCAGGCAATTCTTCGCCGGGAATATTGAGGCGCGTGGTTTCCCCGAGGCCGACGCCGAGAAAGACAGCGTCGTGCGCGGCTTCCAACTCTTCAAGGGAAAGGTCGCGCCCGATTTCCGTGTTCAGCTTAAATATGACGCCGAGCCGCTCGACCATCCGCGCTTCATCGGTCGAGACGGTCATCGGCATTTTGTATTCGGCCATGGCGTAAGTGTCCAGCCCGCCCGCCAAGGGCCTGCGGTCATAGATGGTCACGCTGTAGCCGAGGCGCGCGAGATAGGTGGCGCAGGAAAGACCCGCCGGGCCGGAGCCGATGACGCCGACGGATTTGCCGTTCGGCGCTCCCGCTTGAAACACGTCGCGCTCTCGGCTCATCACGTAGTCCGTCGCATAACGCTGCAAGCGCCCGATTTCGATGGGCTTATCCATCAAAGTCTTTTCGACGCACGCCCCTTCGCACAACACATCAACCGGACACACACGCGCGCAGGTCGCGCCAATCGGATTGGCATCGAAAATCACGCGCGCCGAACCCAAGAGGTTGCCGCTCGCAATCTTCTTAATGAAGGCGGGCACGTCGATGTGTGTCGGGCAGGCGCGCGTGCACGGCGCGTCGTAGCAATAGACGCAGCGGTTCGCTTCAAACATCGCATCGGCTGCCGTCAGCGGCGGCGCAATCTCGCGAAAGTTGCGCTCTATCTGTTCGATGTTGACGGGAGAATCGTGTCTGGTTGACATAATGGTCCAAACTCTAATGTCCGAAGTCTAATGTCTAAAGTCCAAAGCCGTTTTGACGAAGAGCATTGCCGCCTTAGACTTCGGACAAATTTTATTCTTCAACAAGCTGTTCGTAAGATTCGGGCCTGCGGTCGCGGAAGAATTGCCAAGTGTTGCGCACCTGCCGAATCATGTCGAGGTCTAGGTCAGCGACGACGAGCGCGTCTTTGTCGCGCGGAGCTTCAGCGATGAATTGTCCGCGCGGGTCGCAGAAGTAGCTCTGGCCGTAGAATTCACCAATGTCCCACGGTTGCTCGTGGCCGACGCGGTTGATTGCGCCGATGAAGTAGCCGTTGGCAACGGCGTGTGCGGGTTGTTCCAGCCGCCACAGGTATTCGGAGAGTCCGGCGACGGTCGCAGACGGATTAAAGACAATCTCCGCGCCGTTTAAGCCGAGAATGCGCGCGCCTTCGGGGAAGTGGCGGTCGTAGCAGATATAAACGCCGATGCGCGCGAAGGCCGTCTCGAAGGTCGGAAATCCTAAGTTGCCGGGCTTGAAATAGAACTTTTCCCAGAAGCCGGGCGCGACAGGCGGGATGTGATGCTTGCGATACTTGCCCAAGTATTTGCCGTCGGCATCAATCACGGCGGCGGTGTTGTAGTAGATACCCGTTATCTCTTCCTCGTAAATCGGAACGACGATGACCATGCCGTATTGCTTCGCCACGTCTTGCATGAGCCTGGTCGTTGGGCCATCGGGAATCTTCTCGACCGCTTCATACCAGCGCGTCTCCTGCTCGGCGCAGAAGTAGGGCGTGGTGAAGACTTCCTGCATACAGAGAATCTGCACGCCCTGGCGCGCGGCGTCTTCAATCATCTTGAGATGCTTGTCGATATTGGCGCGCTTGATTTCTTCAATCGGCGCATCGGTCGGGCCGGCGTGGGTGGCCTGAATGAGGCCGCATTTAACTGTCCGTGGCATTCTTCCTCCAGATTCGGATGCCTGGAATCCGTCAGCCGGAATCAGCTTTTGATTCCCGACTCCTGACTCCTGACTTCAGATTTCATTAGAACGTAATAGATGACGAAGCCCAGCGCAAAGGTAACGAACCAAGCGTAAGTATATAACGTATCGAAGATGTTTGGTTGGGCAATCTGGCCGCCCGGCGTTGTGGCGGCGCGCAGGAATCCGGGCACGACCGGCGCGATTGCCAGGCAGAGCGCGATGATAGCGCGCCAGTTAAAGCCGTTCGAGTAGGTATATATCCCATCGGTTTGAAAGAGGTCGTAGAGGTGCAGGCGTTGCTTGCGCAGCACCCAGTAGTCGCAGATTAGAATCCCCGCAATCGCGCCCATCAATCCCGAATAACCAATCAGCCACGTAAAAATGTAAGCGCCCATCGAAGCCATCAGCTTCCAAGGCATCATCAGAATCCCGATGAGCGCGGTAATCAAACCGCCGGTCACATAGGAAATCAGCTTCGGGTTGAGATTAGAAAAGTCGTTTGAGGGCGAAACAACGTTTGCGGCCATGTTCGTCGTCAATTGTGCCGCAAAAATAACCGCCGTGGCAAATAAAATAACGACGACGCTGTCAAAGCGCTTCATCAATTCGACGGGGTCTGGAATTGCGACGCCGTAAATCAGCAGCGTCGCGCTCGTCACAGCCACACCGATGAAGGCAAACGCCGTCATCGTCAACGGAAGGCCGAGCGCTTGCCCCATCATCTGCGACTTCTGCGACCTTGCATAGCGTGTGAAATCGGGAATGTTGAGGCTGAGCGTGGCCCAGTAGCCGACGGCGGCTGTCAACGCGCCGGGGAAGATGTCCCAAAAAGCATTCTGCTGCTTTTGCAGCGCGCTCGATTCCGCGAGCACGCGGCCCAATCCGCCCGCGCGCCAAGCGGCCCAAGCGAGCAACACCGCCCCGCCCGCCAGAAGGAGCGGAGCCGACCACGTTTCCAAATGCTTGATGCCTTCCACCCCTTTGAGGATGATTAAGACCTGGATGCCCCAGAAGAGCAGAAACGCGAGCCACGTGTGAATCTCGACATCGAGAAAGGTCGCGCCGCCGAAGAGATTGGCCCAACCGCTCCACATCACACCGAAGAGCACGTCAAGCGCGCGGCCTCCAATCCACGTTTGAATCCCAAACCAACCGCAGGCGACAATGGCGCGCAGGATGGCTGGGATGTTCGCGCCCTTTGTGCCGAACGCGGCGCGACACAGAACGGGAAACGAGACGCCGTATTTCGTGCCCGCGTGCGCGTTGAGAATCATCGGGATGAGCACAATGGTGTTGCCGAGCAGGATGGTTATCATCGCCTGCCACCAACTCATGCCCGCTTCGATGAAGCCCCCGGCCAGCGTGTAGGTCGTGATGACGACGCTCATCCCAATCCACAGCGCCGCGATATTCCACGTTGACCAGGTGCGTTCTTTGATGGTCGTCGGCGCGAGGTCGCGATTCCAGAGCGGACTGTTTGAGACATCCTCGCTCAGTTCTTCAAAGTCGCGTTGCGTTAAAGCCGAAGTGGTATTTGTGCTCATTGGCGAAAATTGACCCTCACGGCGCTTTCTTCTGGTTGTCGTTGTCTGCCTTCTGGTTGTCGTTAGCTGGTTTCTTATTATCGTTGTCTGTCTTGGCGTTGTTACTGTTTTTGGAAATTGAACCGGCGTTTTCCGGCTCCGGGCCGGGGCCGCCCGTCGGCGCTATATTCGAATTGGCCCGCTCAGGATTCTCCACCGCGTCGGCGTTTGCGTTCGCACTCTCATTTGAGTTTGAGCCGCCGCAACTGCTCCCGCAGATGGCGAGCGCGAGCAGGGTCAGCAAGGTTAAAGTTCGTCGCACAGAAAAATTCCTCCTTGAAGCGAAACGATTAATCAACGGCCACACCGCGCGAACCTTATTGGGCGGATGCGAAACGTCAGGCCAACGCGCTTGGCCGCGCGAGCGATTTACAATCGGGCAATGAAAGCCAAGCGCGGGCCTGAAAAGTTAACTCGGCAGACTTTGCGGCGGCTAAGAGACTCAGGCGGTTGTATATCCCCAGAGCTTAGACAAGCCCTCCATGTCGCCGTTGAACTGGTCGCGGTCAATGTTGCCGTTGATGCCGGCCACAGAATGCGGCGGGTTTCCCGCCCCGTCGCCCGTATACTGCCACATCGTCCAGGTCGGCCAGTTGGCCGGAACATGCGGCGTCGAACGATAATCGGAGAGCCAAAGCCAGCAGTTTGCAAACGTCTGATTTGTATTATTACCCAATAGCTCTTCGATGTAAGACCCGCCGTAAAGGCCCGGCCAGCGGCCCGTTCTGCTCTGCACCTCAATCAAAAACTGTTCGGCCTCACTGAGCGTCATGCTCGCGCCGCTCGGGTTGTTTTCCAAATCAAGCGCGATGAGGTCGTTCGGCCCCGGATTCACAAACGAGAGAAAATAATCGGCCTGCGCTTTTCCGTCGCCGCCGGTGCCGAAATGATAAGCGCCCCACCAGAGTCCGGCGGCGAGCGCTTGCGTGCGGCGGTTGTGGTATTGCGGGTCTCTGAAGCTCGTTCCTTCGGTCGCCTTGTGAATGACGCCGACGATGCCAGCGTTCTTAACGGTCTCAAAACTCGTGACAGTCTGAAAGTGGGAAATATCTACCACGACGTTGATTGCCATCTCTTTAGTCTCCCATAGAGTGTGTTGCCCTTCTGCTTTGTGAAAACACTTTGCGCTGCGAGATTCAACTTCGGTACACGAAACCTCTCATCAACTGTGAATCAGAGAGTTTCACAGAAGAAAGAGAGTTGAGAAAGAAAGTCAGGCCGTTACGCACGTCCCGCGCTTGAGAAACTGTCCATCGCCCGGCTTGCCTGTGTACTCGCCGTTTTCAATAATGACGCGACCGCGCGAGAGCACCGTCTCGACCACTCCCTTAATCGTCTTGCCTTCGTACGCCGAATAATCAACGTTCATATGGTGCGTCGCGGCGGAGATGGTCTGCTCGCGCTCAGGGTCGAAGACGACGATGTCTGCGTCCGAGCCGACGGCGATTGTGCCCTTGCGCGGAAAGAGGCCGAACATCTTGGCCGCGGCGGTTGAAGTGAGTTCGACAAAGCGATTGAGACTCAAACGATTCTCTACTACCCCGCCGTTGTAAATCAGCGGCACGCGATGCTCGACGCCAGGGCCGCCGTTCGGAATCTTAGTAAAATCATCGCGCCCCAATTCCTTCTGCTCCTTCATGCAGAAAGGGCAGTGGTCGGTCGAGATAACTTGCAGGTCGTCAGTCTTCAATCCCTTCCACAACTCTTCCTGATTCCAACGCTCT
>CAZEZJ010000065.1:0-17542 GCA_964516695.1 uncultured Blastocatellaceae bacterium
GGCGCATAGCTTTGTCGAGCACATAGGCGCGCGTGTTGGCGAGGGGGCGGCCCATCGTGACCACGCGCGGTTGCTCGTCTCGCTCGCAAGTTGATTCAGTTGCGGCGATAGAAGTTTCGGTTGGCCCATACGAATGATGCAGTTCCGCCTCAAGCAGCGCGAAGAATCGCTCCACCGTCTGAGCCGCCAGCGCCTCGCCGCCGCAAATCACACGCTTGAGCGAACGGCACGCTTCCACACCCGGCTCTTCTAAAAAGACGCGCAGCGCTGACGGGACAAAATAGGCCGACGTGATTTCGTGCTGCGAGATGTATTGAACCAGATAAGAGCTATCCATTTGCCCGCCAGGTCGAGCCACGTAAACGCTCGCGCCCGTCCAGAGCGGCCAGAACAGTTCCCAGACGGAAGGGTCAAAGTTGAGAGACGTTTTAAACAAGAAGCGGTCTCGCTCATTCAATTGGTAGGTCTGCTGCATCCAGCGCAGACAATTGACCACCCCTGTGTGAGAGAGCATCGCGCCTTTGGGTCGTCCCGTCGAACCTGAAGTGTAAATAACGTAGACGAGGTTTTCCTCCGTCACTCCGCTGCTCGGATTCTCCGTGCTCAACTGCGAGGTGGCCTCGCCAATCGAGTCCACGCAGATAATTGGCGCGCTCGGCGTCGGGAGCGAATCGCGTAGATGACTCTGCGTCAACAAAAGCTTAGGCGAGGCATCTTCGAGCATCATCCGAATGCGCTCAGACGGATACTCCGGCTCCAACGGCACGTATGCGCCACCCGCCTTGAGTACTGCCAACAGCGCCACGACCATCTCCACCGAGCGCTGCATGAAGACTCCGACCAGCGCTTCGGGTCCGACTCCTGCACCTTGCAGGTAGTGCGCCAGTTGGTTGGCGCGCTCGTTCAACTGTTGATAGGTGAGGCGCTCGCTGTCGGCTTGGAGAGCGAGCAGGTGGGGAGTGCGTGCCGCCTGTGCCTCAAATAATTCGTGCAGGCATTTTCCTTGCGGATATGGCGCTTCGGTGTTGTTGAAATCAATGAGCAGTTGTTCTCTCTCGGCATCGCTTAAGAGGTCCAACTCACCGATTGCCGCTTCAGGATTATTCGCAGCATGTTCTAATAGCTGATGAAATTCTGCCGCTAGACGCTCGACATCCTCGGCCCGAAAATAATTGGGGTCGTAATGAAATTCCGTGACGAGCGAGCCATTGCTCTCGGCACAAGTGAGTCTGATTTTGAAGCGTTCCGCGTAAACCTGTTGACGATAGAGAGAGAAAGCCACACCACCGGCGGTACGTGAAGCGGGCCTCTTCTCAAACTCGAAACAGAAGGGAGCGAAATCCTCACGCGTCTCGGAATCGTGAGCGCCGCCGAACGCAAAGTAGCTCTGCCATTTCTCAGCTTCGACGCAGTCCCAGCGGGCCTTGCGTAATACTTCGCTGAATTTAAAGTCGTCATCAAGCTGCGCGCGCACGGGGACCCACTGCGCGAGCAGCCCCAGCGCGCCCTTCAATTCTTCATGGTTTCTGCCGTCAACTCGATAATGCGTGACCATCTCCGGCTGACCCGAAAGCCGCCAGAGCAGCGTTTGCCAGCAGGAGAGCATGAACAAAGCCAGTGACGAATCATATTGCGCAGCGACGGCCTCGGCTTGCGCCAAGACCTTTGCCTTGACTTCCGACTCGACAACTTCCGGGTCAAAGGCCGTGATTTCAAGCGGCTTGATTTCAGAGGGAAGCGCGGGTTGAAGCGCGCGGTTGTCCTCAGCGTTCGCGTATCCCTCGCCATCGCTCGCGGCATCTTCGAGCAGTTGGTTCTGCCATTCCGAGAACTGCGCGTACTGAGCCACTTCCTTAAGGTCGCCTAGCTCCTGAAAGCGAGCGCCATAAGCAATGCGGATTTCGTTCAGTAGATTATGCAGCGATGGCGCGTCGGAACAGAGCGCGGGCAGGTCGATGAGCAAAACATTTCGGTCAGGAGAAAGAGCAATCAGCGTCAGGCGTAGCAGCGAGGCCGCCGTGAAGTCGAAAGGGCGGCGAGATTCTTGGCGTACAAGTTTGTCAACGGCTGCCGATTGTGCCTGCGAATCTAATCCAATCAAGCTGACGTGGCGCCAGCTTGGGATGCAAGCTTCCGAGACGACCTGAAAAGGAAACTTCAAATCAACTCGACTGTGAAAATTCGTCCGGCAGATTTCGTGGCGCGCCATCACTAACTCGACAGCATCCTTGAGGTCTGTGACCATCAGCCTTCCGTTGAGCGACAGAGCGCCAAACGCGTGATAAGCATCCTGCCCATCCTTCTGTCGCAAACTCCACAGCCGTCTTTGCTGCGGCGATAGCTGGTAGCCTTCTATTGTTTCAATTTCGAGAATCTGCTCTTGCATCGCTATTACTTCCTGTTCTCAAGCCGCAGCTTGCTTAAACGATAAGAAGAGAAAGGGAAACCAAATGCGCCGGGGCATCAGCGCCCGGCGATTGCCCTCTCAAGGTGAAGACGACCGGCTAGCTCTTTTCAAAAGAGGCTAGCTGACTGGGGCGGCGATAGGCTTCTCCCATGCCAACCAGCACCTTTCGCTCTCCCACGAAAGGGTTTCGTCCATGAGCCACCAGCATGTTATCCAGCATCAAGATGTCGCCTCGTTGCCACGCGAACTCGATTGTTTCTTGCCTGTAAGCTTCGCGTATCTCTGCGACGACGGAATCTTCGATGCGGCTTCCATCCCCGTAATAAGTGTTGTAGGCGAGGTCTTGCTCTGGAAAAATCGCCAGCATCGAATCGCGCACCTGAGGCTCTAAGCTTGAGAGATGCCAGAAGGCGACGTGATTGAACCACACCTCTTCTCCGGTCTGCGGATGCGTGGCAATCGCCGGTCGCACTTGCGAGGTGCGCAATCCATCATTTTCTTTCCACTCGAAGCGGATGTCCGAGCGACGACAATATGCCTCCACTTCCGCCTTGCTTTCGGTGTGAAAGCTGATTTGCCACGGAAGACTTAAGCCCGCGCTGAAGTTTCTGACCAACATCCAGCCCCGCTCCATGAAGCGCGCGCGCACCTCTGGAGCGAGACGCAGCAACACCTTGCGCATGTCAGCGATGGGCGTTTCCCCGCGCTGCTCAGCCGGTTGCAGGCAGCAGAACCAAATTTTCATCGGCCACGAAGACACGTAAGTCAATTCGTTGTGCAGCGCGATTGATTGGTCGGCGGGATATTCGGTCGAAGTGTAAACTTTGTCTCGGAGTTGAGTGCGCGGTGTGGCCCCCTCGATATAATGCATGAGCGGCACAGACGTGGAGGCGAGGAAACGCTCGAAGGCGGCATCAGTGTTGATTGCAAACCCGCGAAAGAGCAGACCACCGTGCTGCAATAGCTTAGTCTCGATGAGCTGACGGTTGTTCGCCACCCAACCCGCCAAGTCAACGTTATCCATCTCCGGCTCGATGACGAGCGGGAGCAATCTGCCGCTTTCCAGATAACTCGTCCGCACAACCTTCGCTTGCGAGAGGCTGACGGCCTTCGGCTTGATGCTGGTGAAGCTCATCAGCTTCGGCGTCGGGTTTGCTCTTTCCTCTGGCAGGGGTGGTTTCATTTCGAGTTCCTGGAAGACGTTTAAGCTATTGAGCCGCGCTTCGGGTCGCGCCGCGATGCCGTCAAGCAGGCGGATAAAATCATCCGCCAGGTGAGCTATCCGCGCCGTGCTGAAGAGGTCTGTGCAGTACTCAAGCGTACCGGCCAAAGCGCCTGCTGTTTCCGTCAGCGTCAGCATCAGGTCAAATTTCGCCGTCTGCGTCCCGTCGCCCGAAGGCAGGACAGCGCTCTCCAGCCCGGAAAGTCGCAGCGGTCGCAGCGGAGCGTTTTGCAGGACGAGTTTCGCCTGAAAGAGCGGCGTGCGGCTCAGCGTGCGGTCAGGTTTTAAGGCTTCCACCAGTTTGTCGAAAGGCATATCCTGATGAGCGTAAGCGCCGAGAAAGACTTCGCGCACGCGTTGCAATAACTCGCGAAACGTCGGATTTCCCGAAAGGTCTGTGCGCAGGACTAACTGGTTGACGAAGAAGCCTATCAAGCTTTCAGTCTCGGCCGTGGGACGATTCGCCACGTCAGTGCCGACGGCGATGTCGTCTTGTTTTGAGTAATGATGGAGCAGCGTTTGAAAAGCCGCTAAGAGGGTCACGAAAAGAGTGACGCCTTCCTGACGGCTCAAAGTTTTAAGCGCTCGTGTTAACTCTTCAGAGAGCCTCACAGACTGCGCGGCCCCGCGCGAGCTGCGCCCCGCTGGTGATTTGTCTGCCGGGAGCCGCAGCACGCTGAGGCCCGCCAGTTGTCGCTTCCAATAATCGAGATGCCTATCCAGCGTCTCGCCTTTCATCCATTCGCGCTGCCACGCGGCGAAGTCTGCATACTGGATAGGCAACTCCGGCAAGGGCGGCGGCTCTCCCGCGTTGAAAGCCGGATACAAGATTGACACCTCGCGCGCGAGCACGCCGAGCGACCATCCATCGGAGATGATGTGATGCATCGTGAGCAGCAGGATGTGATGCTCATCGGTCATCCGCAATAAGCTGGCGCGCAGCAGCGGCCCGCGCGCTAAATCGAAGGGGCTGCGCGCCTCTTGCGTCATTAACCTCTGCGCCTCCGCGTCTCGTTCGCTCTCGGACAGCGCATCGAGGTCCGTTATTTTCAACTGCAAACTCAGTTGAGGGGCGATGACTTGCGCCGGCTCGTCAGCAGCGGCGAACGTTGTGCGTAAGCCTTCGTGTCGCCTGATGATTTCGTTGAACGTCTGCTCAAGCGCAGAGACGTTCAGAGAGCCTTTGAGCGTGAGCGCCAGGTGCACGTTATACAAGGGACTATTAGGCTCTAGCTGATCCAGAAACCAAAGTCGTCGTTGCGCGAAAGAAAGCGGCAGCTTGCCCTCGCGCGGCGCGGTCAAGATGCGAGGCACAGGCAGGCCGTTTGTTTCACCAATCAAGCTCTCGACGCTCTGGGTCAGCTTAGCGACGGTCGGAGATTCAAAAAGAATTCTCAAGGGCACGCTGACTTGGAAGATGTTTTGTAAGCGGGAAACAATCTGCGCGGCCATTAAAGAGTGGCCGCCTAATTCAAAGAAATCCTCGTCAACGCCGACTCGTTCGACACCGAGCAATTCTTCCCAGATGGTCGCTATCAACTCCGCCGTCGGCGTGAGCGGCGACGCTTCCTCATGTGCTCTGCGCGCGCTCGCCGGCGCTGGCAACGATTGGTAATCTATCTTGCCGTTCGGCGTGAGCGGCAACTCGTCTAGGAACACGAACGCGGCGGGCCTCATATACTCCGGCAGCTTCGCAGCCATGAACTGCCGCAACTCGTCGCTGGAAACCGTTTCCGCATTCGCGCTGCGCTGGCGCGTTGGCGTCCCCTGATTCCCGTTTTGTTGATGTGGACGCTCGTTCCCTGGCCGGGTGGCATACAGGTTATAGCGATCCGTTCCGGCGAAGAGTGCTGGCTGCTCTATGACGACCGCAAAGCCGCGACTGGCGAGCAACTCCGTAACCTGATGAAGACGCCCGCCGCCGCTTGCGCCTTGCTCATCATGCACCTCCAGCACGACCTGCCGAATCTTGCGCCAATCCTCCGGTTCAATACCCTTGAGCACATCGAGTTCGGCTCTCTGCACGTCAACTTTGAGTAAGTCGATGCGGGCCACGCCCTCTTCACGAATCAAATCCGAGAGACGGCGCAGGTTGCATTGATGAGTTTCGCCTCTAAATTTTTCCTCAAATATTTCGTCGGCATGTTCGAGCCAGCCGTTTGCCCCGTCCTCGCCCGCCTGCCCGTGGTTACGCATCAATCGCTTGAGAGCCTCGATGTCGTCCATCGCATCGGCATATGTGCTGAGGCCGGACATCATTGATGAGCGAGGATAAAAGGTAAAGGCTGCCGCCTTCTCCACTTCCGATAACCCGACCGGAAAAAGCTTGACGTTCGCGGCATATAAAGCCGTGTTCAGGCGTAGGGCGTCAAAGGTTGGAGCCACAGGCTCAAAGGCATAGATTTTCCCGTCAGCGCACCGCCCGCTGGTAAAGAGCGTAAAGAGTCCGATGTTCGCTCCGACATCGAAGACGCAAGCATCCGCCGCCAATTCGATTCCGTTTCTCAAATAGACTTGCTCTTCGAAAATCTCTCGATACATGTAATCCGTTTCGCTCTTGTTTTGATGAACAATGCGCAGGCCATTCGGTAATTGATAACGCACGCGCCCGGCTAGCTCGCGCAGCGGTTGGTGTTTGGTCGTCAGATAAGCCACCAGGCTCTGGTTGCGATTGGCGTCCGCTCTCAACGTCACCACCGCTTCGCGCACCGCCGGGTGTTGATTGAGCACGGCCTCTATCTCTCCCAGTTCGATACGAAAGCCGCGCAGCTTCACCTGACGATCAATGCGTCCCAGAAATTCGATGTTGCCATCAGGCAAGTAGCGAGCGACATCGCCCGTCTTGTAGAGACGCTCGCCCGGTTGGTCTGTAAACGGATGAGGGATGAACTTACCGGCCGTTAGCTCAGGACGGTTCAGATAGCCGCGTGTGACGCCTGCGCCGCCGAGATACAGTTCTCCGCGAACGCCTAAAGGCACAGGCCGCAGGTAAGAATCCAGCAGATAGACTTGCGTGTTAGCCAGCGGTCGGCCCAGCGGCGGCGACGCGGTGAATCTTTCGTCGTTTTCAGAGTTGACTTGATACACCAATGCTCCGACGGTCACTTCCGTCGGGCCATAGTGGTTGAAGATGATGCAATCGTCTCTCAGCTTGTGCAGTCGTTCGATGAGCTGCCAGTCGGAGGATTCCCCGCCGAGCACCAGCCGCCGGCGTGGAACCAATCGTTGCGGCTCATTGCTATTGAGCAGCGCCGAAAGATGGCTGGGAACAATCTTCAGACAATCAATCCGGTGGCGACCAAAATATTCGGCCATCGCTTCGGGATGAGAGGCTCTCTCTTGCGACAACAGGTGCAAAGCCCCGCCGCTACAGAGCGTCGGATAGAGCGCCGTGTGACCCAAATCCGCCGCGAAGGTTGAGACCATCGCGAAGCTTGCGGCGGGAGGGAGGTCGAGCCTTTGCCAGATGGCGTTAACGTAATTAGTCAATTGACGATGCTCGACGGCGACGCCCTTCGGCCGGCCTGTCGAGCCGGAGGTGTAAATGATGTAAGCCAAGTTCTCGGCAGCGACTTGGCTCGACGGGTTGCCAGTGTCTTCTTGCGCGAATAATTCGGAATCGGCATCGAGCCACAAGACCGGGCAGCTCTCGGCCGGAAGGTTTGAGCGCGAAGACTCTTTCGCCAAAAGCAGAAGCGGCTGCGCGTCATCAAGCATGAAAGCCAAACGCTCATTGGGCAGCGCGGGGTCTAAAGGCACGTAAGCTCCACCCGCCTTCAGGATTCCCAGCAGCCCGATGAGCATATCCGCCGAGCGTTCGACGCAAATCGCCACGCGGGTTTCCGCTCTCACTCCCATTCTTTGCAGATAATGGGCCAGTTGATTAGAGCGCGCGTTAAGCTCTTGATAGCTCATCTGCTGCTCTTCATAAACGAGGGCGAGAGCCTGCGGGGTGTGCGCCGCCTGTTGCTCAAACAAGTGGTGTATGCAATGGCCGGGCGGAAACGTCGCTTTCGTATTGTTGAAATCAATCAGCAGCTTCTCGCGTTCCGCCTGGCTGAGGATTTCCAACTCCGCGACCGGAGTTTCGAGGTCGGCGGCGGCGCTTTCGACGAGCCGGCTAAACTGTCCGGCCAAGCGTTCGATATGAAAGTCCGGGATTAAATTAGCATCGTAGTGAAGCTCTGCGAAAAAAGCGTTTTCTCTTTGCGCGCAGGTGAGCTTTAATTTGTAGCGCGCAATGCAAGAGCGCTGGCTGTAGCTTGAGAACCGGACACCGGCAGCCGCATAACTCTCGTTTCGCTCTTCAAACTCGAAACAGATGGGAAAGAAGGAGACGGCATCAGCGCTCTCATTCGCCCCTTCAATCTGTTCCAGAATAAAGTATTCCTGCCATTTGAATATTTCGAGAAACTGTTGATTGACGCGCCGTAAGAGTTCGCTGAAAGATAGATTTTCCGGCTCGGAACGCAAGGGCAGGTATCTCGCGTAGAGTCCCATTGCCTCTGTCAAGCCTTCTTGTCTCCGCCCGTCAAAGGCAACGCCGATGACGCCTTCCTCGCCCGGATTGAGCCGCCACAGCAGAGCTTGCCAACAGGCGAGCAGAAAAGATTGCGGCGTCGTCGCGGTCGCTGCGGCGATGGCTTCGATTCGGGATGCGAGGTCGTGATTGAGCGGCCAGCCGAAGAGTTGCGGGCGAAAAGCGGCATTGCTCTCGACGCGAGTTTCAAAAGGAAGCTTGAAATGGCGGAAGGTTGATGGAAGTTGCAGCTTGCGCCAGTAGGCTCGCCCTTTTTTCGTGTCTTCGGCTTCGCATAAATCATTCTGCCATTCCGCAAAATCGGCATACTGTATCTGTTCGCCGGAAGGCTCTTCGCCGCGCAAACAAGCCGCGTAGCAAAGCCCTATTTCGCTGACTAATTGCCTGAGCGTCACCGCATCGGCGCACAGGCCGGGCAGGGTGATGGCTAGTAGATGCGTACTTTCAGACAGCTTCACCAAAGAGGCTTGAAAAAGCGGGCCGCGCTCGAAGTCGAAATTTGTCTCACGCAGCTTGGCGAGCAATTCTCGCACTTCTGCGTCCAGGCTCTGCTCCTCGGTCCGGCTAAGGTCGAAACAGCCTTCCGCCTCAAGACTCTGCTCGCCAATGACCTGAAGCGGAATCGTCATCCCCGTCCAGCATTGAAAGGTGGTGCGGAAAATCTCTTGACGGGCGACGACCATCCGCAGAGCGGCGCTCAAGACGGCGCGGTCAAGCTCTCCTTCAATCAGCATCACTGACTGCGCGTTATAGGGCAGAGCCTCGCCCCTCTGTTGCATCGCCCAGAGCTGTCTTTGTTGCGGAGAAAGTCTGAAGCCTTCAATCTTATGCTGCGACATCTGTTCCTCGTTTCTTTAGTGCCTGTGAAGCCAAAGCGGAATTATTCGCTCATGCCGACGACAATTTTGCGTGGGCCGGTAAAGGGATGACGCCCGTGCGCCGCGAGCATGTTGTCAAGCAGCAGGATGTCTCCGCGCTGCCAGCAGAAAGTGATGGCTTCCTGCCGGTAGGCTTCTCGTATCTCTTCCAAATCAGCGATTGCTATCGGCTCCCCTGTGCCGTAACAGGCGTGGCGCGGAAACTCCGCCTCCGGCAGTTGATTTAGCAGAGTTGCTCGCACGAGCGGGTTCAAACTTGAGATGTGAAACAGGTGCGCTTGGTTAAACCAGACGAATTCACCTGTCACAGGGTGCAGCGCAATCGCTTGGCAGACCTGACGCGTTCGCAGGCGATTCCCCTCTTTCCACTCGACCTCGATTCCCGCCGCGCGGCAATATTCTTCGACCGCGCCACGTTCCTCGGTTTGAAAAACCGTTTGCCACGGCAGGTC
Source organism: uncultured Blastocatellaceae bacterium (assembly GCA_964516695.1). GTDB lineage: Bacteria > Acidobacteriota > Blastocatellia > Pyrinomonadales > Pyrinomonadaceae > DASVTR01. Next base: position 9,500 of record CAZEZJ010000065.1, read on the forward strand.
AAGCTTGTCGTCGTAGTTTCTGATATACATGACTTGCTTGCCGGTAAAGCGTTCTTTGATTTGCGGGTGGAGACGACGAAAAACATTGCGGCTGTCAGCGATGGGTGTCTCGCCGCCGCGCTCTGCGGCTTGCAGGCAGAAAAAAGCTATCTTCATGGGCCACTGTCTTGAGTAGGCCATCTCATTATGCAAAGGGATAAATTGATCCGGCGGATATTCGGTCGAAGTGTAGATGTTTCCGCTGACTTGCCGGCGCGGCGTCGAGCGATAGGAATACTCCAATAACTTCGCGCCCGAGGCGGCCTGCATAAACAGTTCAAACTCTGCGACCGTGGAGGTCTGAAAGCCTCTGAAGAGGATGCCGCCGTGTTTAGCTAAACGCGCGGCAATCAACTGACGTTGATGCTCCGCCCAGGAGATGAGATTCAAACCTTCGACTTGTGGCTTAATCACTAACGGAAGCAGGCTGTCGGGCCGCAGGAGCTGCTCTTCGATAAGACTGTGCTCTGAGACGCTGACAATCCGGCGCTTCATCGCGCCGAGCGGCATATCAACAGATGAGGCTGGTTGTGACATGATGAAACCTTCCCTTGATCGTGCTTTCTTAATAAACAAAAATTTCCATGCGGCGCATTGAGCCTCGGCGAGAGGCTGCGCGTCGCTTATCCTGCTTGCGCGTGCACGAGGTGGCTGCTGATGGGCTTGCGCCTGACGTGCTGTAATTTGCGCAGGCCAGCTTCAGCGACCTCTTTTTCCTCCGCGCTCCCTTGCTCTTTGTCGGCCTCGACGAGCGACTCGATGAGCCGTTTGAGGCTTGCCTCTGGATTCGCGACGACGTGAAGGAGGAGTGTCTCGAACTGCGTCAACATCCTTTCAATCCGCTGCTCTTCAAAGAGCGACGGGTCATACATCAACTCTCCGGTCAGGCCGTGTTTGGTGTCCACCATCAGCAAGTGCAAGTCGTATCTGAGAATCCGGTGACCGTTATCCAAATGTTCGAGGGTCAGGCCCGGCAACTCAGGCAAGGGCGTGGGCGCGTTCTGTAAGTCGAACTTGACTTGAAACAGTAAAGGGCGGCCAGGAGCGCGCGTGGGCCGCAATTCTTCGACCAATCTGTCGAAGGGCAGATGCTGGTGAGCGTAAGCTTCGAGGGCTGTCGCGCGCACGCGACCGAGCACCTGTTTAAAGCTCAGCTCGGGTGAAAGGCTGGCGCGCAATATCAATTGATTGACGAAGAAGCCTATCAGTCGCTCCGTCTCCACAGACTTGCGATTAGCGACATTTGTGCCGACGAGGATGTCTTCCTGCCCCGAATAGCGGTAGAGCAGCGCGATAAAGGCGGCCAGCAGCGTCATAAAGAGGCTGGCGCCTTCGCGTTGGCTTAACCTCCTGATGCCGCTCGATAAGTCCTCGGAGAGGGTGAAGGGTTTTGTCGCGCCGTGAAAATCTTTGACGGGCTGGGGCGGGTTGTCCCTCGGTAGTTCGAGAACCTGAATGCCCTGCAACTGTCGCCGCCAATAAGCAATCTCGGTCGCGAGTTCTGTGCCCTCCTGCATCCACTCGCGCTGCCACGCGGCGTAGTCCGCATATTGCAGCGGAAGCTCAGAGAGCGGCGAAGGCTCGCCGGAAGCGAACGCTGCATAGAGGGCTGACATCTCATGCACCAACACTTCGACCGACCACCCATCGCAGATGATGTGATGCATCGTGAGCAGCAAGACATGCTCATGGCTTGAAAGCCGCAGGAGGCGCGCGCGCAAGAGCGGCCCGCGTGTCAAGTCAAAGGAAGCTTGCGCCTCCTCTGCCGAAAGGCGCGTGGCTTCAACCTCGCGCTCGCTGTCGGACAATCCCTGTAGATTCACGACCGGCAACGCGAGCTGCAATTCGGGCTTGATGATTTGCGCGGGCTGGTCGCGCTCGACGGTGAAAATCGTGCGCAGGATTTCATGCCGCTTGATAATCTCGTTGAAAGTTTTTTCCAGCGCGGGGACGTTAAGTTGGCCTCTGAGGCGCACGGCGGCCGCGATGTTATAAGCTCCGCTCTGCGGCCCTAGTTGGTCGATGAGCCAGAGTCGCTGTTGGGCCAAAGAGAGCGGGGCCGAGGCGGAATGTCTGACGACTCGCTGAAGAGGCGCAGCTTGAGGTGGCCGCGCAGCATTCTGCTCCTCTTCGATACGCGCGGCCAGTCTCTGTGGCGTCGGTTCTTCAAACAACACGCGCAGAGGCAGTTCGACCTGCAAGGCCGCCTTGATGCGCGACATCATCTGCGTGGCAAGAAGCGAATGGCCGCCTAATTCGAAGAAATTATCTTTCGCTCCCACTCGCTCGACGCGAAGCACCTCGGCCCAAATACCGGCGAGGATTTCTTCCACGGGTGTTTGCGGCGCGGCGTATTCGCTGCGGGGTCTCTCTTTGAAGTCTTCCAGCGTGGGCAAGGCCTGATGGTTGACCTTGCCGTTTAAGGTGAGCGGCAATTCTGCCAGCCACACGAAGTGATTAGGAAGCGTCTCCCGAATGATGCTTCTCGATAAAAACTCGCGTAGCGATTTCGGCTCAATCTCTTGCTGCGAAGCGTAGTAGGCAATCATCATCGCGTGGCCTTGCGCGTCCTTGCGCAGGAGCACGATGCTGTCTCTGATTTGAGGATGAAGATTGAGCGCGCTCTTGATTTCGTTGAGTTCGACGCGATAGCCGTGAAACTTAACTTGCTCGTCGCTGCGACCGACGTACTCTAAAGTGCCTTTCCTAATCCATCGCGCAAGGTCGCCGCTGCGATACATCCTCTCGCCGGGCCGGAAAGGATTATTCACAAATCTTTCGGCTGTCAGTTCGTCTCTTTTCAGATAGCCCTCGGCCAAACCGTCGCCGCCGATGTACAACTCTCCCGTGACGTTCTCGGCCACAGGCTTGAGATGTTCATCCAGCACATAAATTTTCGTGTTCGCAACCGGCTGGCCGATTGCGACGAACGGACGTTCATCCTGCGCCGGGTCAAACCTGTGAATCATGCAGCCGACAGTGGCTTCGGTCGGGCCGTACTCGTTATAGATGGCAATGTTTCCGCCGAAGCTTTGCATCACCTGCTTCGCCAGTTCGGTTTCAAAAGCTTCGCCGCCGACGATTAGGCATCTGAGCTTCGATTCCCGGTTGTCTCTGTCTTTAATCAGCGAGAGATGGCTTGGGGTCAGTTTCAAGACCTGCACGCGGTCATCTCTCAGGATGTCTTCGAGCCGAGTCTCGTGGTCGCGCGGGGGATAAATGACGATACTGTTTCCCGTAATCAGCGGCACGTAAATCGAAGTGACGGTTAAGTCAAAGGCCAAGGATGAATAGAGCGGGAAGCCGCTCGGTTCATCTCGTAGATACTGCTCTTTGGCCCACCAGATGTAATTGACGAGCGCACGGTGCTGTATTTTTACTCCCTTGGGATGGCCCGTCGAGCCGGAGGTATAAATCAGGTAAGCGAGGTCTTCAGCGAGAGCCACGCTCTCAAGACAAGCCGCGCTTTCGCGCGCAATCAGATTCCAGTCGGAATCCAAACAGACGGTCTTTATTCCAGCCTGCGAAAACTTGCCCGCCAACTTTTGCTGCGTCAGGATGAGCGGCACCGCTGCATCCGACAGGATAAAAGACAAACGCTCCTCGGGATGGCCCGGCTCAAGCGGAACGTAAGCCCCGCCAGCCTTGAGCGTGCCGAGTATCGCGACTATCGTTTCAACGCCATGCTCCATGCAGATAGCTACGAACGTGCCGCGCGCGACGCCGAGAGCTTGCAGGTAATGCGCCAATTGATTAGAGCGACGATGCAGCTCATCGTATGTGAGTTGCGCTTCATCGCAGATGACGGCGATGGCCGCGGGGGTTCGTTCCGCTTGAGCTTGAAATAGATGTTGGATGCAGGAGCGCAGAGGATAATTCGCTTCCGTTTGATTCGCCTCTGCGAGCAGCGCGTGCTGCTCGCTCTCGGTCAGCAGAGACCAATCTGCAAGCCGCTGCTCTGGCTGCGCGATTAAGTTTTCGAGCAGAGTTTGAAATTGTCTGAGCAGAGACTTGATGGCAGAGGCGTCAAAGCGGCGGCTATCGTAAATTATGCGCAGCGATAGACGCGTGCCCGGCGTGGCGACGACGGCGAGCGGATAATTGTTTCGTTCGAGGACGCGAATCTGACTGATGCCGACGCTTTGATTTCCCCACTCGGTCGCATCACCGACCGCATAATTTTCAAAAACGAAAATGGTATCGAAAAGTGGCGTCCCGCGTGCGACTTCGCTCCAACTTTGCGCCTCAACGAGCGGGCTTTGCGCGTATCGCATGGCCTCAAACTGCCGCGCTTGATTCTCCTTCAGCCATGAGATGAGCCGAGCTTCCGGTCGGAGGCGCACGCGCACAGGCATGGTATTAATGAAGAGTCCAATCATTGATTCGCTGCCGCTTAATTCCGGCGGGCGACCGGAGACGGTGACGCCGAACAACACATCGTCAGCTTGGCCGTGGCGGCCCAAGAGCACAGACCAAGCTCCCTGCGTCAGAGTGTTAAGCGTTAACTGGTTGCGGCGCGCGAAAGATTGCAACGAAGCGGTGATGTCGGAAGTCAGTTGAACTTCCTGCTCCATAAAACTCTCTTCGCCGTTGGAGGTGCTGCCCGCAGACTTGTCTATGCCAAGCAGGGTGGAAGTCTGAAAGCCCCTTAGATTCTGACGCCAGAAAGCCTCCGCCTCCGATAGCTCATGTTGTTGCAGCCAAGAGATGTAATCGCGGTAGGGCCGAGCGGGCGGCAAACTCGCGTCTTGCTGGCGGCGACCTGACTCATAAAGCAGAAAGACTTCCTTCAGGAGCAAGGAGAGCGACCAACCGTCGAGCAAGATATGATGATGACTCCAAATAAATTTATAGCTCTCGTCGGCAGTTCGTATTAAGGTGAGGCGCATCAGCGGCGCTTTGGAGAGTTTAAAGCCGCGTTGACGGTCATCATGCAGAAAAGCCTCGCAGCGTTCTTCTTGCTCAGCCTGAGCAATGCCGCGCCAATCCTCCATCTCCAACGCGAGCCGGACGTGCTCACCGATGACCTGAAGAGGCTTCTCCAGATTCTTCCACACGAATGCCGCGCGCAAACTCGGATGACGGCTCACGACCTGCTGCCAGGCTCGCTCAAACATCGCCACGTCGAGGCCGGTCAAAGTGCAGGCTATTTGATTAATGTAAAAACCGGCATCGGGCGCGTAGAGGCTGTGGAACAGAATCCCTTCCTGCATCGGAGAGAGCGGGTAAACGTCTTTGATGTTCTGCGAACTCATGCGGCAATTCCTTTCGAGCCAGGCCGATTAATCAAACTCGATTTCACTCAAGACGCTCGCCAACTGGTCAGCTCGCAGACCCGCGAGCGGGAAATCGGAAGGGGTATAGTCCCTCTGCCCGGCGGAGCGGCAATGGCGGATGAGCGAGCGCAACGTTTCCCGGTAGTCTTCGGCTAGTCGCTCGATGGTCGCGCGACGATGAACATTCGTGCTATAGGTCCAATCAACACGCAAACATTCATCGATGATGCTGCCGTCCAAATTCAATAGATAGCGCCTCATTGCGCGCGGGCTGCGCGGCGGCCCGCTCGATTCTTTCGCCAACCCGAACAGAGGTAGGCGGCGCAGCACTTGGTCGAACTGGCCCAGATAGTTGTAAACGACTTCGGCCGTGGGGAGCGCTTGCAGCTTGGCGGCGGTTTCCCGGTTCAGATAACGCAGCACGCCATAGCCGAGACCGTTGTTCGGGATGCGCCGCAGTTGTTCCTTGACGAACTTCAACAGCTCGCCGGGGCTGTCCGTTTCGTGTGATTCAAGCAGCAGAGGGGCGATGGAGGTGAACCAGCCGACTGTGCGCGAGAGGTCAATGCCTGCAACAATCTCTTCGCGCCCGTGCCCCTCAATATCAACCAGCACAGCCTTCTCCCCAGTCCACCGCGTGAAAGTTTGGGCCAGCGCGGCCAACAGCACATCGTTTATCTGCGTGCCGTAGGCTGACGGCGCCTCATGCAAGAGAGCGGCGGTCTCCTCCGCGCTCAGTGAAACGGTAAAAGTGCGCGTTGATTGCTCCGTGTTTGCCCCCGCCGGATAATCAACGGGCAGAGGTGTGAGACGAGCGCGCGCTTCTGCCAGCCAGTAAGACATCTCTTGGCCGGCAATCGCGGATTGGGCGTATTCGACGAGCGATTCCGCCCAACGCTTGAAGGAGGTCGTCTTGGGCATCAGTTCGACGGCCTCGCCAAGACTCAACTGTTGATAAGCGGTTTGCAGGTCCTCCAGCAGAATTCGCCACGATACGCCGTCGATAGCCAGGTGGTGAACAATCAACAGCAGGAGGTCTGTTTGACCGCCCGCGCGGTTGATAAGCGCGGCCCGCATTAAAGGCCCTTCAGCCAGATTCAAGCTCGCTTGCAGCCCGGCCGTCACAGCCTCAAGCGCCGTCGCCTGCTCTTGCTCCGGCACGCCGGACAAATCAACACGTGTCAATGGCACGCTCGCCTCGCACGCGGCGTTGACTTGCTGCCAGCCGGAGGCGTCTCTCGTCAAACGCAGGCGCAACGCATCGTGATGCGCGAGAAGCTTTGCCACCGCGCGCTCCAAGAGCAGCGGGTCTAAAGCTTGTTTCGTCTCTAATAAAACCGCTTGATTGAAATGGTGGGCTTCGGCTAAATCCTGCGCGACGAACCAATGTTGGACAGGTGTGAGCGGCAACGCGCCGGAGACTGGACCCTGCTCGCTCTCCGTCATTTGGGCCGGAAGCGCGAGGGCGAGCGATTGCACGGTCTGTCGTTGAATCAACTGTCTGGGTGTGAGTTCAAGACCGGCTTGCCTGGCTTTGGCGATGACTTGAATGGCGAGAATGGAATCGCCGCCGAGCGCGAAGAAATTATCGTGAATCCCCACCTGCTCTACGCCCAAAACCTCGCGCCAGATGCTCACCAATAGCTCTTCCGTGGGCGTGCGCGCAGCGACGAAGGCTTCTTCCAATTGACGCGCGCCGAGGTCTGGGGTAGGCAGAGCTTGACGGTTAACTTTGCCGTTCGGCGTCAGCGGCAGAGCTTCGAGCATGACGAAGGCTGCCGGAATCATATAATCCGGCAATCGCTCTTGCAGGAACTGCCGCAGGGCGTCAACCGAGATGGCGTGTGACTTGGCGGCAACGACATAGGCGATGAGACGCTGTTGACCGGGCACATCTTCTCTGGCCAGGACGATGCACGCTCCGATAGCCGGATGCTCGTCCAAGACGGCTTCAATCTCTTCCAACTCGATGCGAAAGCCGCGCACTTTAACTTGATGGTCGAGGCGACCGAGAAAGTCTATGTTGCCGTCCGGCAGCAGGCGCGCGAGATCGCCCGTCTTGTAGAGGCGCGCTCCCGGTGCCAAGCTGAAAGGATTCGGAATGAATTTCTCAGCCGTCAGCGCGGGGCGATTAAGATAGCCGCGTGCCAATCCGACGCCGCCGATGTGCAATTCGCCAGGCACAGCGATTGGTACGGGATGCAGATGAGCATCGAGCAGATAAATCTGTGTATTGGCGATGGGCCGTCCGATAGACACGCTGCGCGGCTTGCCTCCAGGCTGGCAACGAAACGCCGTGACATCAACAGAAGCTTCTGTAGGCCCATACAAATTATATATCTCAACATTGGCGGGAAAAGCTGCAAACAGTCTTTCTTGCAACTCAAAGGTCAAAGCCTGCCCGCTACAAATAATCCTTTTCAGATGCTGAGCCGTAGACAGCCCTGCTTCTTCGAGAAACACGTGAAGCATGGAGGGCACGAAATGAATCGTTGTAATCTTCTCTTCCGCAATGACCTGGACCAGATACGCGCTATCTTTATGGCCTTGCGGTTGAGCCATGACGAGACAAGCACCGGTCAAGAGCGGCCAGAAGAATTCCCAGACCGAGACATCAAAGCTGAACGGGGTTTTCTGTAAGACGCGGTCGGCTTCAGTTAATTGATAAGCCTCTTGCATCCAGAGCAGGCGGTTGCAGATGCCGCGATGAGTAATGACAGCGCCCTTC
>CAZEZJ010000066.1:0-7540 GCA_964516695.1 uncultured Blastocatellaceae bacterium
AAGGTCAGCATTCAGCTTCAGATTGTAAATCTCGTGCAGTCGCAGGAAACCGTCCTGCTGCTGTCCCCGTTCATCAACCAATGACAGGACGATGCCCGAAAGTTGGGGGTGCTGGTTATTGAGTAGACTGTGCGTGGCGAAATGCACTATCTGATAGCGTCCCAGTTCTGGACTCATCGCCGTCGCCCGGCTCGCGTCAAAATCAAGCGCCTTGAAAGACTGTCCCTTCGGCATGAGAGACGTGATAAGTTCGGCTTCACGCCGGCTGACCGGCAGCCGGTCGAAACCGTTAATGCTCAGATCACTTGCTGACCGCTCAATATCTGAAGCCAGCGAGATGTGCCTGACCTCCTGCTTTCCTCCATCTCGTCCGTCCGCCTTCTGGGTCTTAACACTCGACTTAACTCGTTGATCGTTTATAGCGAACACAGGATCGGCCAGCACGGCCAGTCCCTTAGGTGCAGGTCCGCGCGCGGAAGCCTCCCGCCGCATCACCACAGCCACAGACGCGGACGGCAAGGTTACGACTTCGTGGTCAACAATCAAAGGCTGATACGTGTTAGTAGCTCCGCTTTCACCTGTCGTCGAAGGCTGTCGCCTGAGAGTAAGCTCCGGCAAGGCCCCGAACGGCACGTATTGCAGCGCCCCCTCCCCTACGATAAGTAGCCGTTTGTGCCCCAACTGACCAGCCACCGGCCCGAGCAGTGTCCGACTCAGGCTCGTCAAAGCTTCCGGGTATAGAGTATCTGTTTTGGAGACTAGTAAATCGTAAACCCTACGCGCCTGGGCCTCGACGACGGAACGCTTCGGCAGTTCGAAACTCTTAATGGAAGTCTGCGTCACCATCCACAGGTAGCTGCGCTCCTCGCCAAGCGCGTACTCCAGCAGGATAGTATCTTTATCCAATGTCTGCTGAATCTCTTGCGAGGAGAGCGGCTGTGGCTGCGTCAGAGCCGCGTACCTCGGACTCTTTGCCCTGATCTCGGCCTCCACCTCTTGATACTCCGACACCAGTGCCTCTACCTGCTGGCTGGCAGCCTTCTCCTGCTCTTCGGTATGCTTGCCGCCGAGCAGCCTGCTTAGCCGCTCGGCAGCGGCGTTGAGTTCTCGTTGCACGGTGCGCTCGCGCTCAAGGAGCGCCGGGTCCACGCCCTGACGGATGTCGGCGCGCGACTCCTTCAGAATGTCGAGCAGAGAGCGGGCGCGCGCTCGCTCGCTGGCTTGCAGGGCAGCGGCCTCGTACCCGGCAGTTGGTTGACTCCGGTGCAATCGCATCAAGAGGTCTATGTAAAATTGGTAAAAGTCTTGAGTCGAGGCCGTAAACGAGGTGCGCAGTTGCTGGCTGACGAAGCTAGCTCGCGTTGACTCAATAATCTTGAGCGCGGCTTCTATTTGCACGCGTGCCTCGTCGAGCCGCCCCAGATTAGTTTGAACGCGAGCGATCTCTTGCAGCGTCGTAGCTTCGTGAATCCGGTCGCCTACGGCCCTGTGTAACGACAGCGCCCGCTCTAAGTATCCGAGCGCCTCCTCACGCTTGCCCAGCGAGGAATAGCTCGCGCCTATTTGGGAGAGCGTTACTCCCTCGCCCAGAGGGTCTGCCACGGCGCGCCGCAGCGGCAAAGCTTGATTGAGGTACTCGAGTGCTTTCTGCCAATCACCAGACGACCCGTACACCGAGCCTATTTGCTGGAGCGTGTAAGCTTCGAACCAACGGTTTCCCACGGCGCGGGCGAGAGTGAGGGCCTGATTGTAATACTCCAGCGCCTTCCGCGAATCACCCAACGACTGCTGAACTATTCCCAAATTGTGAAGCGTGGAAACTTCCCCGGGGCGGTCTCCTGTCGAACGCCGCAGCGGCAAAGCTTGGTTGAGATACTCAAGCGCCCTCTGCATCTCGCCTGCTTTCCAGTAAAGGACACCGATATTATTGAGCGTATTCGCCTCACCACGGGCATCTTTTGCTAATCGCCGCAGCGGCAACGCCTGGTTGAAATATTCTAACGCCTTCTGCAAATCGCCATAGCTGGAGTAAGCAGCTCCGATGTTGTCGAGAGTGCGGGCTTCATGCCAGCGTTCACCTGTGGCGCGCTGTAAGGGCAGCGCCCGGTTGTAATAATCAATCGCTTCTTGCGGCTTACCCAGATGCTCGTATGCTACGCCGATGGCGCTGAGCGTTTGGTGTTCCGCAATACGGTCTCCCATGGCATGGAAAAGCGGCAGCGCTTGGTCGTAATACTGTAAAGCCTTCCGGCTGTCGCCCAACTGCCAGTAGACCACGCCGAAGTTGTGTAGAGTATTGGCCTCTTCCTTACTATCTCCCAGGGCCTTGCTCAGCGACAGCGCTTGACGGTGTTGCTCCAGAGCCTTCTGATTCTCCCCCAGATACCAGTAGGTAGTGCCCATTCTATTGAGCGTTACGGCTTCCGCAAGCTTATCTTCAGCGGCTCGCAAAAGCGGCAGCGCTTCCTCATACTTCTGAATTGCCTTGCGCAACGATTCGCCGGTCTCCCGTGCGCGAAGTCCCTCCGCTGCGGAGAGCAGGCGTTCAGCCGCTACTCGGTTCCGGTCCCGGGCGGTGGATTCCCGCAACTCTTTGAGCTTGATATCATACCTTCCTGGAGCGGCCTTATCGTCTAACGACCGCACCTCCACACGGTATTCGCCCACGGCCTCCGCAATTACCGAGACAGGCTCAGGACCGTGTGACCCGTTGGGGCTATCCGTCTCCGTGACCTGTTTGCCGTCAGGCGCAACCAGCCTTACTACCACGTCAATGCCCTTCTGCTCGACAACAAGGTGCAGATACTGCCCCGCCTCTAGCCTCACGGCATAGGAGTGCTGCTCACCCCCATTCAACTCACGCTCGATGGCTGGCCCCGACTTGAGGTCAGGCGTCACGGTCTGTTGAGAATCTGGTTGGGTGTTGGGAGTTCGCACATCGGCCAGCCGGGCAGGTGACACAGCCGCTACAGAGGATAGGAGCAGACTGAACATCACAGCCAGTGATAGGCCGTAGACTTTCAGAAAGCCGGCGTGATAACCGTCGGGACGGAAAATATTCAGCGCCCGCCTGGAGCGTGGCAAAGTGTCGATAAATACGCCCGGTAATTTAATCAAGTGAACCTCCTGCCACAGGCTGACGCGGGAGCGATTCCTAGCATTATCTGTACGAGAGTGTCAACGACCGAAGAAGGCGTCTCACGCGCGATTGGCTTGGCGCAACCCATTGGTCAGAGCAAAGTCTCGCGCATAAAATCAGCAGATTGCACGAGTTGCCGGGCAGTCTCCTCGGCGCAGAGCAAAGTAGAGCCTGCGAAAGAATGATAGATTTGCAAATCGTTGCCCCTTGTAATCCACGCTCTTTGATTATCTAATCTTTTTGGCTCGCATTTCTTTCCCATTCAGGCGGAGAATCAGGTGGGTAATCTGCCCCTGCGTGTTCTCGATAAAGTTGATTTCTGCGTCTGCGACTTTGATGATGAACCGAGTTTTGGATGTCGGAAATAATTCAACTTTCGGCTGCCCTGTCATCTCGCCCAACAGTCTATTGCCTTCTCGCGTGATTGTAACGAGTTGGTTGCGGGCAACTTCATACTGTCCGACATAAGCATCATAAAGCTCTGGGTCTAAGTTGATTATCGCCGGCGGCTGCGAAGTTTCTTGCGGCAGTTTCTCATATACGCTGGTGCCGTTAAGCAGATACTTGATTTGCCCGTTCTGGTCTTCGCGAAATAAGACTATAACTTCGCCGCTGTCCAACTGACCGCTCACCAAGCGAAATAATAAAGGCTCGACTTGTCGCCACCGCGCGCCCCAAAACGAGATAGTGCCCTCCTCGTTCGCCGTGATGTCGAAGGCCTGCGGAAGGAACCCTCGCTCGCCCTCGGCGCAGGTATGACAATAAACGTCCATCCTGAATTTCCCGGCGAAACGCTCCACTCGCCCTAGCGTTTGCGCTTGCGCAACGTCAGGTCTGTCTTTAACCGGAAAATATCGGTCCAAAAGCGCGTCTTTTACTGTGTCCTGCAAGCCGCTCGTTTCACGATTACATGCGATATAAATCCCTAGTTTCTTCTCCGGTAATAAATACATTAAGGACGAGAATCCGTCCATCACGCCCCCGTGTTCTATCGCCCGAACGTTGTTGCGCCGTTTTTCAAAGAAGCCGTAGGTAAAGCCAATCAATCGAGGGTCATTAGTAAAATGCTGTTGGTGCATATCGCGCGCGGCGGCTGTGCTCAGGATGCGCCCCTTTCCGTAGCGGCCCTCTGCGAGATGTGCAATCATGAAATGCGCCATATCCGTAGCAGTACTGTTGATGTCCGATGCCGGATAAGTATGGAAATACTCGAACCCCAGCGGGCGATAGCCGGCGGAGGAATAATCATACCCGGTGGCAAGGTCTGGCTGTAGATTTGTCGCAACCGCACCGATGGTCGTGCGCTTCATGTCAAGCGGCTGAAAAATGTTTTTATTCAGATACTCTTTGTAAGGAGTGCCGGAAATCGTTTCCACCAGATAGCCCATCAGCGAGATTCCATACGTCGAATAACTAAACAACTCGCCCGGCGGCCGGCGACGAATCAAGCGAGTTTTAAGAAACTCTCCGAGCGGAAGCACTTCGTCCTCGCTAGTTGTTTTTCTTCCCAGATTAATTTCATCGAAACCTGCCGTGTGAGTCAGCAAGTTGGCAAAAGTAATTGGCTGTGGGTAAGTGTTTGGAACTTTGAAATCCTTGAGATACTTATTAACGTCGTCGTTCAGGTTAAGTTTTCTCCGGTCGGCCAGTTGCACCAACGCGGTTGCCGTAAAGACCTTCGTAATAGAACCGATACGGAAAATCGTTTTGTCGGGAGTTACAGGTGTTTTGTTGTCAAGGTTAGCGGAGCCGTATCCTTTGGTGAAAAGGATTTTGCCATCTTTGACGACCGCGATTGCCGCGCCGGGGATATGCAGCTTTTCCATCTGTCGCGCAAAGATTGGATCGAGGAAAGCCTCCAATTCTTTCGGGTCAGTTAAGCGGTGCGGTTTCGCTTCCTGCGCGTGAATGGCGGCGGGCAATCCCACCAGCAGTTGAAAGAGAACGACCAAAACAATCGCACACGCTAACCGGACGCTCGTATGTTTTTTCAGCATTGATTATTTCAGCTTCTCCGCATGAATATTTTGACTGGATAAGCGGATCATCGAATGCGTCACTTTCCCTTGCGGGTTCCTGACGAAAGTTATGTCCGCGTCCACCACTTTGAGGAAAAATTCCGTTTCCGAAGCGGCGAACAATTCGGCTTTTGGTTGCCCGGGACCCTCCGCCATTAATTTGTCGCCTTCTTTGGTAATAACGAGCGGCTGCGGGCGAAGCTCATACACTCCCGCATAATCGTCTAAAATCTTTGGGTCAACCTTGACTTCCTTGCGCTCGCGGCTGCGGCGACGATTTCGCCAGTCATAAATCATTTGCCGAGCTTGTAATTCTCTTTGGTAATCGTACCCGTTCGCTTCCATTTCAAAACCGGCAATCTCCTCGGACATTTTTTCAGGCTCCGCTTTCCAATTCAAATCGGGCAAAGCACGTTGCAGTAAATCCTCAAAAACAAACATTCTCAAAAATGTTAAAGCGAAAGGCGACCTCAGCACGTCGCCGGACGACCCTAAGCCGAACGGAGTGCTGAGCGCGCCGCTGTTGGCGAGCAAAATAAAAGTAATATTCTTTTCCGGCACTTTCAGCAGTAGCGCCGAGAAGGTCGGCCATTGACCGTTATGCCAGACGAGTTTGATGCCCTGATAATTTTGCGTGAACCAGCCCAAGCCATAAGGTAGCGCCTGACCGTCGTTTGAAAGAGCCGGATTCCAAGCCGCACTTTGAGTCTCTTTTTTTATAAACAGATGGCGGTCAATCGCCGCGTCGTATTTAGCCAAATCTACGACCGTTGAAATCAAATCGGCGGCGGTAGTGATTCTTTTTATCGGATACGGAGAAAGGATAATCTGGCTGTTGCCATAGAGGTTGTACGGCTTGGCAAGCCGCGCCAAGACATTTTCGTAACGTCGCGTAGCCTGCGCGTCGAGCGAATCTTTCACTTTATTCGGCTGTTCCAAAACATCCTGACCAGCCACGCTGTCCGTCATCTTCAATTTTGCGAGGACGTTTTCGGTCAGCAACTCGCGGAAAGTTTTCCCCGCTGCCTTTTCAATCACCGCGTCGAGATAGGCGAAGCGGTCGCCGTTGTATTTGTATTTAACTCCGGGCGTGCCTTCCGAAGTGTGTGTGAGGATGTGGCGGACTTTTACTGAATCGTCCTTAAAATCAGCCGAATATTTCGACATCGGATCGTCGAGGCTGACTTTACCTTGCTCGACCAACTGCAAAATAAGCGTCGAGGCAAAAGTTTTGGTCAAGGACGCGATTCTGTAAGGTGTGTTTTTGGTTGCCGGCACTCGTTTTTCGTAATCAGCGAAACCGAAGCCGTGCGCCCAGACTAATTTTTGGCCTTTAATTACGGCGGCTGACAGGCCAGGAATCATCAATTGATTTCGTAAGTCTTCGAGTTGGGCGGCGAGCCGCGCAAGTCGCTTCGCGGTATGGTCCGAAGAATCGCGGGTTTTAACAGAAGATTTTTTTTCAACGCTCCTGGTTTGAGAAAATTGGGGCGACGCCGCCCCCGTTAAAAGTATAATGATTAGCAACAGCGAATAAATTTTCATGTGTGCCCCTCAAATCAAGCATAGTGTAAGGACCGGCAGGTGAAAACAACTTAACGCGCCAACCGAGTGGCGAATCGCGCCAAAGATGCTCGTTAGTGGGAAAGATGTGGTGACCAAGCTGCTGCTCTAAGAATCTATTTCCTTCCACCGCTTAAAGGCACGATAAAGAGTACTGGCCTCCATGTAACCGAGCCGCTGCGCGATTTCAGCCACGTCAACTTGCTGCCCCGCGTAGTACGATGCTAGTTCATGACGCAGCCCGTCGAGCACTTGTTGGTAAGAAGTGCCCTGACCGTTGAGTTTCCTTTGCAAACTTCTGCTACTCATCGCCAGAGCCTTCGCGGTTGCGCCCAAGCTGACGTTCCCCTCGCTGAGCTTCAACCGCAAAACTTCGCGTACATGTTCCACGATGTCGTTTTCTGCGGGCAATCGTCTCAAAAGGCGTTGTGCGTAGTGCTCAAGCATCTCGGCTAACTCGGGGTCGGACTGCGGAAGCGAAGCATTCAGTAGGTCTTCACCAAAAACCAGACGATTTACCGCTTGACCAAACTGAATGGGCGACCGGAACAGCTTTCTGTGTAGAGACGTATCGGCAGGCGCGGAGTGTGTAAAAAAAACCATCTCCGGCTTGAACTCGTTGCCATATGCTAGGCGTAATCGAAGCAGCAACATAGCAAACGCATATTCGGCAGATAAACCGAGACGCTGTTGAGAAGTGATGTTCGAGTTGTGGAGTTCCGCCAAAACGAACCTCTTGTGCCTTTGCACGCGGAGTTCGGCGTGGCTATTAATGAGCCGGTAAAAACGTGACGTTCGATTAAGGACCTGGCCGATGGTT
>CAZEZJ010000066.1:7550-17501 GCA_964516695.1 uncultured Blastocatellaceae bacterium
GTCCAATACTCCGTAACCGCCGAACGGCACGATTTCCGCGGCACGCAGCCCTATGTGTGCGTCACCAATCCGCTTTTGCGCCTCTTCCCAGATGATGCGTTTCTTATCTGAAGGAATTCTAATGTTGTATTTTGCAAATAGTTCTGGATTGATTTTTGCCTTGAAGAGCAAATCGTCCGCCCGGACTCCCCGCCGCGAACAAACTTCGAGCAAGGCTTTCGTCGCTGTATTGAGGGATGTGCCGGTGTTCATCTCACAACTGTTATCGCCAACAGAATTGATTGCGCTTAAACTTAAGTTAGACGCTCTTAGGAGGGCAAACGTTAGCAAGCCCTACCCTGCAACTGCGCGTGCGGCGTCCTCACGCGCAGCTCCCCTCAAACCTTACCACCAGTTAGCCGGCTACTTCGGATAATAAGAAAAATTCAAGAAATATTAGAATTCTTAAGGACTTTTCACCTCTCAATCTCTTACATTTTACCTGCTTGTTAAGAACTCATTGTCTGGAAGTTCAAGGGCTAGAGGTTAAGCCTGAGGGGTTTCCTTGGGACGGTGATGTTATTAAAGGAAATCAGTATGGTTATCCATCCAACCGAAATTGAAGAGACGAGTGACGGCCCTACTGCAAGCGCACCATTTTACTCATCTGCAAATCCCATAGACTACTCACCTCGTTTATGCGCGTCGCTTCATTATTATAAGGCTGGCGACGTGAAACTGGAATTTCAGTCATGACGCCCAGACTAATAGGTTTATCACTTGAGATTAGTGGATGTACCTTTTACCTGGATGAGTTAGTCACTTCGGTCGGTCGGGACTGCTCGAACAACATCGAATTAAATGACCCACTTATCTCACGCCATCACTGCTTGGTCAGAAGAGAAGGCGGGGTATACATCATTGAAGATTTGAATAGTACAAACGGCGTATACGTCGACGGCGTACGTGTGAAAATGAGTCCTCTCAGAGAGGGAACCTTGATTTATATAGGCAACTCGCTTTTTATATTTTGGCTACAGGAGTTTGATGAGTCCATATCACTAAATCCAAGCCAAGTCGGCGGGGAGAGTAATTGCAAAGGAATAACTTTGTGCTCGAACGAATAACGCTACATCTAGATTAAAAGTCCCGCGCTACCCTTAAAGGATAGCCCAGAGAAGTCAGACGGTTTACACCTGCTTCAGCCTGCTTGTGACCTTCGCGCTGTGCTTATCGCGTTTCAGGGCGATACGCCGCACATAGGACCCGCGTCGTATTGGCCTTTCGCCCAAGCCTGCTTCACGAGAATGCTTCATCCGAAGATTCGTTCAATGATTAGGATACTGTTCGCGTGCGGGCGTATGCTCGCCCCTTTACCGTCTAGTTTACTGGCCCTACTCCTCGCTTCCGTCAGAATCATGTGTGTCTTCGACGGTGGGCGCGGTGAACCCATCCGGTGGAGCCGCAGCCTGCCCGCGTAGGCGGGCTTCGATAGCCTCCTTCGCCTCTCTTTATGGACAGTGGCTCCACTGATTATGGAGCGCAAGACGCAGCCAAGGCGACAAATGGAGGTGAGTTTGCCCCCGCTCGGAAAAAGAACTCCAAGCGCAGTGCTGATTGCTGGCGCAGCTCTTACAAACAATTGATGCGAAAACGGAGTGAGACCCTCTTCCGTCACCTCACCAGTATGTTTCCGAAGCCCATGGATGGCGTCACGCTCACGGGGTACTGGTTGAAGCTTGCGACGTTTATCATCGCCTGTACACTGGGCAAGGCGTGTATCTAGCAGCTTGGATTGATTACTGATTCGTCCCGTCGTTAGCACTTAATTGTCCGTCATCAGCCATCGGGTTTTCAGAGCGATGCGTAGTTGGTGACCGGCATTGACGAGGACTTTTAGCCTTGCTGAATGAGCGCTCATTCAGTATGATAATGGTTCTTGCCTCGCATGATTCTCCGTTTGGAAAGGTTCTCTTGAGTATGCTGCGAATTGAAAAGGCCGCTGTTCTCGGCGCGGGCACGATGGGCGCGCAGATTGCGGCGCATCTGGCGAACGCGGGAGTGCCCGTGCTCCTGCTCGACATCCCGCCGCGTGAATTGACGCCTGAAGAACAGGCCAAAGGTTTAACGCTTGAGTCCAAAGAGGTGCGCAATCGAATTGCGCGCACAGGGCTTGAGGCGGCGAAGAAGGCGCGGCCCGCTGCTTTCTTCACGCCCGAGCGAGCATCGCTGGTGACCATCGGAAACTTCGACGATGACCTCGGCCAGTTGAAAAATTGTGACTTGATTATCGAAGCCATCGTCGAGAATTTGGAGATTAAGCGCAAGCTGTACGAGCGTGTGGAAGAGCATCGGAAGGCGCGAGCGGTCGTCGCTTCAAACACGAGCGGTATTCCTATCGGTCAGTTGGCCGAAGGTCGTTCCGAGGATTTCAAGGCCCACTTTCTCGGCATACACTTTTTCAATCCCCCGCGCTACCTGCAACTCGTCGAGTTGATTCGCACCGAATGGACGAAGCCCGAAGTCTCTTGCGCCGTTTACGGCTTTTTGGACCAGCGACTCGGCAAGGGTGTCGTGCCGGCGAAAGACCGCCCGAATTTTATCGCCAATCGCATCGGCACGTTTGGCGCGATGGACACCATCAAGACGATGCTCGCCGACGGCTATTCGATTGAGGAAGTTGACAAGATGACGGGCGTTGCGGTCGGGCGTCCAAAGTCTGCCACCTTCCGCACGTTTGATTTGGTCGGCCTCGATGTCTTCACGCACGTTGTTGCGAATCTTCACGACGCGCTCCCCGAAGACGAAGAACGCGAAACCTTCGTCGCGCCCGAGTTCTTAAAGCAAATGATTGGGCGCGGCATTCTCGGCAACAAGACGAAGGGCGGCTTCTACAAGAAACAGAAAGGTGAAGGCGAGAAGCAGGAAATCTGGACGCTCGATACGGCCTCGCTCGAATACAAGCCCGCGCAGAAAATTAAACTGCCCGCGCTCGACATGGCGAAGAACATAGAGGCCACACCGGAGCGCATTAAAGCGCTTGTTTGGGGCAAAGACCGCGTGGGCGCGTTTCTGTGGAAGACCATCTCGCGCACGCTGCGCTATGCGGCCAATCGTATTCCCGAAATCGCAGACACGGTTGTAGAGGTTGACCGCGCGATGAAGTGGGGCTTTGGTTGGGAGTTGGGCGTCTTTGAAGTGTGGGATGCAATCGGCGTGGAGAAATCCGTCGCGCGCATGAAGGAAGAGGGACAAACGATTCCTGCCAACGTCGAGCGGATGCTGGAAGCGGGCGCGACCTCCTTTTACAAGAACGAGAACGGCCAGCAGTTTTATTTCGACTTCAACACGAACAATTACGCTCCGGTCAATGAGCAGCCAGGCGTGATTGTCTTAAAGTCTGTCAAAGACCGCACGGGCGTGATTAAGAAGAACGCGGGCGCGTCGCTGTTGGACATTGGCGACGGCGTGGCCTGTCTTGAATTTCACTCGAAGATGAACGCCATCGGCGGCGACACGTTGCAGATGCTCAAAGCATCGCTCGCGGAAGTTGAAAAGAACTTCGTCGGCTTGGTGGTGGGCAATCAGGGCACAAACTTTTGCGTCGGCGCAAACATCATGCTGATGCTGCTGGAAGCTCAGGAAGAGAATTGGGAAGAGCTTGACATGATGGTGCGCGTCTTTCAAAACGCGACCATGAGTTTGCGCTATTCTGCAAAGCCGGTTGTCGTCGCGCCGTTTCAGATGGTCTTCGGCGGCGGCTGCGAGATGGTCTTGCACGCAGACCGCGTGCGCGCGGCGGCTGAGACGTATATCGGTCTGGTCGAAGTCGGCGTCGGGATTATTCCGGCGGGCGGCGGCACGAAGGAGATGCTGTTGCGCGCGCTCGATTCGATTCCGAAGAGCGCAAACGACGTTGACCCGTTTCCCTTCATCAAGCGTGCGTTTGAGACTATCGCGCTCGCCAAGGTCGCGACCTCAGCCGAAGAGGCGCGCGCGCTCGGTTTTCTAGGCGCTGACGACACCATCTCGATGAACCGCGACCGCCTGATTGCGGACGCGAAGCAGGAAGTGCTGGCGCTGGCAAAGACCGGCTACACGAAGCCGCAACAGCGCACGGACATTCTGGCGATGGGCCAACCGGCGCTCTCCACTCTGAAGCTTGGCATTCATCAGATGAAGCGCGGCGGCTTCATCTCAGAGCACGATGCGTTGATTGGCGAAAAGCTGGCGCAAATCTTAACGGGCGGCGATTTGAATCACCCGACGCGCGTCTCCGAGCAGTATTTGCTAGACCTTGAGCGCGAGGCGTTTCTCTCGCTCGTCAGCCAACGCAAGACGCAGGAGCGCATCGCGCACATGCTGAAGACGGGCAAGCCTTTGAGGAATTAGTTTCAAGTTTGAGGTTCGATTGCTTTGAACTTGAAACCTGAAACTTGAAACTTGAAACCGGAAAAGCCCTTATGGTGCTAAACGTTCACGAGCGAGTGTTACATGCGCCGCTGGCGATTGTTGGCGACATGATTGACCGCCTGGGGGCAAGCAATGATGCGCTGTGGCCGTATGACCGTTGGCCGCCGGTGCGCTTTCGCGGGCCGCTCGCGGTGGGCACGAGCGGAGGGCATGGGCCGATTCGTTACACGGTTGAAGCATATGAGCCGGGGCGAAGCCTTCGTTTTCGTTTTACAGCGCCGCGCGGCTTTGTCGGCGTTCACGTCTTTGAGGCGGAAGAGATAGCGACGGGCATTGTGCGGCTGCGGCATGTGCTTGAGATGCGTTTAGAGGGTTGGGCGCGCCTTTCATGGCCGCTAGTGTTTCGCTGGCTGCATGATGCGCTGCTTGAGGATGCGCTTGATAGGGCGGAAGCTTTCATCGCGTCGCGGCCTGTGAAGCAGAGGCGTTGGTCTTTATGGGTGCGAGTGTTGCGGCGGTTGATGCAAGCCGCGAGTGCGAAGCGACAGAAACGGCGGCGGGCAGCAGCGTTGCTCTCCGTCAAGAGCGATGGCAGGTGAGATGAAATATCCTGTGACTCCGGCCATCCGCGCGTTGCGGGACGCGAAAGTGGAGTTTGAGCCGCATCTGTATGACTACGTCGAGCGGGGCGGCACGAGACATTCTGCCGATGCGCTTGGTGTTGATGAGCACGCGGTGGTGAAGACATTGGTGATGGAGACGGATGAGCGCCGGCCGCTTATCGTCTTGATGCACGGCGACCGTGAGGTTTCGACAAAGCAACTGGCGCGTGCGCTCAACGTCAAAAGCGTGCAGCCGTGTCATCCTGCCAGCGCCGAGAAGCACACGGGCTATCTGGTCGGCGGGACGAGTCCGCTTGGAACGCGCGGCCGCTTGCCCGTTTATGCGGAGCGAACGATTTTTGAGTTTTCGCGGATTTACATCAACGGCGGCAAGCGCGGCTTTCTCGTGTCGCTCGACCCGCAGGAGTTGCGCCGGTTGTTGCCGTTGAAAGAAGTTGACGTGGCGCTGGCGCCAGGCTAGCGCTCGAAGTTGTGAAAGAGGAGCGACTAAGGAGCGAGGCCGCTCTTCAAAGGGAAGTTAAAAGAGGAAATTAGAGGTATAAATTTATGAGAGAAGCAGTCATTGTCTCTGCCGTACGGACCGCCGTTGGTAAAGCGCCGAAGGGCACTTTGAAGGACACGCGGCCCGACGAGATGGGCGCGGCGGTCATTAGTGAAGCAATCGCGCGTTGCGAGGGCTTGGAGGCTTCGGAGATTGAAGATGTGATTATGGGCTGCGCGATGCCGGAGGCCGAACAGGGCATGAACACGGCGCGTGCGGCGGCCATTCGCGCGGGGCTGCCCGTGAGCACGTCTGCGATGACGATTAACCGCTTCTGCTCGTCGGGGCTGCAATCAATCGCGCTGGCGGCTGACCGCATTCGCGTGGGCGGCGCGGAGGTGGTCGTCGCGGGCGGGCTGGAAACGATGTCCATGATTCCGATGGGCGGGCACATCATTCGCCCCAACCCTTACCTTGTCGAACACTATCCAGACTTTTATCTCAACATGGGACTGGCGACGGAAAACGTCGCGCGCAAGTATGAGATTTCGCGCGAGGAGCAGGACGAGTTTGCCTTGCAGTCTCACCAGCGCGCCGCCGCAGCCTTGGCGGAGCAGAAATTTCAGGATGAGACCGTGCCGCTCACCGTCACCGTCGAAGAGTTAGACGAGAAGGGCCGCAAACAGAAGCGCGAGATTGTCTTCAAGGAAGATGAGGGCGTGCGTCTTGATAGCTCGCTGGAAGGATTGGCGAAGCTGAAGCCCGCGTTTCATGTGAAGGGCACTATCACGGCGGGCAATGCTTCGCAGATGTCAGATGGAGCGGCGGCTGCCATCGTGATGTCGGACGAGCGTGCGCGCGAGTTGAATTTGAAACCGATGGCACGCTTTGTCGCCTACGCGACCGCCGGCTGCCCGCCCGAAGAGATGGGCATCGGTCCGGTCTTCGCGATTCCGAAAGTCTTGAAACTGGCGGGACTCACGCTGGACCAGATTGACGTTATCGAATTAAACGAAGCCTTCGCCGCACAATCGCTCGCCGTCATTAAAGAGCTTGGACTCGACCCCGAGCGCGTCAACGTCAACGGCGGCGCAATCGCGCTCGGTCATCCTTTGGGTTGCACGGGCGCGAAACTGACCGCCACCATCCTGCGCGAACTCGAACGCCGGCAAGGGCGCTATGGAATGGTCACCATGTGTGTCGGCGGCGGCATGGGCGCGGCGGGAATTTTTGAAAGATTATAAAAAAGTGATGAGTGATAAGTTAAATACTCTTTCTTTTACTCATCACTCATTACTCATTACTCATCACTTGGTTTTGCGACTGAAAGGAGCAAAGAGATGTCAGCCGTAGTTGAAGAAAAACGGATTGTCGCGGGCGGGAGTTTTCTGATTGAAGAATCAACGCCCGAAGGAATTTTTACGCCGGAAGATTTTACGGAAGAGCACCGGATGATTGCGGAGACGACGCGCGAGTTTGTGGACAACGAAGTGCGCCCGCATATCGACGATTTGGAGAAGCACGATTGGCAGTTGGCGCGCGAGTTAATCCGCAAGGCTTCCGACCTCGGACTAATCAGCGCGAACATCCCTGAAGAGTATGGCGGCCTTGGGCTTGACCAGACGAGCAGTGCGCTCGTCGGTGAAGGCATCGGGCGCGCGGCGAGCTTCGCGACGACGATGGGCGCGCAGAGCGGCATCGGGCTGCTGCCGATTATCTACTTCGGCACGGAAGCGGCGAAGCAGAAGTATTTGCCGAAAATCGCGGCGGGTGAAATCGTCACGGCCTATGCGCTGACGGAAGCAGGCTCAGGCTCCGACGCGCTCGCCGCGAAAGCCACCGCGCGCTTGAGCGACGACGGCACACACTACATCTTAAACGGCGAGAAGATGTGGATTACCAACGGCGGCTTTGCAGACCTCTTCATCGTTTTCGCCAAAGTTGACGGCGACAAATTCAGCGGCTTCATCGTTGAGCGGCAAGAAGGTTTAACTTCGGGTGCGGAAGAGCACAAGATGGGCATCAAGGGTTCGAGCACGACGGCGCTCGTGCTCGCGGATGTCAAAACGCCCGTCGAGAATCTGCTCGGTGAAGTCGGCAAGGGGGCGAAGATAGCTTTCAACATCCTGAACATCGGTCGCTTCAAGCTCGGCGCGATGTGCGTCGGCGGCATGAAGCTAGGGATTACGGAATCCGTGCGCTACGCAAACGAGCGTCATCAGTTTGGCAAGTCAATCTCATCATTTGGCGCAATCAAGGCGAAGCTCGCGGAGCAGGCGATTCGCACGTGGATTGGCGAGGCGATGGTCTATCGCACGCTCGGCCTCATAGAGGCTGCCATCAGCGACCCTAAAGACCCTGACGCCAAGTTGAAGGCAATTGAAGAGTATGCGGCGGAGTGTTCAATCATCAAGGTGGCGCTGTCCGAATACTGCAACTACGTTGTTGACGAGATGGTGCAGATTTACGGCGGCTACGGCTATTCGGCTGACTATCCGGCGGAGCGCGCCTTCCGCGACTCGCGCATTAACCGCATCTTCGAGGGCACAAACGAAATCAACCGGATGCTGATTCCCGGCATGTTGATGAAGCGTGCGATGACGGGCAAGCTGGCGCTGCTGCCCGCCGCGCAGGCTTTGATGGACGAGGTTCTCTCGCCCTCCTTAGGCGGCTTCGACGAAGACGAGAGCGTGTTGGCGGCTGAGTTGAAATTGGCGCTCAACGCTAAGAAGGTCGCGCTGATGACGCTGGGGACGGCGGCGCAGAAGTACATGATGGCGCTTGCAGACCAGCAGGAAGTGTTGATGGGCATCGCGGATATTATTATTGATGCCTACGCGATGGAGTCGGCCATTCTGCGCGCGCAAAAGCTCGCGGCCAACGGGGGCGAAGAGGCGGCGGCCCGCTATCTGGACATGACGCGCGTGTTCTGCAACGATGCCGTCGAGAGAATCGAAGCCAACGCCAAGAACACTCTCGCCGCCATGACCGAAGGCGACGAACTGCGCACGCTCCTGGCCGCGCTCCGTCGCTTTACGAAGCTGACGCCCTTGAACACGGTCGCCGCGCGCCAGCGCATCGCTGACGAGATGATTAAGGCGAACAAGTACGTTTATTAATTTGCGATTTTAGATTTTTGATTTGCGATTGGAATCGGACTAAAGATTAAGAATTAAAAAATCAATCCTTATCCAATCGCAAATCGCAAATCGCAAATCTAAAATCATGAAAATCGTTCCCATCAGTGTGCCGACGCCGTTTTACGTCGGGCCGGTTAATTGCTATCTCATCGCGGAAGACCCTGTGACATTGATTGACACGGGGCCGAAGACGAGGGAGGCGATTGAGGCTCTGCGGGAGGGGTTGCGGCGGGCGCGCATTCGCGTCGCTGACATACGGCGCATCGTCTTGACGCACGCGCACGAAGACCATTGCGGGCTGGCGCGCTCATTGCGCGATGAGGCGAAAGACGCGGAGGTGTTGGTACACGGTTGGGAGACGGGGCACAGAGCGGGCCGCCTGGAGTATGACGAGCATCGTCAACTGCTAGTGCGCGCGGGCGTCTCGGATGATGAGATTGTGGCTTTGCAGCGGATGTATGAGGGCGTGCGGGCTTACGCTGATTCGCTCGACGATGGGCAGTACAGAGAGATGGTGGACGAGGAAGAGTTGGAATTTGCCACGGGCGCTTTGCGCGTTGTCCATACTCCGGGGCACACGCCGGGTTCTTGCTCGTTTGTGCGCGAGGCGGACCGGACCGTTATCGCGGGCGATTGCGTGCTGAAGCGCATCACGCCGAATCCGATTCTGTCGCCTGACCCGGTTGACCCGTCGCGCCGTTTTCCGTCGCTGGCGGAATACATGGTGAGTTTGGCGCGCCTGCGTAGTTTCGCACCGACGCTCGTGCATGGCGGGCACGGCGATGTGGTGACGGATTTTGAAGAACTGTTCAACCGCTACCTGCGCGCCATACGCGAGCGGCAGGCGGAGGTGATTCGCATTATCCCGAAAGGGGGCGCGACCGCTTGGGACGTGGCGCGCGATTTGTTTCCCGGCACGGACGACGTGCATCGCTTCCTCGCCGTGTCGGAAGCGGTCGCGCATCTGGACTTGGCCCAGTCTGAGGGGAAGCTGGCTGTTGAACTAAGCGGCGGGCGAGAAGTTTACAGGAAAGCCTGAAGGTCTGGCTGGTGGGAAAGAAAATCCTTCAGAAATTTTTTGGAACTGAGCGCAGCGGGCTGCGTGAGAGCTTCCAAAATCTTTCCGGGAGGATTTTCTGTGATGATTCTGAAGCGTCTGAATCTGCTCTTTGTTTCCCTACTCTTAATGTCCTGCGCAAACGTGCTGGCACAAGAGACCGCGCCCGCCACACCCAAAGCGCCGAAAGCTCCGACAGTTGTGACCAGCCCTGAAACGCCGGGCGCTTTCTCGTTCGTCTTCGAGGGCGGCAGCTTT
>CAZEZJ010000067.1:0-17302 GCA_964516695.1 uncultured Blastocatellaceae bacterium
CTTTTTCTTTGACGACAGGCCGGAACATGTCATTATGAGAAAAAAACGTACCATTATGCGAAAAAAACACGTGACGAAACGATTAGAACATCTGACGAAACGAAAAGTACACGTGACGGAATGAAAAGTACACGTGACGAAACGATTAGCACACGTGACGGAGCGATTAGCACACGTGACGAAATGAATGGAACACGTGACGGAACGCCTGGAACATCTGACGGAACGATTGGAACGCGTGACGAAACGGTTGGAACACGTGACGGCGGGCCTGAAACATCTAACGGAGGGCGCAGAACGCCTGATGGCGGCGAGAAACTACTTCAGAGCGGGCCTCATGCGGGTTAATTGTTGGAAACAGGCTCGATGCGTTGCTTTTCCACGCGCAGCGGGTTGGCGAGCGAGAGATTGAGTTCGAGGGGCACGGCGCGTTTGAAGTTGAAGAGAAACTTTTTGAAGCGCCCGAAGACGTAGACGCGGCCCGTCACAGGCCAGGTCTCCTTCGAGTTGCCCCATTCGTCGAGCGCGCCCAAGATGACGCGCGGCGCGCTGATGAAGATACGCACGGGCTGCGGCAGCACGACCGCGCTTTTATTCGGCAACTCGAAAGGATGTTGATAGTCGTCAATCGTGACGGGCGTGCCGTTGACGACCATCTCTTCGAAGACTAGGAAATCAACGCGGCCTCCCTGCTTGACGGCGGCGACCGTAATCGGCACTTCAAGCGTCAGCCCAAGCGGCGTGACGCGCGCCACGCGCGGCTCTCCGAATTGAATCAACGCGTCGGCCTCTTCCGCCCCGTCCGCCTTGTCTTCCGCCCGGTTCGCCTTCTTCGCTTCTTTGTCGTCCTTCTCCCGCCTGATTTCCACCTTCGCGCGCTCGACCTTGTAGCCGCGAATCTCCTTCGGATAAGGGCGCGCCGCCACCGGCTGCTGCGCCGCTGCGCCCCCCGCGATGAATAACACGACGAGCAAGCCCGCCAGCGTTGTTCTCAAATTCCCGCTCAGATTGCCCATCATTATTCGTCTCACCAGCTTAACCTAACAGCGCACACGCTTTCGCCGCCACGAGCCGCAGAAAGCGACGCCCGGCGGCCTCCTCTTTTGCTCTTAGACGCGAAGCGCCGCCCAAACGTTAACCAACCCCGCCCTGAGCTTCAATCAGTCGCGGCAAATCGAGCACTAACGCCAGTTCACCCTCGCTCAATTCGGCGGCCCCGCTTACACCCGTCCAACGCAGCCCGTGCGCCCCTAGCCTCCGCACCAACACTTCCGTGCGTTCCTCTCTACACCCGTCAACCAACACGGCGACCTTTGCGCGGCCAGCATCTTCGCCAGCTTCCCTTTCCTTCTCCTTCAACGCCGTGGACAAGATAATCGCGGGCCAACTCTCCGCGCCTTCTTCTTCAACCGCGACTTGACCGAGCAACGTGCGCAAACGCACGAGCGGCAATCGCATCCCGCGCCAATCAATGAACTCACCATCCACTTCTCGCCTGACATCCTCCGCCCTGACAACGCACGTCTCGCTAACGCGGCGAGCGTCAACGCAATAGCTAACCCCATTCACAGCGACGACGAGCGCCGGAATCAACGCTAACGCGACGGGCACTATCATCTCGAAAGTCGTGCCCCGATGCGCCTCGCTCCAAACGCGCATCTCGCCGCCCACCTGCTCGACCGCTCTTTCCACGACATCAAGCCCGACGCCGCGCCCAGACACGGTGGAAACGGTTGCGGCGGTGGAAAACCCCGGGCGAAAAATCAGACGCAAAGCCTGATGACGGCTCACGCTTTGTCCGGCTTCGATAATGCCCTGCCGCACGGCAGCGCGGGCGATGCTTTCCAGTTCAATCCCACGACCGTCATCCGTCACCTTCAAGATGACGCGGTCATTCTCCGCCGTCGCTTCCAGGCGCACCGCTCCCCGCGAGTTCTTGCCCGCGCTCGCGCGCCGTTCTTGCGTCTCAATGCCGTGGTCCACGGCGTTGCGCACCAGATGCAGGAGCGGGTCGGAGATGGCCTCCACGAGCGACTTATCAAGCCTCACTTCCCCGCCCGCTATCTCGAAAGCCACTTCCTTTCCGGTCGCGCGCGCAGCCTGCCTGCCCGCCCGCGCGGCACGCTCAAGCGCCCGCGCCAGCGGCACTCTGCGCAAGCCTATCAACTGCTCTTCCAGCTTGATGAAACGCCCGTGAATACTTGCCACGTGAGCCGCGACACGACCGCGGCGCTCATCGTCAAACGCCAGGCCTTCTAGTGTGAACTCAAAAGCTCGTCCGGTTTCCAACATCAACTCGTGCGTGGTCGAGATAAGCTCATCGAGTTGGCCCAACTCGACGCGCACCTGCGTTGACAGCCGCGCAATTCTCTCCGCGTGAGCGTCGCCTTCGCTTGCTTCTTCGTCAAGCTCGCCGGCGGCAGTTTCGTCGCGGCCCGTCGTTGCGGGCTTCAGTTCCTCGACCGAGACAGAGCCGAACGCAGAGGCGAGCGCGCTTAATCCTTCCGCGCTCGCGTCCGAAGCATAGAGCAATCGCAGGCTGATAGCGCCAGGCGCTGCTTCTATCAATCCGGGCAGCGTCGAGACGTGTTCGCCTCGCTCGCCTAACTCGGCGCTCAACTCGCGAAAGCCTACATCGAAGTCTTCCAACTCAAACGTGACGTGAATGACGAACAAGCTCTGTCCTTCGGCGGTCGCTTCATGCACGCGCCGTGTTTGGTCTGCGCTGAGCGTGCGCGCGATTTCTTCGGGCAGGAGAATTGTCTTTGAATCAGGATGAGCGGAGGGAGGGCTGTCGTTTAGGCGCGTGAGCGAGCGTAAATTTTGGAGGAGTTGAAGAGGCGGCGACGGAGCTTCGCCGCGTGCCGTGGCGTCGAGCGTTTGCGAGAGCGCATGAGCCGCATCGTCGAAGGCATCGAGCACGGCATCGTCGAGCGTCAAGCGGCCCGTGCGAATTGCGTCAAGCAGCGTCTCAAACTCGTGGGCGGTCTGGCTGGCGACATCGAGACCCGCGGCGGCAGCCGTTCCCTTCAGCGTGTGGACGTGGCGAAAGATGCGCCCCATCAATTCGCGCCGCACGCGTCCCGTCTCTCCCCTTTCGCGCAAAGCCTCTATGTCCGTGAAAAGCGCCTCGATTAAATCCTCGGCTTCGGCCAGAAACGCGCGCAGCAAGTTGTCCATAAGTGAATGGTAAATCGTCGGGCGGAAATCGTAAATAGGAGGCAGGAGGCGGGAGGCAAATGGCGGCACACAGCCGGAAGTCTTATTTTAACTGCCCGCTTCCATCTGCCTACTGCTATGCGGAAGCTTCTTTTTGTTCGTCGTCAGAATGTGGAGCGTCTTCGCCGCCGTGTTCGTCTGCGTCTTCGTCAGTGGTGTGTTCCTGCGGGTGTTGTTCGTCGAGGTCGCGTTTGATGGCGTCGAGAATACCGTTGATGAATTGCGTGGCCTCGTAGGTGGAGAAGCGGCGGGCGATTTCGAGGGCTTCGTTGATGGCGACGGTGCGCGGGGTCGGCTCGTGGATAAATTCGTAGACGGCGAGGCGCAGGATGTTGCGGTCCACGATTGCCATCCGCGAGATGCGCCAGTGTTCGGCGCGCGAGCGGATGCGCTCGTCGAGTTCTTGCAGGTGCGCGAGGGTGCCCGAAGCCAGCCGCGTCGCGAAGTCGCGCGCGGGCGGTTCGACATCGGCGTCGCCCAGTTCAGTCCAGTACGTCCGCACGAGTTCGTCCACGCGCGTCGCAGAGACATCAGCCGCAAAGAGCATTTGCAAGGCGCACTCTCGCGCCTTACGCCTTGAACCCATAATACTTCAGTGACGAGTGACGAGTGACAAGTGACGAGCAGGAACAAGAGCCAAGCTCGCGCAAGAGCGCTGCTGGTTTTAACTTGTCACTCATCACTTGTCACTCGTCACTGTTTTATAAAGATTGACTAACTCGACCGCCGACATCGCGGCCTCAAACCCCTTGTTGCCCGCCTTCACTCCGGCGCGGTCAATCGCCTGTTCGAGCGTGTCTGCCGTGACGATGCCGTAAACCACCGGCACGCCTGTCTCCATTGCGGCCTGCGCGATGCCCTTCGTCACTTCCGCCGCGATATACTCGAAGTGCGGCGTCTGCCCGCGAATAATCGTCCCCAAACAAACGACCGCATCAAACTTTCCTGAGCCTGCGACCTTACGCGCCAAAAGCGGAATCTCAAACGAGCCGGGAACTTTGAACAACTCAACGGCCTGTTCCTGAGCGCCGAGGCGCTCCAACGCATCAAGAGCGCCCTCGACGAGCCGCGCCGTCAGAAAATCGTTCCAGCGGCTCGCAACGAGCGCGAAGCGAAAGCCCTCCGCGTTGAGGCGTCCTTGATGCACTACGGGCTGCAAGGTCTTTCTCGAAACTCCAATCGGCTGCCGAAATGAAAGCAGGGGCAGTATAGGTGAACGAAGGGACGAGTGACAAGTAAGGAGGATAAAAAGGACGATTGCTGCGATGT
This sequence comes from uncultured Blastocatellaceae bacterium, assembly GCA_964516695.1. Taxonomy (GTDB): domain Bacteria; phylum Acidobacteriota; class Blastocatellia; order Pyrinomonadales; family Pyrinomonadaceae; genus DASVTR01. Next base: position 4,489 of record CAZEZJ010000067.1, read on the forward strand.
TCGGCGCAGGAAGCAACAGCCGTGAATGCGAGGCGCGCGACTTCAAGCGTGCGCATGGGCGCGCTCCATCAACTCTATGAAGCTTTGGAAATGATGCTCGGCGTCGTGCGGGCCGGGCGCGGCCTCCGGGTGATACTGGACGGAGAAGATGGGCAGGCGGCGATGACGCATTCCTTCGACGCAGTTGTCGTTGAGATTGATGTGCGTGACTTCGACCTCCGGCGGGAGGCTTTCGGATTGGACGGCGAAACCGTGGTTGTGCGACGTAATCTCGACAGAGTTTGTCTCCAAGTCTTTGACGGGCTGGTTGCCGCCGCGATGGCCGAAGCGGAGTTTATAGGTTTTGGCGCCGAAGGCACGGCCCAGCAGTTGGTGGCCGAAGCAGATGCCGAAAACGGGGACGCCGCTCTCGACGACGCTGCTGATTTCCTCTACGACCTTACTCATCGAAGCAGGGTCGCCGGGGCCATTGGAGAGAAAGATGCCGTCAGGTTTAAGGCCGAGAACTTCCGAGGCGGGCGTGTCGGCGGGCACAACGGTCACGCGGCAATGCAGACGAGCGAGCGAGCGCAGGCTGTTCTGCTTGACGCCGAAGTCGTAGCAAACGACATGAAAGCGCTCTTCGCCCTCAGGGAGTATTTCATACGGACTACGACAGGTGACGAGGCTGGCGAGTTCTCTATTCTCCATCGCGGGCGAGAGGCTCGCCTTCTCAATCAAACTTTTTTCGTCAAGGTCTAGGGTCGAAAGGCAGGCGCGCATCGCTCCCTTGTCGCGTATGTGACGAACAAGAGCGCGCGTGTCTATGCCGTCAATGGCGACTATCTTCCAGCGCTTCAGGTAAGCATCAAGCGACTCTTCGGCGCGCCAGTTGGAAACCGTGCGGCTCGCCTCGCGGACGACGAAGCCTTCAACCCACGGGCGACCAGACTCTTCATCCGCACGCGTCACACCGTAATTGCCAATGAGCGGATACGTCATACACACTATCTGTCCGGCATACGACGGGTCAGTCAAGACTTCCTGATAGCCCGACATCGAAGTGTTGAAGACCATCTCGCCGCAGACTTCGCCCTCCGCGCCCCACGAGCGCCCGCGAAACGAGCGTCCATCTTCAAGCGCCAGCAGAGCGGATTTTCCTTCAATGAAGACCATAAAAAGCAGTGATGAGTGATGGGTGATGAGTGATGAGTTAAAAGAAAGCACGAGCGATGAGCGGTTTTCTTTTACTCATCACTCATCACTCATTACTCATTATTTGTCTAGTTTTTAAGAATTGCTGCGCTTCGTTGAGCCAGCGCTTCTCGGTGCGATACTTGTAAGCGGGCGCTGTTCTGACGGCCTCGATGCAGGCTTGCATGGAGGCTGCCGCCTCGCGCTGGTGGCCGAGTCCGGCGTGTGCGCGGCCCATCAGATAGAGACCTTCGGGGTCTAGCCGGCGTTGGTCTAGAAAGCGCTCAAGGGCGTCGCGCGCATCCTCGAATTGTCCGGCGGCGATGTAGGTCGCGCCCGTCTCGCGCCAGATTTCGTGCTGCGCGTGTGTCTGGTCGCGGCTGACGACCTGCTCGAAATGCTTGATGGCGTCAGCCAGTTGGCCCTGCGCACGACTGATGCGGCCCAGTTGATAATGAGCGTCCAACTCTTCTGGGTCTATCTCGACGGCGCGCTGGAAACGCTCGCGGGCAGCATCAAGCTCGCCGCGCTGTTGATGAATGAGACCGAGGTTGTAGTGGGCCGAGGCGTCGGCCGGGTTGAGCGTCGCGGCTTCCAAATTCCGTTTGAAGGATGCGCGAGCACGCTGTGCACCCGTCAAGTCGCTGATGTGGCCGCGCAACAGAAAGAAGAGCAGCAGCAGCATGAAAGGCGAAGCGATGATGGCGCTGATGCCGCTAAAGAACGGGAGCAGCATCGGCCCGACGACGAACATCACGGCCCCGCTCAACAACACGATGGCGAAAGAGCGCAGCACGGACAGACGAAAGACCTGCCGTACAGCCGGAATCACCCACACCGCGAAGAGCATCAGCGCGATTAAGAGAAAGAGATTCGCCGCGTGCAACTGCGGGCTGAGAAAGCTCGCCTGAGCTTCCGGGGTTAGCTTCAAAGTCTCCTGCAACTCGCTGGCGCGCTTCAAAGATTCCTGTACAACCGTTTCCTGAAAGCCGCTCGTGTGGGCCAGCAGAGCCAGCGGCAAGGCGAGCAGGTTGGCCGCGGCCCAAGCGTAAAAGATGGTTGAGGCCAGCGCCGCGTATTCCTGTTGGAGCACGAGGCCGATGCTGCCGCGACGGTCGAAGAGGTTGGCGATTAAAGCGACGAGCGGGACGAAAACGAGCGCAATGAAGAGCAGCGGCGTGATTGAGCGCCAGAGCAGGCCGAAGACGGAGCCAAACCCGCGCAGCACGAAAGGAGAATTGGCAATCAACTGCTGCGTGAGAACGAGGTAGGCTGCCTGCGCCACCAAAGCTATCAGGAGAGCCGGCACAAAAGGGACGCGGTCACGAACCTCCCGCATCCCGCGCCCCGGTGCATAGAACATCAACAACAGTGGCCGTAACCATTCCATCTTGCTTCCAGACTGTCTAGTCTTCCGCTCTTTTGCTCTGCTGTAAAAATCTCTCGCTTAGAGAACACGCGCCGCCGCTATCGCTCTTCGTTTGCGCTGCCGGCGTCGTCCTGCGGCAGTTGACGAACGCCGGGGCCGGGCGGCACGACGTTATAAACGGATTCGTGCGAGATGAATTGTGCGCTCGACAAAGGCCAGTAGCGCAAGAGCGCCTTGCCGTAAATATATTTTTCGGGGACGAGTCCCCAAAAACGCGAATCCGAAGAATGGTCGCGGTTGTCGCCCATCACGAAATAGTAGTGTTCCCTGACCTGCACGGGAGACTGGCTCGAATGCGACAGGTTCAGTTGCGGGTCTAGGTACGGCTCCTGCAACTCGACATGGTTAATCAGAATCCTTCCCTCGCGCACTTCGACCGTCTCGCCCGGCAAACCGATGATGCGCTTGATGTAGCTCTTGGAAGGGTCGTTAGGATACCAGAAGACGATGATGTCGCCGCGCTGGAGTTTCGGCAGTCCGTAATAGATTAACTTGTTGACGAAGATGCGCTCGCCGTCGTGCAAGCGGGGCAGCATCGAAGTGCCCTCGACTTTGACGGGCTGGATGACGAAGACGACCGCCAGCGCCGCAAACATCAAGGCGAAGATGAGGTCGCGCAAAAGGAGCCTCGATTCAGCCCAGAAGTTGCTGCGCGCGACCTGCTGCGGGCGCTGCACCTCAATATCTTTATCGTCTTCAGCGCTAATACTGCCAAAGAGCGGCGCTCTTCTCTTCTTGATTCCAAACATAGCCACTCAGCAAAACAATGAACGATGAACACAGAACGATGAACTAAAAGAACAACCTCTGTCATCCCTGCAATTTCACTTCGAGGTTAGCCGCGCCCCGCGCGCTTTGTCAACAACGTATGGAGGCAGAAGAAACGATGAAGGCGGAAGCGTAAACGCGGTATGAAAAGCCAGCTCTTAATAGTTCACCGTTCACTGTTCCGCGTTCATCGTTTCCTTGACAGTCTTCGCTGCCCCTCTCTATCATCGCCAGAGAGGTAACAGTCCGCCTTGATTATCAAGCCCATTTCAGAACCGCACTCAGACGGAGGCCGAAAGCGTGATTAAACTCGATATTGTCAACCGTGTGGCGGATCGCACGGGCGTGCCCAAGATGAAGGCCGAACAGGCCGTGGATGCCCTTTTCCATTCGATGAAGGAAGCGCTGATGCGCGGCGAACGCATTGAGCTGCGCGGTTTTGGCGTCTTCGTCGTCAAGCCGCGCAAGCGCGGCGTGGGCCGCAATCCGCGCACGGGCGAAGAGGTCGCCATTCCCTCCGGCAAAACCATTCGTTTCAAGCCCGGCAAAGAGCTACAGGCCCACGACAGCAGCGGCGGCGCAGACACCGACAGCGCTAACGAAGCCGCCGCGCCGCCTTTGCCCGACGCAGAGTATTAAAACAGAAGTTAGATGCTTTGGATGTCGGATGCCGAAAGAATCCGGCTGACATCTAACAGCTAGCCTCCGGCATCTGATTTTCAGTGTCTGAATCCGTCCAAGCAATTCCTCCCTTTGTCGATGCGCCAGCGCCTTACGTGCAGCGCCGGCGCACGTCCGCGCGTCCGACGGCGCGCGAGTGGGTGCGGCACACCGCTCTCTTTCTGTTGACGGCCATCACGTCCACCGTCGCCGGCATCATGCTCGTCAGTACGGAAGTCGGAGAGCCTGCGCTGCGCTCGCCCTCCACTTGGTTTGATTACATCCTCTACGTTCCCGAATACTACCTGCTCACGCTCGGCGCATACATTCAAAACGCCTTCGCGCACCCGCACCTGCTCGCGCAGGGAGCGACATTTGCAGGCTCGCTCCTTTTGATTCTGGCGGCCCACGAAGCCGGACATTACGTGGCCTGTAGACGTTACGGCGTGGATGCGACGCTGCCGTTTTTTATCCCCGCGCCGCCGCTCTTTCTGGCCGGAACGTTTGGCGCGTTTATCAAAATCAAATCGCCCATCCCGTCGCGTCGTGCGCTCTTTGATATAGGTGTCGCGGGGCCGCTCGCCGGATTCGTGGTCGCGCTGCCGATTGCTTTGGTCGGCATCCTCAACCTTCAACCCGTGCAACTGACAGGCGGCGACATTATTACCTTTAACGACCCGCTTCTCTTTCGCCTGATAGCGGGCGCTTTCGGCATCAAGCTAGCGGAGACGGGCATCAACCCCTTTCACATGGCGGCGTGGATTGGCTTGCTGGTGACGAGTTTGAACTTGCTGCCCGTGGGCCAACTCGACGGCGGACATGCGACCTTCTCGGTCTTCGGCCCGCGCCTGCATAAATTGCTCGGGCGCTTGTCTTTCGTCATCATGGCGGCGCTGGCTGTGCTCGGTTGGTTCTGGCACGGCAGTCCGAGCGGGTTTCTTTACGCCGTGCTGCTGGCCGTGATGCTGCGCGTGCGCCACCCGCAGGCCGAAGACACGACGCCGCTCGACCGCAAGCGCCTCATCGTCGCCGCCTTGACGCTCCTCGTCTTCGCTCTCTGCTTCCTGCCCTTCCCGATTACCATCACCTAAAAAGACAAAGACCGCCGGAGAGCGACCAATTTCATGCGTCAAGCTCTCCGGCGGTCAGATGTTGGCTTTAAAGTCTACCCGTTTTTGAATTAATGCTTGGGGCGCGGCGCACGCGGCGGCTTCGGCGCTTCCTTTTCATCTAAGGGCACGTCTGGAATGGCCGGCACGGGCGGAACGACGGAAGGCTCAAAATCGTCATCACGCAGGTCTGCCGTGCGCGTGCGAGAGCGCATCCGGCAACCGCTGTAGTTTTCGTATTTCACAGCGGGGGCAGACAGCGAGTGCGGCTGGTGCCTATAGCTGCGTGTGAAGCGGGCCAACGGGTCAAAGCCGCCCAGCGCCACGGCAGCCGTCACGCCGATTAAAAAGCTGAGCAAGCCAACGATTAGGTGCAGTACGAACCGTCTGGTATTCATAATTGTTTTCCTCTTACTCGGTAAAGATGCGTGCTCACGTCATTCGGTTGACCGACGATTGCAAGCCAAAAAATTTTATGCGGCTTCTCCCGCGGGTAACAGGCCCTTGATTTCGCGCACCACGCGCGCCACCTCCTGCTCATCCGCCAGCGCTATCATAAAAAACTTGTAGCCCTGATGGAAGCACAAGACGCCGTTTGCGAACAACCACACGCCGTCAAGAAACGGATTGCCGCCGAGCAGCCAGCTAATGGGCGCTCCGACAATCGGCCCGGGTTGGAGAATCTGCGCCCACATCGCCGCGCCAGCCGCGCAACTGAAGGCTCCCAGAAGAGGCGCGCCGACGTATTTGACGATTTTGCGCTCAAACTCTACGCGCCGTCGCGCGGCTTCCTCTAACTCTCCGTCGGCAATCAGCCGCTCTTGCTCTTTCAAATAGCCGTCAAACTTCTCAGACGCCTTCCGCAGCCCATAGACGGGCAGCGCCGAATGCGTAAACCAATGCGGATGCGCGCCGATAAGCACGGCGTCAAGACCGGGGAACGAAGCCCCTAGGCGCACGCCCGTCACCAATGAAAACGCCACGAGCGCGGCCTTGCCCGGATTCTTCTTGACCCAGTTTCCGGCTTTGAGCAGGCCGGAGGTGGCGGCGGTGGAGGCGCGCGTTAAACGTACGCCCGCTCCGGCAAACTGTGAGGCGCGCTCGTAGTAGTCCTTAGCGCCCTCGAAAACCTCGCCCGCCTTCTCTCCGACGCCTCCGGCAGCGCTGCGAAAAGCCTCTCCGGCCTCGCGTGCGCGGCGCGCGGCCTCTTCGGCAGCACGGCGAGCGCGCTCCTTCACCTCAAACTCTTCGCTCAAACGCTCGGCTTCGATGCGCGCGCGTTCCGCCCCGCTGTTAATCGTCTCCGCGCCCAGACGCGCGGCCTCCTGCGCCACGCGCGCGCCATCCTCCACGCGCTCCTTAATGCCATACTTCTCGTCCAGCTCACGCGCCTTGCGCCGCGCCGCGCGCTGCCATTCGTCAAGCTTATCTTTGTAATCCGCCATTACTTCCCCCAAAACAAAAATCCAAGAGTCAGAATCCAGCAATCCAGAATAATCGGCTGAATCGGCTGTTTTTTTGTCTTTCTTTTCTTCTGAATCTCTTTCCTTCCGGCTTTTGGCGTCCGGCTCCCGATTTCTGCCCGTCGAGTTATACGTCTCGCGCGCTCTGCGTGTTCTGCTCGGATGGGAGGCTGCGGCCCACGCGGTTGCGGCCCAGGCGCTTGGCATCGTACATCGCCGCGTCAGCGTTTGAGACCAACTCGCGTCCGGTAGCAGCACAGAGCGGAAATTCCGCCACGCCGAAAGAGGCCGTGATATGACCGACGACGGGGATTTCCGTCTCGGCTATGGCGCGGCGCAAGCGCTCTGCCGTCTCGCAGCCGCCCTCAAATTCTGTTTCCGGCAGGATGACGGCAAACTCTTCGCCGCCCATGCGCGCTGCCATATCAATGCCGCGCGTTTCGGCTTGCAAAGTTTTTGACAAATGACGAATAACCTCGTCGCCCGCGTCGTGGCCGTAGGTATCGTTGACGGCCTTGAAGTTGTCAATATCTAGCAAAAGCAGGCAAAAAGGGCGGCTGTAGCGGAGCGTGCGCGTCACTTCTCGTTCCAGTTGGCGCTCGAAGCGGCGGCGATTGGCAAGGCCCGTCAAGTGGTCTGTAAACGCCTGTTCTTCGCAAGTATTGAGATATTCCTTGAAATCCAGCAATGTGCGCACGCGCGCTAGCATCAGGTCAATATCGGTCGGGTCTGTGATATAGCCGAGCGCGCCGACCTCCGAGCCGTAGCGCACGCCTTCGGCGTCGTTGCGGGCGGCGGTCTGGATAATGACCGGAATAAACTTTGTTTGTGGATTGGCGCGCACCCTGCGGGCCAGTTCGTAGCCGTCTAGTTTCGGCATCATCACGTCCGTAATTATCAGGTCGGGCTGATAAGAACTGATGGCGGCCAGTCCGGCTTCGCCATCGTTGGCGGTGCGGACTTCATAGCCGGCCATTTGCAGGGCAATCGTGAGGAGCGTTCGTTTGTCAGGCTCGTCGTCAACGACGAGAACGTTGAATTTCTCTGCCATAATGTCCGGTGAAATAGCGCTTGCGTGCGCCTCTGCTTCGTGTTAGAGTGACGCCTCTTCGGTTGTTGTGCTAATTCGTTTGAAAGCTTACCTGCCTTACCGAATCCGTACAAGAGCTGAAGTGTTGTGCCTCGCGTATCTACTACAGATAGGCATTTCCCTTATCCAATTTCCGATTCGTTTTCTTAGCGTACTTCAACATTGGTCTTGGCTGTCGAACCTGGTCTGGGAACAAACGTCCGAAGTAAGCTCTTAAGCCTTTACTCAAACCCCCATGAGCCATAAAGGAACCACCCATTATGCCATCTAAACGCGCCTGCGACTTTTCCGTAGAAGACCGCGCCGAGATTATCCGCCAGACAGACTGGAGCACGGGCCTCAGCGAATCTCTCATTAACAACCTGGCGACCAGTTCCGTCTGCCTCGACTTTCGCCGCCGCCGCTTCGTTTACCGCGCCGACGACGCGGCAGACGCGCTCTATGTCATCGCGCGCGGGCGCGTCAAATTGTGCCGCGTCGAGCCGGAGACAAAGCGCGAGGCCGTGATAGACATTCTTTCAGAAGGCGCGCTCTTTGGCGAATCTGCGCTCTACGACGATGCAGGCTCGCGGCAAAACTGCGCCATCGCTTACGAAAATTCGCGGTTGCTGCGCATACCTGTGGGGGAGTTTCAAAAGGGGATGGCCGAAAACCACGCCCTTTATGATTACACCTTCCGCCTCATCGGTCAACGCCGCGCACATGCCGAGCGCCGCGTCACGGACTTTGCCCTCGATGCCATTCCGGCCCGCCTTGACAAACTGCTCGTCGAATATTCCGACCGCTACGGTGTGGAAGATAGCGCGGGCGTGCTGATTGACATTCCTCTGCCGCACCGCGAAATCGCTTCCATCGTCGGCTCAACCAGAGAAAGCGTGACCGTTCGCTTGAACGCCATGCGCCGCGAGGGTATCATTGATTTCGTCAATCGCAAGATATTAATCAAACGCCCGGAATCGCTGGCAGCAGCTTAAAGTAAGGTAAAAGTAAAAAGGTAAAAGGCAAAAGTTAAGCAGAAAAGGAAATGGTTTCCGCCTTACTTTTACCTTTTTACTTTTACCTTTTGCCTTTTACCTTATGAAGTGTCCGAACTGCGGCAAACCCGCCGAATGGAAAGATAATCCCGCCCGTCCTTTCTGCTCCGAACGCTGCAAGCTGATAGACTTCGGCCGCTGGGCCAACGAAGAGTATCGCGTGCCTGTGGCCGAAACTCCGCTGGGCGAAACTGACGAAGCGCCGGCAGCAACACCCACTCCCGTTTCAGACGGCAGCGATAATCAAAGATAAAAGCCTAGAAGCCGTTAGCCCCCGCCTTGGCGGCTACTTTGACCTTTGAGCTTCCCGCTTTTACCTTATAATGTTCCAGCCGTTTTCCACGGCGCGCGGAGTTTTCCGAAATGCCTTTCGCTTTTTTGAGAGTTTCCCGTTCTCGTCGGCGGTTATTGATAGCAAGCTGCGGGCTACTCTGTTTGCTCTTGGTCGCCGCGTGCAGCGACGAGCCGCCGCACCGAGTGCAAACTCCTTCGGGAACTTCTTTGCCGCGCACGCAGTTTCCGATGCCGCCGCCTTCCACCACTTCGCAGCGTGTAGACGGCGGTAGAGCTTACGGGTTCACGCTCATGGACAATCGCCGGATGCGCCTTTCAGATTATGCGGGCTACGTGGTCGTGCTCGATTTTTACGCGACGTGGTGCCCGCCCTGTCGCGAAGAGACGCCGCATCTGGTCGAACTGCACAAGCGCTACAACGCGGAGGGCTTGCGCATCATCGGTCTTAACGTCGGCGGCGCTGAAGACCGCGATAAAGTTCCCGGCTTCATCAACGAATTCCAGATTCCCTACGCGCTCGGTTTTCCAGACCGCGAGATGGCGAGCTTTTATCTCTCCGACAACGACAAAATTCCCCAAGCCTTCGTCTTCGACCGCCAGGGCAATCTCATCAAACGCTTCATCAACTACGACCGCACGATGCCCGCCGAACTCGAACGCGTGATTAAGGCCCAACTCGGCCTTTAACGAAACGGAGCAGCAATGATTCGCGAAAAGCTGGTTGAGAAAGGCGTGGGCGTCAGCAGTGGTTTTCGCTGGCGCGGCCACGAGGTATCGCGCATCGAGGGCTTGTCGGATGCTGTCTTCGGGTTTGCGATTACGCTTCTGGTCGTCTCGCTCGAAGTGCCGAAGACGTTTACGGAGTTGATGAGCATGATAAATGGGCTGGCCGCTTTTGCCATCAGCTTCACGATGCTCTTCATCGTCTGGTTTGCACACTACCGCTTCTTCCGTCGCTATGGCCTGCAAGACACTTTCACCATCTGGCTCAACGCCCTGCTGCTCTTCGTCGTCATCTTCTACGTCTACCCGCTCAAGTTTCTCTTCACGTGGTTGATTAGCATGTTTACGGGCGGGCGCGGGATGGTGCAATTGCCTGACGGCTCGACCGTGAGGATGGTCGAAAACTCTCAGACCGCAAAGCTGATGATTATTTTCGGCATCGGCTATGTCGCGGTCTTCACGATTTTCATTCTGCTCTACTACCACGCCTATCGCAAACGCGTCGAGCTTAACTTAAACGAGATTGAGCGCTTCGATACGCGAAACGAAATTCAGGAAAGCGCCCTCAACGTCTTTATCGGGTTGGTCTCGATTGCGCTGGCCGCAGCTTCCAGCGGCGGGCGGGGTTTGGTTGCGCTCTCCGGTTGGGTTTATATGCTGCTCGGCCCGGCGATGGCTGTCAACGGCTTCATCATGGGTTCGCGCCGTCAGAAGATGGAAAAGCGCCTGGGCATCGAAGCTGAAACAGCCTGACGTGTTTTCCCGAAAGGCTTTCCAACCACAGAACTTTTATCCTAGCCCGGCAATGAACCCTAAGCTCTTTCATCCATCACCTTCTTCGCCTGCCTGCTAATTCTTCTTATGCCTCGTGACATTCCCGTCGGCAATGGCTCGCTGCTCGTCACGTTTGACGAGTTCTACCAGATTCGCGACATTTACTTTCCCTTCGTCGGCAAGGAGAACCACTCCGAAGGCCATCCGTTTCGCTTCGGCTTGTGGGTTGACGGCACGCTCTCTTGGATAAGCGAGGCCGGATGGACGCGCGACTTGCGCTACATGCAGCAGACCTTGGTGACGGAAGTGCGCCTCACTAATGAAGCGCTCGCGGTTGAAATCGTCGCCAACGATACGGTTGATTTTCAGGAAAACATTTTCGTGCGTCGTCTGCGCGTGCATAACCGGGCGAGCGCGCCGCGCCAGTTTCGTCTCTTCTTTCATCACGACTTTTACATCTCCGAATCCGAAGTCGGAGACACGGCCTACTTCGACCCCGATACGTCTGCGCTCATACACTACAAGGGCCAACGCTATTTCCTCATCGGCACGGACGCGCCCACGGGCGTCGAGACGTTTGCGACGGGTCGCAAAGCCTTTAAGGGCCACGAAGGAACGTGGCGCGACGCCGAAGACGGCACGCTCTCCGAAAGCGCCATCACCGAAGGCTCTGTGGATTCGACCATCGGGCGCACGCTGAGTATCGAAGCGGGTGGCACAGCCGAGATGTTCTACTGGATTGCGGCAGGCACTTCCTACAGCGCCGTGGCCGCGACGCAAAAGCTCGTGCGCGACGTTCACCCGCGCACGCTCATCGAGCGCACCGCGAGCTACTGGCACGCGTGGGTCAACAAGAATGAGACGGACTTCGGTAATCTTCCGGCGGATGTCGTTCGTCTCTACAAACGTTCGCTCTTGATAGTTCGCACGCAGATTGATAACAACGGTGCGATTCTCGCCGCCAACGATTCCGACGTGACGCTGCGCGCCACAGACCACTACAGCTATCTTTGGCCGCGCGACGGCGCGCTCGTCGCCTACACGCTCGACCTCGCAGGCTACGACAACCTGACGCGCGCCTTCTTCGAACTCTGCGGGCGCATCATCTCGCCCGCAGGATATTTTTTACAGAAGTATAATCCTGACGGCTCGGTCGCCTCCGGCTGGCACGCGTCTTGGGACCCGCACACGCGGCAGCGATTGATTCCGATTCAGGAAGACGAGACCTCGCTTGTGTTGTGGGCGCTCTGGAACCACTACGAGGAGTTTCGCGACATAGAGTTTGTCAAGCAGCTTTACGGCTCGCTGATTACGCGCGCCGCGGATTTTCTCGTTCGCTTCCGCGACCGGCAAACACACCTGCCGCTTCCCTCTTGGAATCTCTGGGAAGACCGCAAAGCCATACACACTTTCACCTGCGCCACGGTCGTCGGCGGACTGCGCGCCGCCGCCAACTTCGCGCGCCTCTTTGGCGAAGCCGAAACGGCCGCCACGTATGACACGGCAGCGCTTGAAGTGGCGGCGGCGATGCGCGTGCATCTCTATCGTCCTGAGTTGCAGCGCTTCGCGCGCTCCATCTCGCCGCGCATGGACGGCGGTTTCGACGTTGACCCGACAATTGATGCGTCGCTCTTCGGCGTCTTCTACTTCGGCGCGTTTGCGCCCGATGATGCGGCGGTAGTAGAAACGATGAAGGCCGTTGAGGAGCGCTTGTGGGCCAAGACGGACGTTGGCGGCGTGGCGCGTTATGAGCACGACAGCTACATGCGTGTGACGGATGACACGGCGCGAGTGCCGGGCAATCCGTGGTTTATCTGCACGCTGTGGCTGGCGGATTATCGCATCGCCTCGGCGCGCACGCTCGAAGATTTGGAGCGCGCCGTAGAGATACTGGAATGGGTTGTGGCGCGCACGCTGCCGTCAGGCGTTTTGGCCGAACAGGTTGACCCTTTAACGGGCGCGCCCGTCTCCGTCTCTCCGCTAACGTGGTCTCACTCGACAGTTGTTGCCACCGTCATCGGCTATTTGCGCAAGCTCGAAGCGCTGCTCAAATGCGAATCCTGCGGTCGCCCGCTCTTTCGCTACGACCGCCGCGCGCGCAGAGTTTATGGATGACGAATTAAGCCGTTTAATCATTACTTCATTTACTGATTGACATAATGAAATAATGAATCAATGATTGACTGACTCAATCATCGAAAACGGGGGTTTCCTTTGTGAGAAGAGCTAAGATTCTGGCGACCGTGGGGCCTGCTTCGCGCGAGCCTGTGATGTTGGAGGCGCTGATGGCGGCGGGC
>CAZEZJ010000068.1:0-7914 GCA_964516695.1 uncultured Blastocatellaceae bacterium
ATTCTCACCTGCTCGCCCGTCTTCAGGTCGTAGAGCGTGAGGTCAACGGCGCAACCGCGATTGTGGCGCGAACCCTTGGCCGGGTCTGCGACAAACTCTTTTTTGTCCGGCGGCGTCGCATCCCAAAACGCTTTCGTCACACGCCACGGGCGATAGCCGTCGAAGACCACGAGGCCGTAGCCCCGCGAACGCAGCGAGCGATTGACGCGCACTAAGGCTTCCGCCGCTGGTCGCTGTAGAAAGGAGCGCGCTTCCTTATAGACGCGGCGGCCCAAGAAATTATTTTTCGTCGCGTAGCGAATATCTAAACGGATGGTCGGGTCGAGCTTGACGAGTTCGACCAAATCCGGCGCGCGAAACGGCCCGGCTTCGACGGGCGGACGCTCCTGCGCTGGCAGAGACGCGCTGATGCTCAGCCACAACAGCAGAGCGCCTAACGTGTGACGTGTGCTTTGACGGATGTTCATTTCAAGAGACATAAAAAGCAATCTAACTAAAGGGAACGAAGTCGAGCACAATGGCGTCGTGGTCGGAGAGCGGCCCCTGCTCATCGCGCAAGCCGCCGATAACTTGCGGCGGGTGTTGTGAGTCAACGGTCAGGCCGCGCCCCGTAAACCAATCGAGCTTGAAAGAGCAACGGCCTTCGTGTGGTTCGAGCGCGCGATTGATAAACCAGAAGCACCACTGCGGAACCCAATCGCGCATGTTCGTATTGACGGCCAAGTCCTGCACATCGTAATGAAGCGTGCACGCGCCCGCTTTGTTCAGGCTGCGGTAATCGTAGCCGCGGCGCTCCAACTCGCGGAAGAGATGACGCTCAAACCAGCGCTCCGGGTACGGATAGTGATTCTCTATGACGTGATGCACGCCCATCGCCGTGCGCCGGAAGAAACCCAAGATGGAATAAAGGGCGCGGCTGGAATTATAGGTCTGCGTATTCCAGTCGCCGCCGATGAGGACGGGCAGCCGAGGCTCCAGAGGTTCGAGATGGTCGAGCACCAGTTTCATCTGGCGATGGCGATGGCGCTGTGTGGAATGCGCGTCCAAGTGCAGGCTGACGAGCCGCACCATGCCGAGCGGGTGCTCCATGTCCGCGATGACGACGCGCTGGCTGCCCAAGCGCTTTTCCGCGCCGCGCATCTTGTCTTTGCCGTTGGGGAGCGCCAGAGAGTGTGCGCGCAGCAGCGGGTAGCGCGACAGGATGGCGTTGCCGTGCAGCGCCAAACTGTTTTCGCCCTCCACAAACTTTTCCACTCCGCTGCCCTTATTGAGCGCCAGATAGCAGGGCGCGAAGGCGTAGTTCATCTCTAGGCTTTCTGCAATCTCGCGCGCCACAAAACGATTGCCGCTGCGCGCCATGCCGTAATCCAGTTCGGTCAACAGCAGCACGTCGCTCTCGCGCAAGATTTCGTGCTCCTTGAGAATGCGAATCAGGCTATCGAGCCGCAAGCCCCGCTCTATATTCCATGCGGTCGCGCGAATCGAGCGCGGCTCCAAGGGCGCGCTCTCTGATACGGCGGGAGCGAAATCTTCCTGCACGACTTGATTGAGAACGCGCTCGATTTCCGGCTTGAGACGCGCGTAGAGGGCAGAGGCGGCGAGGGCTTTCGTCGTCGGAAACTTGGCAAGCTCAGCGAAGAAGGGCGTCAGTTCGTGATGCAGTTTCGAGTGGGCGTTCGTCTGTGGTGCGATAATCGTGTTAGCCAAGGTGCTTGAAATGTTACAGTCCGGCTTGCCGTCCGTTCAACTGAAACTCAGACTTCGAGCGCCACGCTCGAAGTCTTAACGCCTGCCGCGTCTTCCGGCGTCTCAATCGGTTGGAGGCGGCGGCCCCGGCGTCGGGTTGGTCTTTGGGGCGGCGTTCGAGTTGTTCGCGTTATTTGCATTGTTGGAATTTTTCTGCCCGGCAGCGCCCTTCTTTTTCAGCAGCGCTTCCTGCTGTTTCATAATGGCGTCTTTTCGCTGTTTGCCGAGCTTTGCTTTCTCTATTGCCTCGCCCGCGCGAAAATTGTCTGGGTCTAAATCCATTGACTTCTGCAACGCGATGAGCGCTTGGTCATACTCGGCCAGCTTACTAAGGGAGAGTCCTAACTCATAATAGAACTCGCCGTTTTCCGGTTCCAGTTTAACGGCCTGACGGAAAGCCTTGACGGCTTCTTCCGGCTTCAGCAGTTTGCCGTAGGCCAGCCCCATGTTGAAGTGTGCCCTGGCATCCTTCGAATGTTTGCGCACATACTTGTCGTAAGCCTTGGCCGCCTTCTCGAAAGCTTCCGTTGCTTCGTCCTTTTTACCGAGCGCGGTCTGCGAATAGGCCATCCTGAAATAAGCCTCCGCATAATCAGGGTCAAGCTTGACGGCCTGCTTGAAAGCCTCCACGGCCTCCTCATCTTGGTCTCTCAGCGACAATTCTTTCCCGCGCTCAAACTCGGCGCGAGCTTCCGCGTTGTCAGTCCCGCCCGTCGCATCGTCATGCTCGGTCGCTTCCTCTTCGGCCTCAGTAGCTACGGGCGAAGCCTCCGCATTAACCGTCGCCGTGTTGGCGGCTTCAGGCTGCCGTTTGGACGTACAACCGGCGTGGGCCAACGCGAAACAGACCAGCGCGAGCACAAGGATGATTCTTTTCATGTAAATCTTTCTGCTCCGAGAATTGCTCTATGATAGGGAGTATCTACGCCAAATCCGTTGGCTAGTCAAACAGCCAGCGGCGCTTGCCTCTCCGTTCATAAACTTGTGCGCGTTATTCGTGCCCCGCATCTTTATGCTACAAGTAGGAATTGCGCTATCAAGTTGTCATAACAGAAAACTTCCGCTGACCGCGAGAGATGGATGAAGCATGAAAATGGACGGCTACGTGCTGGCGATTGACCAAGGAACGACGGGGACGAAAGTTCTCATCTTCGACCATGCGGGCGCGACGTGCGGGCGCGCTTACTCGGAGTTTACGCAGCACTATCCTCAACCCGGCTGGGTCGAACACGACCCGGAAGAGATTTGGCGCGTGAGCCTGCGACTCATCGGTGAAGCGCTCGCTGAAGCCCGAATCACCGCCGCGGACCTACGCGCTATCGGCATCACCAACCAGCGCGAGACAGCCATTCTGTGGGAGCGCGCCAGCGGAGAAGCGGTCGCCCCTGCCATCGTCTGGCAAGACAGGCGCACCGCCCCTGATTGTGACCGCTTGCGTGAGCAAGGGCTGGAAGAAACCATCCGGCGCAAGACCGGATTGGTCGTTGACGCCTATTTTTCAGCGACCAAAATCAAGTGGCTGCTCGACCGTGTGGAAGGCTTGCGCGCGCGCGCCCGGCGCGGCGAGATAGCCTTCGGGACTGTTGACTCGTGGCTGATTTGGAAACTGACAGGCGGGGCAAAAGTTCACGCCACGGATTATTCCAACGCCTCGCGCACGATGCTTTTCAACATCTACGACCTTAAATGGGACGAAGACCTCTTGGAAGTCTTCGGCGTGCCGCAAGCCATGCTGCCGCACGTTCGTCCTTCGGCATCTGTTTATGGATACACAGACCCCGAAGTCTTCTTCGGCGCGCGTGTGCCCATCGCGGGCGTGGCCGGAGACCAACACGCCGCCCTCTTCGGCCAAGCCTGCTACGGCGAGGGCCTGGCCAAAAACACCTACGGCACAGGTTCTTTCGTCCTGCTCAACACAGGTCACGAGGCCGTCCCGAGCAAGTCTGGATTGCTGACGACCATTGCCTGGGCCATCAAAGACGAGCGTGTCGAGTACGCGCTAGAGGGCGCAATCTTTATTACGGGAGCGGGCGTGCAATGGCTGCGCGATGGCTTAAAGGTTATCAACGACGCGGCGGAAACAGAAGCGCTCGCACGCTCGCTTGATTCCAATGACGGCGTTTATTTCGTCCCCGCGCTCGTTGGCCTCGGCGCGCCGCATTGGGACGCCTACGCTCGCGGCACCATCACGGGCATCACGCGCGGCACGACGCGCGCACATCTGGCGCGAGCCGCGCTTGAAAGCATCTGTTACCAGACACGCGATGTGGTGGCGACGATGGAGCGTGAGTCTGGAATTCAGTTGAAAGAGTTGCGGGCCGACGGCGGCGCAGTCGGCAACAGTTTCCTGATGCAGTTTCAATCAGACATTCTCGGCGTGCCCGTCGAAGTGCCCGCTGTGACGGAGACGACTTCGCTCGGCGCGGCCTATCTGGCCGGATTGGCCTCCGGCTTCTGGCAGAGCCGGGAAGAACTCGATGCGAGATGGAAAATGGCGCGGCGCTACGAGCCGCAAATGACGGCGAGCCAGCGTGAAGAACTGTACGAAAGATGGCTGAAAGCAGTCGAGCGTGCGAAGAATTGGGCCTGAGTGAACAGAACACGCTTGAAGATGACTACACGTATTCCGGCAGACATCGCCACAACGACGTTTGATGTCATCATCATCGGTGCGGGCATCAACGGCGCCGGTGTCGCCCGCGACGCGGCGATGCGCGGCTTGAAAGTCTTGCTGCTGGACAAGAGCGATTTGTCCGGCGGAACGACAAGCTGGTCAACGCGCCTCATACACGGAGGCTTGCGCTATCTGGAACACGGCGAGATAGGATTGGTGCGCGAGTCTTTGCGCGAGCGCGAGCGCCTTTTTCGCGTCGCGCCGCATCTCGTCAAGCCGTTGCCGTTGCTGATTCCGATTTACGAGCGTGCGCGGCGCGGGCCTCTGACCATTCGTGCCGGAATGGTCGCCTATGACCTGCTCTCGTTTGATAAATCGCTCAAGCGTCACCGGATGCTTTCGCGCGACGAAGCTCTGCGGCGTGTGCCCGGACTCAAACCTGAAGGCTTGCGCGGCGCGGCCCTCTACTACGACGCGCAAGTAACTTACGCCGAGCGCCTCGTTGTGGAAAACACTCTTTCGGCGCGCGAGCATGGCGCTCTCGTTTTGACTTACGCGCCCGTGGAGCGTTTCATCACAGAAGGTAACGCTGTGCGCGGCGTCGAGTTTACGGATGTCCTCGAAGGCGGCACGCACAGCGCGCACGCGAGCGCGGTTATTAACGTGGCCGGGCCATGGGTGGATGAAATGCTGGCTGGCCTGGGCGCAGGCGCGCCGCGCTTGATTGGCGGCACGAAGGGCAGCCACATCATCGTCGAGCCTTTTCGTGATGCGCCCGCCGCCGCGCTCTACGTTGAGGCGAGCGCCGACGGGCGTCCCTTCTTTATCATCCCTTGGAACGACCTCTACTTGATTGGCACGACCGACCTGCGCTATCAGGGCCAGCTAGACCGCGTCGAAGCGGAAGAGTCGGAGATTGACTATTTGCTGGGCGAGACCAATCGCATTATCCCGGCGGCTCAACTAACGCGCTCATCAATCGCTTACACCTATTCCGGCATCCGCCCGCTCGCTTACTGTGATGACCGCACGGAAAAGAGCATCACACGCCGCCACTTCATACACGACCACGCTCCGCAGCTCGAAGGCTTGCTCTCCATCGTCGGCGGCAAGCTGACAACTTATCGCAACCTCGCGGAGCAGTCGGTTAATCTATTGTTCCGCAAACTCAAGCGCCAGCCCCCGCCGTGCCCCACGCTACACACGCCTTTGCCCGGCGCTCTCAACGAAGATGCGGCAGACTTCGAGACCTTCTGCGAGCGCTTCATCAATCGCAGCCCGCTGCCCCGCGTCGTTAATGAGAGACTGCTGCGCGTTTACGGAACGCGCGCCCGCCTGCTGCTCAAGCTCGTGTTGGAAGACGCGCGGCTGGCCGAAATTTTTGACGCCGGAACTCAAGCTATCGGCGCGGAGGTGTTGTTCTCTTTCCGCGAAGAGATGGCGCAAACGCTCATTGATTGTTTGCTGCGCCGCACGATGGTTGGCATGGGTGCTGCGATGGGAATAGGCGCTGACGAGGCCGCCGCGCGCATCGCGCGTCAATATCTGAATTGGTCTGAAGAGAGAGCCGCACGCGAAATCACAGCTTATCGCCAGCATGTCGAACGCTTTCATCCGCGCAGCCTGGCAGGCTAACTATTAACGACCGTGGCCGGTTTTTGAAATCAACTCCTAGCTCGCCTGCTTCCACAAAGCAGCATCACCGGCTGCTTCCGCGAGCGACATCAGTGTGCTTTCCGACCAGCGCGCGTTAAAGATGTCAGGACTGAGAGCGGCGCGGGCCGCGCTTGTTCGGCGGTCATCACCGGCGCGTTCGATGTCGCCTTGAAAAGGCGTGAGGTCTCCGAGTAGGATTCGCCGTACGGCTCAAAAAGCGTCTGACTAGAGAAACAGATTTGCGTGAAATTGCTTCGCGTGTGCTAAGCTTTCGCTCTCTTGATTTAGATTTAGCCTTGGGAAAGGAAATGTTGATGAAGAAGTCGGTCGCTGTCATCATTGTCGCGGTGCTGTGTCTCGCTGTGGGCGAGAGCCACGCGCGCTCTGCTAGTCTCACCCAACTCTTGGTTTACCGGACTTACACCAACGCGCGTTACAATTATTCCATCTCTTATCCCTCAAATCTTCTCATCCCGCAGGGCGAGGCTGACAACGGTGATGGCCAGGCTTTTCGCTCCAAAGATGGGGCGGCGGAGATGCGTGTTTACGGTTCACAAAATCTTGGCGGCGGGCTAGAGGAAGCCTACGCGGAAGCCCAGGCGGGCAAGACCGTCAGCTATAAAATAATCAAGGGCAACTGGTTTGTCGTCTCCGGTTACAATGGCGGAAAGATTTTCTACCAGAAGACGATGCTCAAGGGCGATGTGCTCAAGACCTTTAGCATTGAATACGACGAATCGCAGAAGTCTATCTATGACAAGGTGACAACTCGGATAGCACGCTCTTTTACCGGCTGAGGAATTTTTACAGATGGCGGAAACACTTGTCGGCAAGCCCGTCCCGCGCAAAGAGGGACGACGAAAGGTGACGGGCCAATCGCGCTACATTGACGACATGAGCTTTCCCGACATGCTCTATGGCGCGACCGTCCGCAGCCCCGCGCCGCGCGGTCGCATCAAGAATATTTCGTTTACCGACGATAGCATTCCGTGGGACGAGTTCACCATCGTGACCGCGAAGGATGTGCCGGGCGCAAACTACGTCGCGTTAATCTTAAACGACCAACCCTATCTCGCCGCGGAGTTTGTCAATCATCCTGAAGAACCCGTCCTTCTGCTCGCACACGCGGATAAATATCTGCTCGAAAAAGCGCGCCGCAGCGTAGTCGTTGAAATCGAGCCGCTGCCCGCGCTCTTCTCGCTCGATGATTCCCTGAACAAGAAAGAGATTATCTGGGGCGAGGATAATGTCTTCAAGACCTTCCATGTCGAGAAGGGCAATGTGGATGACGTGTGGGCCAAGGCGGATGTCATCGTCGAAGGCGAATACAGAACGGGCGCGCAGGAGCAGCTTTATATAGAGAACAACGGCGCTATCGCGGTCGCTAACGAGGAAGAAGGCGTCACCGTCTGGGGTTCGATGCAGTGTCCTTACTACGTGCACAAGGCGCTCTTGAAATTGTTTGAGCTGCCGGACGAAAAAATCCGTGTCATACAGATGGAGACGGGCGGCGGCTTCGGCGGCAAGGAAGAGTATCCCTCGATGATTGCGGGCCACGCGGCGCTGCTGGCTTGGAAATCCCGAAAACCCGTCAAGATTATTTATGACCGCGCCGAAGACATGGCCGCCACCACCAAGCGGCATCCATCATGGACAAAGCATCGCACCGCCGTCACGCGCGACGGGCGCTTGCAAGCCATGGAGATAGACTTTGTGGTTGACGGCGGAGCTTATGCAACTTTGTCATCGGTCGTCCTCTCACGCGGGACGATTCATGCCGCCGGGCCTTACAACTGCCCGAACGTTCGCATCAGGAGCCGCGCCGTTGCCACCAACATGCCGCCGCACGGAGCCTTTCGCGGCTTCGGTGCCCCGCAGAGCATCTTTGCGCTCGAACG
>CAZEZJ010000068.1:7924-17178 GCA_964516695.1 uncultured Blastocatellaceae bacterium
TTTCGCCGCCGCAACTTTATCCGCGAGGGAGAGCAGACCGCGACCGGACAGGTCATACGCGAAAAGGTTGAGATGGAAAAACTGCTCGACCGCGCGTTTGAGTTGACAGACTATCACGCCAAGCTTGAGCGATTCGCTGCCGAGAATAGTGTGCAGCGCAAGAAGAAGGGCATCGGCTTCGCGACGTTTATGCACGGCGCCGGCTTTACGGGTTCAGGCGAAAAGTATCTTGAGTCGGTTGCCGGCATCGAAGCGACCGCCGAGGGCCGTGTGCGCGTGCTGGCCGCGAGCACAGAGATTGGGCAGGGAACAAACACCGTCTTCTCGCAGATTGCCGCCGCCGCCCTCGGTATTGACTACGAGTTAGTCGAAGTCTCGCAGCCGGACACCGCGCATGTTCCGAATAGCGGGCCAACGGTCGCCTCGCGCACCAGCATGATTGTCGGCAAGCTGGTCGAATCAGCCGCGCTCGGTTTGAAGCAAACGCTGGTGGGTCGCGGGCTGCTCGCTGAAAAATATACTGAAGCGGATTTCCAGCAAGCTTGCGCGCGCTACATCGAGAGCTATGGGCCGCTCAAGGCGTTTAGCCAGTATAAAGCGCCGCCCGGCATCGAGTGGGACGACGAGAAGTATAGGGGCGATGCCTACGGCGCTTTCGCATGGGCCGTCTATGTTGCTGAAGTGACCGTTGACCCCTTGACGTATGAGACGCGCGTTGATGATTTCGTCGCCGTGCAGGAAGTGGGCCGCGTGCTGCATCCCGTTCTCGCCGCCGGACAGATAGAGGGCGGGGTGGCGCAAGGCATCGGCTACGCGCTTTATGAGCAGGTCGTGTGGCAGGACGGGCGCATGATTAACAACCAGATGACCAACTACATCATGCCGACCGCCGCCGACATTCCGCCGATTCGCGTCTTCTTTGCCGAGCAGCCCTACGCTTACGGGCCTGGTGGTGCGAAAGGCATCGGTGAACTACCGATGGACGGGCCAGCCCCGGCCATCCTGAACGCCATCGAAAACGCGACGGGTTTGAGCATCAACCACATTCCGCTCCTTCCTGAATCCATGATGCGGGAGATGGATGAGCAGTAGGCAGTATGTAGTAGACATTGAGCAGCGGGCGGTTAGAAGTTGATTTCAGAGAGATGGAGGCTGAGGGTGTCAGAAGTTTTGGGGAAAGTTGAAATGCGCTGTACGGTCAACGGCGAAGAGCGGCAACTTCATGCCTATCCGATGGCGCGGCTGCTCGATGTGCTGCGCGAAGAGTTGCAACTGACGGGAACAAAAGAGGGCTGCGGCGAAGGCGAGTGCGGCGCGTGCTCCGTGCTGATTGATGGGGTGCTCGTCAATAGTTGTCTGGTGCCTGTGCTGCAAATCGAAGGAGCGGAAATCAAAACCATCGAAGGCATCGCTACAGACGAACAACTGCACGCTGTCCAGCGTGCCTTCATCGCGTGCGGCGGTGCGCAATGCGGCATCTGCACGCCGGGCATGGTCATCGCTGCCGTCAGTTTGTTAGAACGTTATCCCAATCCGAACGAAGCCGAGATTCGCAACGGGCTGGCCGGAAATCTCTGCCGGTGCACGGGCTACGTGAAAATTTTTGAAGCGGTCGTCAAAGCTTGCCAGCTTCAGGGAGAAAAAGCTTGAGGGCTTATCTGCCGGACTACGAATTGAGAATGCCGCGAGATTTGAGCGACGCGCTCGAAATCCTGGCGCGTGAGCCGGGCGTGTGGCGACCCTTCGCCGGCGGCACGGATTTGATGGTTCTATTCGAGGCCGGAAAACTAACGCACCGGAAATTCGTCAACATCTGGAATCTCGTTGAACTGCGCGGCATTGAAACGACGCCTGAGCACGTGACGATAGGAGCGCTCGCGACTTACGCGGACGTGCAGGCAGACGACGTTCTGCGAAGCGAGTTTCCGCTGCTTTGTCAGGCGGCGTCTGAAACGGGCAGCCTTGCCATCCAGAATCGCGGCACGCTGGGCGGCAATATCGCCAACGCTTCGCCCGCGGCGGATTCACCTCCGGCGCTCCTCGTCTACGACGCCGAACTGGAACTCGTCTCAACGAGCGGCGCACGCTCTGTCTCCTACAAGGATTTTCATACGGGCTATAAACAAATGCTGCTCGGCGCAGATGAACTCGTGCGCGGCATTCGTTTGCCGCGCGCCACCGCAGGCTGGCAGCAATACTATCGCAAGGTCGGAACGCGCAAGGCGCAGGCCATCTCGAAAGTCTGCTTCGCGGGCGCGGCGCGAGTTGAGCAGGGAGAGTTGAAGGATGTTCGCCTCGCGCTCGCGAGCGTTGCGCCTGTGCCGCTTCGCTGTCTGAAGACGGAAGATTTTTTAAGAGGCCGGAAGCTGGACAATGCTCTTGCCAGCGCCGCCAAGAGTGAACTGGCGAAAGAGATTGTGCCCATTGACGACGTTCGCTCGACGGCTGATTACCGCCTGCGCGTCGCGGCAAACGTGTTGGAAGATTTTTTGTTGCAGTTGAAAGACGGAAACAATAGTCCCGCCTAAACAAGTCGGCTTTGTGAAAATGCAGGTGATTGGAGATATGAGTCTCCCTGAGTTTGTCATACGCGGTCGCAGCGTCGCGCTGCCGGATGCTCTTGGCCCGGCGTCCATTCATGTTCGAGATGGGCGTATCGAGGCGGTCGCCGCCTTCGATGCCTTGCCAAACGGGTGCGCGATTGTCGAAGCGGGTGATGACTCAATCGTCATGCCCGGGCTGGTGGATACGCATGTGCACATCAACGAGCCGGGGCGAACTCATTGGGAGGGATTCGAGACGGCGACGCGCGCCGCCGCCGCGGGCGGCGTCACGACGCTCATCGAAATGCCGCTCAACAGTATTCCGCCGACGACGAGCCTCGCGGGCTTGCGTGCAAAATTAGACGCGGCGGAGGGCAAATGCGCGGTGGATGTCGGCTTCTGGGGCGGCGTGGTGCCGGATAATTTGGCCGAACTCAGGCCCATGTTTGAGGCGGGCGTCGCCGGCTTCAAATGTTTTCTGGTGCCTTCGGGCGTTGACGAGTTTCCGAACGTGACGGAAGCAGATTTGCGCGCGGCGATGCCTGCCTTGAGAGAGATGAACGCGGTGCTGATAGTTCATGCCGAAACGCCCGCGCCGATTGAGCGGGCCGCAGGCAATCAGGCCGCAGGCGAACAATTTGACCCGCGACGCTATGAGACGTTTTTGCGTTCGCGCCCGCGCGAGGCCGAGAATGAAGCCGTCGCGCTGATGATTCGCTTGAGCCGCGAGACGGGCGCGCGCGTGCATATCGTTCATCATTCGTCGGCTGATGCGTTGCCGTTGCTCAGGCGAGCGAAGGATGAGGCGGTAGCAATTACGGCGGAGACGTGCCCGCATTATCTTGCTTTCGTCTCGGAAGAGATTGCTGATGGAGCGACGGAGTTTAAGTGTTGCCCGCCGATTCGCGAGCGTGAGAATCAGGAGAAGCTGTGGGAGGCGCTGGGCCGTGGATTGATTGAGATGATTGTCTCAGACCATTCGCCTTGCCCGCCCGAGATGAAGTGTCGCGAGGCCGGAGATTTTTTACAGGCTTGGGGCGGCATCTCATCTTTGCAATTGAGGCTGCCGATTGTTTGGACCGAGGCCAGCGTGCGCGGGTTTTCCATCGAGCGCATCAGCGAATGGTTGTGCAAGGCTCCGGCGCGCCTCGTCGGGCTGGAAAGGCGAAAGGGGGCCATCGTCGCGGGCTTGGATGCTGACGTTGTGATTTGGAATCCGTCGGAGACGTTTGCAGTTGAGCCGAAGAATATTTATCACCGCCATCAGTTGACGCCTTATGCGGGGCGACGCTTGCGTGGCGTGGTGGAAAAGACGTTTCTGCGCGGGCAGTTGATTTACGAGCGCGGGCGCTTTCCCATTGAGAAGCCGGCGGGCAAGCTGCTGCTGCGAGGAGAGTTTCACTGATGGACTTTACAGAGTTAGTTGACTTGGCCGCCGAGCGCGTTGGCGGCGCGGTGCTTTTCGCTAACGACGAGTTTTTCGCGCCCAAAGAGAATTTGTTGAAGCCGAGCACGCCCATCTTTATCGAAGGCAAGTATACAGACCTCGGAAAATGGATGGACGGCTGGGAGACACGGCGGCGGCGCACGCCCGGCTACGATTGGTGTCTGATTCGACTGGGTTTGCCGGGGCGCTTGCGCGGCGTTGTCGTGGACACGAGTTTTTTTCGTGGCAACTATCCCGAGCAATGTTCTCTGGAAGCCTGCACGGTGGACGGCAACGCGGATGTTGAGCGATTGCTCGACGACTCAACACGTTGGACGGAAGTGTTGCCGCAGTCGCAACTCAAGGGCGACTCGCAAAATCTTTTCACGGTTGAAAACACGGAGCGCTTCACGCACCTGCGACTGAAGATTTACCCTGACGGCGGCGTTGCGCGCTTAAGAGTTTACGGCGAAGTCGTGCCCGATTGGTGGCGGCTTGGCCCACGGATTGATTTGGCGGCAGTCGAGCATGGCGGGCTGGTGCTCGCGTGCAGCGACATGTTCTTCGGTCATCGCCACAATCTGATTATGCCGGGACGCGCCCTCGATATGAGCGACGGCTGGGAGACCAAACGCAGACGCGGCCCCGGCCATGATTGGACTATCATCAAACTGGGAGCCGCCGGAACAATTCAACGCGTGGAAGTTGACACCGCACACTTCAAGGGGAATTTTCCTGAAAGCTGTTCGATTGAAGCGTGCAATGCGGGCGCGCAGGAGGCCGCAGACTCCGGCTTTGACCAGTGGGCGTGGCAAGAGCTTTTGCCGCGCACACGGCTTCAGGCTCACACGCGCCATTTCTTCGATGAAGAGCTTAAGCAGGTCGGAATTGTCTCGCACGTTCGCTTCAATATCTACCCTGACGGCGGCGTCAGTCGCCTACGATTGACGGGCACAATCAGCGACGGTCAAACTTGAAACAGAAGTTGGATAAATTCAACGCTCTGCCGGGCCAAGACGCAGCGGCAGAGTTGATGCAATGCTGCGGCTCTTCGCGGTGGGCCAAGGCCATGGCCGAAGCGCGCCCTTTCGCTGACATGGATGGATTGTTGGCCGCGTCCGATTGCATCTGGTGGGCGCTCGATGCCGCCGACTGGCTCGAAGCCTTCAGCCATCACCCGCGAATCGGAGAGAAGAAGGGCGAGCGCCCGCAAGCCGCACAAGCCGCGCGCTGGTCAGAAGAAGAGCAATCGGGCACGCGCGATGCTCAAACGGAAACGATGGCCGCGCTCGCCGTCGCCAATCATGCCTACTTAAACAAATTCGGCTACATCTTTATCGTCTGCGCGAGCGGCAAGAGTTCCGGCGAGATGCTTGCGCTCTGCCAGCAGCGATTAGCGAACGACGCCGAAACAGAACTGCGCATCGCCGCCGAAGAACAACGCCGCATCACGCACTTACGCTTGCGAAAGCTTTTAGAACCATGAGCGCTATTACCACACATATTCTAGACATCGCGAAAGGCTTGCCGGCCAGTGGCGTCCCCGTCATGCTTTGCATCTCGGAAACAGGCTACCCGCCGAAGTGGAAAATACTTGGCCAGGGCGTCACCGACGATGACGGTCGCCTCAAGATTTTTCAGTCCGATGACCCTTTGCTTGAGACGGTTTACAAAATCACTTTCCTCACGGGGAATTACTTCGCTGCGCAGAAAGTTAAAGGTTTCTATCCCGAAGTAACTATCGTCTTCACTGTGCGAGGTCAGAAAATTCAGCATTATCATGTTCCACTCTTGCTCAGCCCTTACGGCTATTCCACCTATCGCGGGAGCTAGTCAATGATTATTGACCCCAACGTCACCGAATGGCTCAATTCAATTGCGCGCTGGATACACGTCTTCGCCGGCATCATGTGGGTCGGCTCGACCTACTATTTTACTTGGCTCGATGGCCGCCTGACGGAAGAAGAGAAGGCTGGCCTCGCCACGGGAGAGCAGGCGCAGGTCTGGATGGTCCACAGCGGCGGCTTCTACGTTGTCGAGAAACAAAAAAAGCCGGGTCCGCGCGAGCTTCACTGGTTTCGCTGGGAAGCCGCTTTGACGTGGCTGAGCGGCATGGTCTTGCTCATCCATGGCTACTACATGGGCAGCTACCTGATAGACACGGATGTGCGCGACATCAGCCAAGGGATGGGCATCGCCATTGGCGTCGGCCTCATCATTGTCGCCTGGATTGTCTACGACCTGCTGGTGCTCTCGCCGCTCGGCAGAAATGAACTACTGTTTGCCGCCATCTCATATGTGCTTATCATCGTCGCGGCTTATGTTCTCACACACATGCTGAGCGGTCGCGCCGCCTACATTCACGTTGGCGCGATGTTTGGCACGATTATGGTCGCCAATGTTTGGCAGCGCATTCTGCCCGCGCAGCGCCGGATGATTGCCGCCGTCTCAGAGGGAAAAGAACCGGACCAATCGCTCGCCGCCCGCGCCAAGCTGCGCTCCAAGCATAACACGTTTATGGCCGTCCCCGTCGTCTTCCTGATGATTAGCAACCACTACCCTGTCACGACCTACGGGCACGACTATAACTGGGTTGTCCTCTCAATCGTGGTGCTCTTAGGTTGGGGCGCGGCGAAGATTATCAGGCGGGCATAAGGATAGAGAGCGGTTGGTGATGCTGTAGTGCCGCGATGATGAATATAAGAGCAGGGCTTGTCCTTCTCGCTGCATTCATCGCTCCGGCTCTTGATAATCCTCTCTGCTCAAACTCCAATGCCAAACTTCGCCGTGGTCTGGGTCGTTGAGCACTCCCTTCTTCTTCATGCCGAGTTTTTCCAGCACTTTCGTTGAGGGGTTGGTGACGGCCAGCGTATGCGCGTCTACGCTCTTAACCTCTGGATGCGCGAAAGCGTAGTCAATTAATCCTTGGGAGGCTTCGGTCGCTAGCCCGCGATTCTGATAGGCGGGCGCGATGCTGTAGCCTATTTCCACCACGCCGGATTCGCTCGCTTGGCCCTTGAAGCCGCCAAATCCAATCAACGCTTGGTCAGCGGCGTGTGTAAACAGATACATCCACCAGCCGAGCGCATCAGGATGGGCCTTGAGATACTCATGGCCGCGCGGTATCGCATCGGGAAACGCCACCCAACCTTCAACGAGAGAGACGCCGAGCATTTGTGCGAGCCGCTCGGGGTCGTCCAAGACGGCTTCAAAGTGTGATAACTCGCAGGGGATGAGTTTCAAGTTTGCGGTCTCAATCATAAAGTTTGTGGACGCTCTGACTTTGCACGGCACACGCTTCCACTGAGCATGTTCGGCTGGCGGCGCTCAACTCGCCGCGCTTTCCTTTCATCCGGTATTAAAAGAGAAGACGTGCCAGCGGTGAGCTTCGTTGAAAATAGGTTCAATCGTCGCGCCCATAAAATGAGCGATGGCTCGATTCCAAAACTCGCGCGCCGCCGGATTCTTCTCCATCACGCGAACTTCCCAAGGGCCGGGAAACTTGCGCCACACTTGATGCGCGGCTTTCATCCCGACGCCGTGCCTGCGGTATCCGCGAACGATAAAAAATTCCGCGACATCCCACACGCTAGCGTCGCCGGAAACGAGAGAGCCTTGCCGCACCAGCACAAAACCCGCCAGGTTGCCGTCTGTCTTAACGAGAAAAGGATAGCGGTTGCTCTCCTGCCAGTAGAGCGGAAGCTCTGCGTAGCCGAAGCGCCCGTCCGCGCCGAGTTGCGTGTCTAAAATCTCGCTGAAGTCATGCGTGTACAATTCAAGCAGATTGGCTAAAACGAATTGGCGGTCTGCCGCGAGTTCAACTATTTCTACTTCCATCGCCCTCGCTCAAACATCAGCGGGTTAACCGTTAGCAAAAGACAATCGAGCTGACATGTCAAAACCACAGAGCTTCGTGCCGCTTCAACCGCGCGTTATAGATTCTGCCTGTTCTTCAGAATCTTGACGAACGAGCCGGAGCGCAATTCTTCAATCGTCAGGCTCGACAAACTGAGCGCTTCGCTTTCGGTTATCGCTCCGCAGTTGATGGCGCGCAAGAAATAGTTGAGCAAGCCCTGTCCGGTCGCGGCGTCGTCGAAGACATCACCGACGAGCGTGGCTTTGGCGGCCTTCTCGACGAAGTTACTGAGGCGCTCGGAAGCCGCTTCGAGGCTGTCGAGAAAGAAGCTGTAGACGGCTGCATAGCGCGTCGGCAATTGGGCCGGATGTAAATCCCAGCCCTGATAGTAGGCATTGGTCAGCGAATGCTGGATGTGGTCGTAGTGTAGCTTCCAAGCGCGGTGGACGGTCGTGGTGTTCTCTTCTATCTGTTGTTGAGTGAGCGCCGGAGCGCCATCTGCGGCGCGGTGTGGGGCGACGGGCATAATGTTGGTCGCGCCGTCGGAGAGCCAAACGCCTGTGCCGCCGAAGGCAACCTGCATCATGTGGCGCGCGAAGTCGCAGGCCGGATGCGTCATGTGTTGGTGTGCGGCGGTAATCTGACAACTGGCTGTGTAATCGTAAGTGCCGAAATGCGCGGCCACGATGCGTTCGCGTCCGGCGTCGAGCAAGAGCGGCAAGCTCGATTCACCACGGTCATTAAGAATCGCCTGCGTCGTCTCAATCATCAGTTCCATCTTGAGCGAGCCTCTGGCGAGACCAATCTCTTCTTCCAGTAGCTCGAAGATTTCAACGAGCGCGGCGACCTGCTCGGGGATTGTGACTTTGGGCAGCGTGACGACGAAGTTGTTGGGAAGCTTGCCGCTGGTTTGTTCGGCAAGCGTGGAGAGGAAAACGTCTAGTGTGCGGAGGCTCCTCTCGCGCAACTCTTCCGTGAGCGGCTTGATGCGGATGCCGATGAAGGGCGAGAGCGTGTCGGACGCAATGCCGTTTGCGACCTCGGTTGCGGCGGCGGCGGCGTGGTCGTCTTCTTCGGCGTCTGGACGATTGCCATAGCCGTCCTCAAAGTCAATCCGAAAATCCTCGACCGGCTCGCGGCGCAGCTTTTCCATCACGCGCGAATAGATGGCGTGGGCCATCCATGCCGGCTTGTTCTCGGCGCGCACGTCGTCGGGCGCTTCTCTCAGCCGCGCCTGCAACTCCGACTCGCCAGCCAGCGAGAGCGGCAACTCTTCCGCGCCGGGAAGACCAATGGCCCGTGCGAAGATGAAGGCATCGGGCGCGTAGGCTTCGAGCGAACGAAGGGCGAGCGCGCCGAGCCTGCGCGCCGAGTCGGACTTAAAGAGATGCGCGCCGCCGTAGACGGTGTGCACGGGCTGGCGGCGTCC
>CAZEZJ010000069.1:0-4269 GCA_964516695.1 uncultured Blastocatellaceae bacterium
CGGGAATTGTTGTATCAGTCCGCGACCAAAACGCTTTACTCCATCGCCCTCAGTGCTGACGCTTCGGCCATAGTTATCGGTAGCTCAGCCGGCATTCAGTATCTAAAAAGCAACCTGCCCTCCTTGAGTTCGATTGCAGACCAGATGGCTGCCTCGCAGATAATCTTTCAGATACGGCATGACTATCTTGATTGTCCTCCTGAAGGTCTGTGTCGCTGGTTTGACGAATTCGATAGCGCTCTGCGCGCCGAAAGATTCAACCTGTGTGCGGCGCTGCTCGAAGAGATAGACAGCGGCGGGTATGTTCTGAAAGCTGCCGAGCGTGAATACGTTAATAGCAGGCGAGGAGCGCTCTCGCTCAAGCGCGGTGTCTCACATTATAGAAGAAATGAGATTCAGGAGGCTGCTAGCTCCTTTAAGCAGGCCATTGAAGAACACAGGTTAGCCAGGAATGTTGAAGGTGAAGGACAGGCTCGCGCCCTCTTAAGAATGTTAGAGCAGGACGCAGGGGGGCATGACGAAATAGCCGCTTTCTTGGAAAGGATACAGATTAGCGTTTTAGGCAGCGGTGAGGCGCTATTGACCAGCAGGTTGAAAACCGCTTCCTTGGCAGAAGGTCTACAGGTCATCCATGCCGCAAAAGAGCGCGGCTACTTGGAGCCTCTGCTCACCGCTCTCGGCGGCACCAATGAAATTCCAGAGATAGTCGCAGCGACGGCCGCCGCCGCCCTGCTATATCTTTCTCCTGGAGCCGATGTCCAGACCTTGTTAACGATTCTGGCTCATCCAAATTGGTTCGTCCGTTGGCGCGTCGCTGAGCTTCTGAACCGCTTAAGCGCCTTGGAGCCATTGCCGCCCGAGTCCCTAGAAACTATCGCACCCATACTCGCGTCGGAAAAAGACCCACTGGTCTTGCTCGAACTAATTGAGCTAGTAGAGAAATGCGAGGGTAAAGCGCTGACTTCCGCTCTCTCGCTGCTTCTCACCGATGCGGATGCTGATGTGAGGTTCGCAGTTTGTAATACTTTAAAAGCCATCGGCGACCGTCGCGCGCTTTCACGATTGAGAAGGATAGAGGATGGATACACCACATCCGATGAAAGTGTTATCACAGCGGCTTCGGCTGCGATTGATGAAATTACGGCCAGGCATCCGGCTCCTCTCGTCGGGACAATCATTCTCAGGAATCCATCTGTGCCGGGAAATAGTGATTCCAACTCGCAGCATCTATTCCCGGCGAGCGTGGCTGTTATCAAGGGCACGGCCCGTTTAAGCAACCTCGATGGCCCGGTTCGTACTGTCGTTAGCCAGAATGCTTTCGACAAGAGCCTATTCATGCTGGACGTGCAGACTGCGATTGCAACCGGCGCGGATTCACGTGGCTCCGAGTTCCTTCCCGGCCACAATAGTGAAAGCATCTCTGTTGAAGAAAACAATCC
The DNA here is from genome assembly GCA_964516695.1 of uncultured Blastocatellaceae bacterium. GTDB lineage: Bacteria > Acidobacteriota > Blastocatellia > Pyrinomonadales > Pyrinomonadaceae > DASVTR01. The sequence continues at coordinate 1,440 of CAZEZJ010000069.1, forward strand.
GTTGGTAGAACTGCTTCCCGAGATTGACGAGGAAGGTGAGTGGGGAAATCTCTCCTTTTCCCTGGAGCGCCCATCCGGTGGCTGGGAGCCGGGGGAATACTCGCTTAATTTATATTTAGATGATGAGTTTGTGGCCGATGAAGTCTTTGAGATAGTCAAAACTTTCAATATCGAAGATTGCCTGATATCTTCAAGCCCGGGCACAACAAATACGAACTTATATCCCGCCACAACCTTTTTAACAACGACCGAGACCATATTCTGCTCGGTCACTTTGGATAAGGCCCCGATGGGCGTTGAGGTGAGCGGCTTACTTTATAATAGCCAGAGGGAATTAATCGCAGCCGACAGAGTGAAGACTATTGCTGAGGGTCGCCAGCAAGTTCAGTTGTATTGGACCAATGATGCTTGGAGACCGGGGAAGTACCTCGCGATTATAGCAACAGAGACTCGTTCCCAGGTGGTGCATGAAATCACCTTGGTTGATAGTGTGCGAGTCAGAAGCGCGAAAATGCTCGGGGTTGTCGGTGAATCCGGCCAGACAACCGAGAGCGTCTCTAGCTACCTAGCGCACGAAGATTTTGTTCTGACTGCTGAACTCACCGAAGCGCCGACCGATTATAGAGTCTCAGCCGAATGGTTTTATGACCAACAGCGCATTGGCGACGGGCCAAGCGTCGGCGTCACGCGGCAGTCTGGTGAACAGGCCGCCACTTTTACATTCCGCAGGCCGGAGGCCGGTTGGCCGACAGGAAAATATAGCGCCAGCGTGTTAATGAAAGATGCACAGCCATACCGCGTCGCCTTCTCGGTTCGCTCTTACCCTATCTCATATCAACTCCGATTGTTGGGGCGTGGAACAGGAGCCTTCATCCGCAGGCAGGTTGAGCGCCCGCTTACCAAGTCTGTGCTTAGCTCGACAGCAACCGCATTAGGTATCGGTCTCCTGTTTTATATTGTGGATATGATGTTGAGAAAACTAATCGGAGTCGAAGTGGTAAATTCCGCTATCGCCCTACGGTTGGGAGGTTGGCTCGGTGGTTTACATCTTGGCTGGTGGTGCCTAGGCGGAGCGGTCTTCGGAGTTCTCAGCCAGGTAAAGCTGAGCGGTCAGGCGGCAAGAGTTTTTAAAGTTTCCCAAGTCGCGATTGCCTTAATCTTATGTTTGGTGCTGTGGCACCAGTTGACCTATCTTGTCTTCAGTCTGGGCTACTTATTACCCAATGCCTTCGGTGGTTTGTTCAGCAAAACTATCTACCCAGCCAATTTTCTGGCCTGGTCCGGGACGTTCTTCATGCTGGGGGTGGCCCTTAATGACGAGAAACATAACCCCATTAGGCTTCTATTCAACCACCTTCAACTCCTCCTTATCGTCTACCTCTCAGGGATGATAGGCAGCGTGATGCTTGGGATAGCGGCATGGCTTGGCACGGTCATGTTTGGACGCCAGACAGCTTACGCCGCGTGGGGTGTTGGCGTCAGTATTGGTTTTGTCTTCGGCGTGATTGGATTGGTTGCTTTGATAATAATAGCAGACCGCAGTTCTGCTAAAGCCAGAGGCGGCAATAAGTGAGAGAAAGATATGACTACGGATTCGTGAGCGTTCAGTTGGGGCTACAATCAGAGTGGACGGAGTAGACAGCTTAGAGGCTGTCAAGTAGCTTAAGGTTTTAATCACTACACGAACACGGCGCTGCTTCAGCGAAACTCATCCCGCCCTGACGCGCCTCACCGAAACAACCCGCCAAGAGTAAACTCTACAGAACGCGGCCCAAACATGTAGGCGTCAGATGAAAGAGCCTGCAATGGCGGCGCTGCCGAGCTTATCCGCTTCGATTTAGCGTATAATGAGGCAGACCGCCTGAATTATCTTGAGGAAAACAGTGTGATAAACGCAGACCTGCTCGGGGAGAATAATCGTCGAGGCTCTCAACCGCCTGAGATGATTGAGATTCTTTGGATTAAGCTCCTCAAGCGCATGAGAAATAATGTCTACGGGCGCGATGCCTGCATCATCGGTGAAGTGAAACGAGAACCACAGGGCATTGTCGTCATGCGGACGGGTTTCGGCGGCACGCGCATCGTTGATATGCTCGTCGGCGGACAATTGCCAAGAATATGCTAGAAGAAACTGCTTTAACGTCGCTCAGCGCGTTTGCCTTGTTGGGCCTCGGCCTCGTGTTCGGTCTCAAGCACGCGACCGAAGCTGACCACATCGTTGCCGTCTCAACCATCGTCAGCGAGCAGCGCAGCCTCCTGCGCTCGGCCACGGTCGGCGCTCTCTGGGGAGTCGGGCACACAATCTCGCTCATCGCGGTCGGCATTATCGTGCTCGCGCTGCGCGTCGCCGTTCCTGAAAGGGTGGCAAACTGGCTGGAGTTTGGCGTCGCGTTGATGATTATCGTGCTTGGCGTGAGCGCGCTCCTGCGTGCGCTCAGCCGCCGCCGCGACGTTCACCTGCATCAACACAAACACGACGGCGTCTCACACGTCCACATACATTTTCACGAACACGGAACCGAGCACACAGGCGCGGTCGCCGCTCACTCGCACGCCGTCTCGCGCATCGGCCTCAAACCTTCGTCTGTGCGATGCATGGCCTCGCGGGTTCGGCGGCGCTCACGCTGCTGGTGCTCACGCAGGTTAAGTCAACCGCCCTCGGTCTGCTCTATCTTGCCGTCTTCGGCCTCGGCTCCATCTTCGGAATGCTTTTGATGTCGGGCCTCATCGGGCTGCCTTTCCTGCTCAGCACGCGAAGGTTCAACGGCCTGCATTATGGCCTGCAAACCGTCGCCGGAGCGCTGAGCATCGTTTTCGGGCTGTGGTACGC
>CAZEZJ010000069.1:4279-17042 GCA_964516695.1 uncultured Blastocatellaceae bacterium
CTATGAGACGGGCATCGCCAGCGGCCTCTGGCGAACCGTTCTCTAAGCTGGCACACACGCAAGCTCCGCTGGTCTGAGGGCATGTCCCGTAGAAAATTAAAATATCTGTCTGAAGCCGGTCGGCATGATGTACTCGAAAGAGGGCGTGCCGGGCGGCAAACGACTCGGCGTGGTGAAGGAAATATCAAACGCCCAATTGCGAATCGGCGGACTGTAAATCGAACTGTCTGCGTTATAGGGGCCGAGGGCCTGCGTCGAGTGATAGAGCGGGATGAGCGCACCGACGAAGTTCCACCTGCGATTGCCCCAATTCTCCAGAAAGCGCGGGAAGTTATGCATACCTCCGTTGAGCCGCGATTCACCCGTGGCACTGTTGCCGGCGTCCGGGTCGCCGGAGAGCGCTGACAAATTATTGCCGGAGATGATACCCGCGCGAACAGATGTCTCGCTACCGATTGAGGGCAGATTCGCGTCGGCCAGCCTGCGGTTCAAGTTATCCGGGTAAATCATGCTCAAGCTATCAGACCACGTCTTGGAAAGAGGGAAGCAGGCATCCGCGACAATCGAGGCGGGGATTTGATTGCCAAGGTAAAAGAAGTTTTGCGTCGGGTCGTTGAGCGTGGACGCGCCCGGAGGCTGGCCGTTGATGCCGGTGGTGTTATAGCTTCCCCACACGTAGACCATGTTTTCGGTCGCAACCGTAATGCCTTTGGTCGTTGAGAGTTTGCCGTCGTCGCCGCTTATCTGTAGATTCTCGGCATTGAACAGGCGAACGGCGCGACGAAAATAATTGTTAGGATTGGCCCATGCGGCAGCGACTTGTGCGCGCGCCACTCTGGCCGGGTGTCCGTTGCCTGACCCCATCGGAAACCCTGCGCTTCCCTGAGCCGGGTCGGGCAATTCGCCGGTATCCTTCTGCAATGTTCCGTTCTTAGGCTGGTTGATGCTGACATCAGTTCCGGCATCTATCACATCCTCGCCGGGGTCTAAGATTCCGTTTGGCCCATAGACGTCTTCGTTATCCACTATGCCGTTAGTCGTGTTCAGAGGTATCCCACTTGAGTCAATCTCGGCGCTCACGTTGTCTCCACGGCGGTCTGAGACGTAGACGATATAACCACTGGAGCCGTCTATATTGGAACTGACGGCGTTTGTTCCGGCCAGCAGGTTAGTGTCGAAGACTCCGTCCACCCAGCGGGCGAAATTCCGCATGTTAATCTCGACCACGCTGGTCATGCCGCGCTCGTAGAGGACGTTGCTCGCCAGAGGAATATTAATCCGGCCCTCGCGCACGTTGTAAACATTGATGGGAACGATGCTGTTCCAATCGCCGGCGGGCGCCGGGCCGTTTAGGCGCACGCCTGCTCCCTGTGAAGTGTTTTCCAGCAGATTTGTCAGATAGCCGTAAGTGCCGTCCTGCGCGAGCGCAGCCGTGTCTATGCTGCCGCTGATGCCGATGTTCGTGCCGTTGATATTCGAGCCTGTGCCGTCGCCGCTGACAAAGAAGGTCAAAGAATTGTTGCCACCGCTGGCATCACGGCTGCCCTGTGTAAATGCCGCCCACAGCGGACGCTGTAAATAGACGATGCCGTTCGGCTCGCCTTCGGTCATCCCCATGCTCAAAATCTGTCTCGTAACATCGTAGATAATACCGTCGGGCGAGACGACCTGAATCAGAATCCTCCCTGGTATTCCAGCGCCGTAAGGAATCACCGCGCCTTCGCTCGATGTATCGGGTGCGGGAGCGGCGGGGGGCGGCGCTTTGATGCCGCGAACTGTGTCGGCCTGTGGACCAGCCGAGTCGCCCTGTTTGATGGCTGTCGCTGGCGTATCAATGTATGAGCCATCATCGTTGATGCGCCAGAGGGCGCGGCCTCCGCCCGCGTTCGTCGCGACGCCTTCGGGCAGCGACGCGGGCACGAAACCGGATAGCAATAATCCTTCACCGAGGGGAATGCCCGACGCGTCCCCAACGGGCGCCCCTTCGTCATCAATCAGAATACGAATTTGCGCCTTGTTGTGATAACGAGACTGGCTGACGATGAGCGCATCATTGGGCATCCGGCGCTTGATAATCTCTCGCGTCGGACTGCCGCCGAGTTGAAGAGGCAGCAGCAATGGCACAGCGCCGGTCGTGCGTGTGAGGAGTTGGCCGCCGAATTGGTTGGGCACACCGATTTGAGCAGCCGCGACGGAGATGCTGTCCCAGATTCCGTTACGAGTGCCGAGTGGCGAGCCGGGGAAAAAACCTTGCTGGCCGCTCGTCGCCCCCGCGAAATTAGGCCCGCCGGTGACGCTGCCCATCGTGATGGTGCTGTTAATCGAACTGACCTGCATTGAGACTGTGCTGCCGGCTTTGACGCTCCCGTTGCGCAACACGTCGGTCACAAACTCGTTGGCGGTCGTGACTTTGCTGAGAAATTTGACATTGCCGTTGACGTAGATGTTGCCGTTGGCGTGAACGCGCCCGTTGAAAGTAAATGCCGGGCCGGGGTGCAGTTCGATGTCTTCATCGCTGAACATCCCAAACTGAAAGAGCGGGATGAGATAGCTGTTGACCTGACGTTCTAAAGTGACCTGCGCTCTGGTCAGTGTTTGTGTGGCGGTCGAGGACATGCGATACGGAGAGATGGAGGCGAACAGACCCGAATACGGGCCGTTCGGAATATTGACGGTCGGAAAAGAACCGTCCGTGATTCCCTGGCTGCTGCGCAAAGCGTCGAGCGTCGTTTGGTCCAGCGACAGTTGTTGATTGAAGGCAAAGCCGATTTGGACGAGTTCGGGCGGCGGCGAGTTTTGAATTCTGATGAGTTGCGCCGGAGTCGGGTGCGAAGTCCGCGAAAACAGATCGCTGAGGTCGCTCGTCATCTTCTCCATCGAGGCGGCGGAGGCATAGAATGCCTGCGTGCGCTGCAAGTCGCTTCCGGCGATTCGTATTTCCGTGGTCGTAACCGCCAGCACGGACATAACGAGCACGGCCAACATCGCCAAAATAAAGATGGCTGTGACGAGCGCAGCGCCGCGTTCGCCTCGTCGCGCTTGAAGCGGGGCGATAGCTTTCATCGCTTTTACTTTACCGCTAACCTTATTCATAACTCACCAATAGGCTGAGATTAAAACCTCAGATTGCTATGACTACTACTGCTACTGCTGCGCCAGCCTGAATTGCAGATTCCGAATGCTGGTGGTCGTCGCCATCGTCACTTGCTGCGGCGCGCCGTTATTGATGGGGCGCACCGTTTGCGTTGTGATTGTGACCTGTACCTGACGAGCCGCAGATTGCTGCACAGCGGTCGCGAGTTGATTGACCGGCTGCTGCAAATTACCGTTTGCGTCGCGCATATCCAGAGCATAGTTGAATTGAACGTTGGCAACGTGTTCGGCAATCACAATATCTACGAATCCCGCTCCGGCGACGCCGAAGAGCCTCTTCATAAAGAGATTGTTTGAATTAACAAAGTAGTGGGCGATATTCATCCGCATGAGCGTCGTGGCGAGTTGGCTTTTGTCGGAGACAAAATTGATGAGGCCGCCCGCGTCCGTTTGATTCAGCCCGTAGGCATCTCCCTCGGCGAAGATTAAGCTCGAATTCTCAGGCCCAGTGATGTCCGTGATGACGCCGAAGGTGGCACGCGCCGACGAAGTGATGAAATAAATCTCACCGACTTGGAAGCGGTTGATGTCTGCCGGGCTGATGTTCACGATAGAGCCGGAGGCATCAATGGCTTCCATCGGAAGAGAGAGAGGCGTGAAACTCCGGTCCATTTCAAGAATCGTGATGCGGTCTGTGCCGCCTAGAACGTTCATCGGCGGCGCGCTGCCAGGTACTACGGTCGTCCCCGGCACATTGTCGTCCGAGGTGATGATGGAAAGAGTGACGTAGCCCGGGTCGTTTGGATTCAAGACCGGACTCTGCGTGAGGTAGGTTTGAACAAATGCTTCGGGCAGACGGATGTTGTTAATTCCGTTGAGGCCGTCTCCGGCAACGACCAAATCACGGTTGATGTATTCGTGTGCGGAGCGCAGGCTTTGCTGCGCGTCGCTCAATTCGTAGCTCGTCGCGCTGACCTTAAAAGAGCCTTTCACACAAACCAAGACCCCCGCTAAAATGATGGTCATCAGCGTTAGGACAATCAACATTTCGATGACCGAGAATCCATCCTGACGATGCCTCTCGCCTGTGGAGCGAATGTCTAATCTTTCAACCACGCAAAGACCCTTTCTCGGCTGGTGCGATTTGCTTCAACGTAGAAAATTACTGCGCGCGTCGTTGTTCAGGTAGCTGATTCCGACCTGCGTGCGAATGCGCCCGTTACGGGCTGGGTAGCGAAGCGTCACTGTGATTTGCTTCAAATTCGCGCTTAAAAAGGTGATGAGAATCTGTCTTTCAAAGCCCGGCCGGGCGAGAGTCGGGTCGGTGACATCATCCGTCGTCCCGTAGTTGCCATCAGGCCCTGCGGCCACCAAATCATCAGTTGTGCCGTGGATGCCGTCGGGGCCGGGCATGGTCGAGACGGGCTGAAACTCAACCGGAAAACCGTTGAAAGGTTGTCTTGCGCCGGCATTGTCCACCTGACCTTGATTGGCGAGTTGTCCATAGGTTAACTGGCGCGTGTTCCTTAAGGTTTCCATCTGTTCGAGAATGGAGACTATCAAGAGCTTGGTGTTGGTCACGGTGCGACCGGAGTTGGTCGCCATCAGGGCGTAGCCGATGGCTGCCTCCGCTCCCAGTAGACCAATGAGCAGCACCATCATCGCCACCATCATCTCCAAAATCGAAGCACCAGATTCGGAGCGGCGTGAGCGACGGGTTGCGCCTGACGGTGAGCGCTTATTCGGCGTATTTGTTCGCACTGCTGCTATAGCTCCAAATCTTCACTCTCCCGGCGGCCCCTAGAATGGAGACGGCGTAGGCCGCGCTGTCCGGGGCCAGATTGTTGTAAAGGAAGAGCGCTGTATTAGTAGGATTTCCGGCTCGGTCAATGACGGAACCATTCGGCTGAAAGGTCACGTTTAATTGATTGTTGGTTAAGCCGGTCATGGTTATGCCGTCGTCCAGAGTACGTGCGGCGATTGGGAGAAGGGGCGGAGCGCCATAGGAGATTTCCGGCGCATTCACTCCCGAACCGGAAAGAGCGATAACTCGCTCCTGAACGCTTCCGGCTGTCCGTGGATAGTCAGGGTCATCAAGCAGGGCAGCGCCCGCCGCTCGATGATTAAAGACGATGAGTTGTTTGTTGACATCATCGTATTGGACTGTAAACGCCTGTCGCTCAGTCATGGCTTGCTGTCTGGCAAGCCGCATCTCCGTCAAAATTTGACGCGGGATGGCTGATGACCTGACGATGCGTCGTGAGGTGATTATTTGAGGCAGCGCGGCGACCGTAATCACCGCAAGCATGGCGAAGACAATCAAGAGTTCGAGCAGGCTCACACCACCGCAACGCTGCCGCTTGGGCGCGCTGTCACTGACGACTGTTAAGCTGCTGTTTCTCATCCGTTGGTCTCCGAAGCATGAGTGGATTAACCTGTTATCTGCCTGTTTCGAGCGCAACATCTCTTCGGGAACTCCCACTGCCTTACCCTCTCTGTCAGGGGCTGTAGGCTGGTGAGCACTTGCCGCCTCCGGCTTTCGCGCGGAGTGAGCCTTTATCGGTGACGGTGGCTGTGACATCAAAGAGCGCGTTCGAGGGGACGCCCAACTTTCATTACGCTAATCGCATACCGCTTGCGTTGGTGCGAGTTAAGACCAGACGCGAGAAGCGTTTAGCAATGGCAAGGGGAGATGAACGATGAATTGGCCGCTCATTATGACGGAAAGCGGTCTGCCAGTTTGACTCCTGCTTGGTCATCTTGAAGAACTTAATAATCGGCACGTGTGTCATTAATCAGATTCCCCGAAAGAGTTAACTGGATGAGGCGTAGGTGCAGCAGGTCAGAGGGCCGGGGAGTCTGCTTTCAGCAGATGCGTCAGGCCGAACAGTCCGGCGGCGGCCAAACGTGCGTTGCTATCTGGACAACGCTCGATAGCATCCGAGAGAGCTTCCGTGTCTTTCAACTGCGAGAGCAGCGAGAGCAGCAGGTATGACTCGTGGGCCAAGCGGCGATCAGGGCTTGTCAATTTATCCACAGCCTGCGAAACCAGTCCTTTCTTAATACAGGATTGTGCGACATCGCGCAGCGTCGTCTCATCGGCCGTTTCGAGTAGTCGCGCATAGGCTTCCGTTCGGTCAATGTTCAAACGCGAAAGCGCGCGTGCGGCTGCCGCCTGCACCTCGCGCGCCTCATCAGAAAAGGCTATCAACAAATGCCCGAAGACAGACTCGTGATTAATACTGCCTAGGCTGGCAACGGCCGCCGCGCGCACACCGGCCGATGCGTCGTGTAAGGCGATTGAAGTCAACGCACGAACAGCACGCCTGACACGGAACTGGCCGAGCGAACGCGCTGAGACAACACGAACATTCTCGTCCGCGTCTTCCAACTGAGTCAGGGCGTTAACAAGATTTTCGTCGTCAAGCGACTCGGGTAAATATTCAACATTTGACAGAAGGGCCAACTCCTTTGTTTGTTCAGCCACGCCGAGGTCATCAGTTTTTGGAGTTGAGGAGGCTTCGTCCCAAGTCGGGAAATCGTTGAAGGGTTCGACGGAACATGCGCTGAGCACGCTGCCCAAAAGCGAAGCGGGTGTTTCTGGATGGCGTAGTGCCACGCCCAGCAAGGCGCTGATGGCTGAAGGGTTCTTCAGCGCTCCGATGCCGCTGATGGCTTCTGCTCTGACATTTGCTTCAGCATCGTACAAAGCTTCGAGCAGAAACGGCATTGATGTTGGCGTGCGCATTTCAGCGAGCGTGCGCGCCGCCGATGCGCGTTCTGCAACATCTGCGGCTGACAGCAACACAGCGCCACGGCGTAAGACAAAACCGTGCTCTTCGAGCGCCCGACGCACGCGCGTGCGTTCATTCTCTTTCAGTTCAGGTGAACTGAGCGCTTTCATCAGGAAGGATTCGGCAGCGCGGCGGTCATCCGCAGCCCGAGAAGAAAGTATGTCTGAGGAATACGGCAGACCCTTGACCAACTTGCTAACCGTTTCCTTGATTCGCTCTGTTCCGTAGGCGGCTGCGAGAACGTTTGTAGACGCCACACTCTGCGCCGGTTCAGGCCCTTCCAGTGTCAGTTCCAGAGGCTTCGCCGCCGCCGTCGTTCGAGCCGTTTTTTTGTTCCCCGATTTCGCCGTTTGATAGCCGCTATACTGGCTCAACTCCTCCGGGCTGACGGTAATTATATCGTCTTCCTCATCGAGTGTAGCCGCAGATGCCATTTCCGGTTCATTAGCTTCAAGGCTTCCGGGATGCGCCGAGCGACGTTGGCGGAAGAAGAGGAACAGGAGCACCCCCGGCCCAAGAAAGACCAATGCTCCCACCGGCGAAAAGATAGTCGAGAGAAATCCGCCTTGCGGGTCTGTTTTTACCTCAACCTTGGATTGAGGTAAGTCAGACTCGTCATCATAAGCAATGGTGGGCACATTCGCGGAATTGGTTTGGGGGATACTTTGCTGTGCAGGTGTCAGCGCCTTTCCGTTGCTCTGCGCTGTCTCCTGTTGCACCGCGTTCCAACTACTGGTCCATGAGTTGATTGACGGAGCATAGGTTTGTCTTGTTGTGCTGACTGATGCAGGCGACGAGGCGACAAGCGGGACTGTCGTTGAAGGAGCAACCGCCGCCAACTGCTCCGGCTGAGATACAGGCGGCGAATTAACCTGCGCTGTAGTCGTCTTAGATGGCGCGCTGCGAGGCTCGCGCCGGTCGCAGGGGAAAGGTTGATTGAATCCTGAACCGCCAATCTCCGGCGGGCAAGGCTCTTGAACCGTGGATAACTCGAAATTCTCTTTTCGGGATACGTCCAACTCGCCGCTGACAAAGAGGGTGAGACGGTTAAAGAGCGGTTGCACTCTGACATCCGCTTGAGGCTCAGTCTGGATGAGAATTTCGAGCGACCTGCCTACACGTCTGACCTTCACGCCGCGCGGACTCTTTTTAACCAAGCTTTGCCCTGCGTCCGGCAGCACAATATGAAAGCCTTCGTCATCCTTCCATGTTTGTGTGCGGGTTAAAGGAGTGTCGGCGTAGATGGTGACGGCTGTGCCATGCTTAACGGTACGCGTCGCGATGCTGATGGCCCGAACGGAACTCTCCCTCGCTCGCTGTGCACGTAAAGCAGTTGATGGGCTTGAGCTTGTCGCTGCAAACAGCAAAACCACAAACGAAAGACGAACCAGTTTGTTGATTTTAGCAATGGGGTTTGGCATGGGTGCGACGCTAACAACCGTCCTCATAGCGAGGACTCATCAGGCTTTCATTAATAAACCCTGTTGCTGCTACTAGGGTCGGCGCAACGAGAGACACGCAGCGAGAATGCAGCTTTGAGTTGAAAGTAGTTCATAACGCTCAGATTTGACGGGCGGCGAAGACGAAAATCTATGAAAATGTTACTTAAATCTTGTAAGGCTTAATTGTCCTCTGAGGTGAGAGATGCGACAGGCGGCTGACCAGTTGAGCCTCCGAGCAAGAGTTATCAGTATTAATGTCTGTAACTTACAAACAAAACCTGATAACCTGTAGCGCCAAGACATGGCGCTGTAGCTATGCAAAATATAGCAGTAAACAGGTTTAAACTCAAGGAATAATTTCCGCCCCGCCAATGCAGGCAAATCAGGGCCAGAGGCAAACGGCGGCCCTTCAATTGAGTTTATCTCATAGTAAGGTGAATGGTCGGCGTGCCGGACGTGACAGAAATTAGTGAGATAGGCTATGCTTTGAGGGCTGGTGCTGGTTTGAAATTTTAGTAGTACGATGAAGTAAAAGCTGCTCATCGTTCGAGTGTTTATCGTTTATCGGCGACTTCGGGAGAGGTGCAAGAGTGGTTGAATTGGCAGCACTGGAAATGCTGTGTGCGGGGAACCGTACCGTGGGTTCGAATCCCACCCTCTCCGCCAGTTTGATTGATGTTAAAGCCAATCGTGCGGCCCGGCCTGAGTGTTTTGTTCGTCGGGTTTAATCCGCACCCTTACAGTTGGGAGCGAGGCCGTTATTACGCGCACGGTAGTCTCTGGCGCATCCTGCGGAAATCCGGCCTCGCGCCGGAGATTCAAGACGATTCCAAGCTCTTTGATTACAACTTCGGCATCACGGATTTGGTGCATAATCGCCCGACGCGCGAGGCTAAAGAGATTGCGGATGAAGACTATGCTCGCGCCGCTCAGAGGCTCAGACGGCAATTGACGCACCTCGCGCCGCGCGTGGTCTGCTTTACGGGCAAGGACGTGTATCGCCATTTTGCCGGATTGAAAAGAAGCTGCGCGGTCGAGTATGGCGAGGTCGGGCGGTTTCAGCGCTCTGTGCTCTACGTCGCCCCGTTTCCGTCGCACAAGTGGATGACGGATGCTGAGAAAGCGCGTCATTACGGCGGTTTGCGCCCCTTGCTTGAGGGCTTGTTGTCTTCCGAGCGCGAAAGCGTTAGAGTAGGGAATGCTTAAAGCAAGGTGCGCTGACGGTTTGAGAGCTTTGAGGCGCAGGAAGGTTTTGGATGAAAGATGATAAGCTGGCTGCTGACGAAGCCCGACGAGCGGCCCAGCATGAAGTAGTCAAGGCAGAGATAGAGTCTGACGTTGACGCCGAGATAGCCGCACGCGCTGACCGGACGACTAGGACCGAAGCGCAGCGAATGAATGCCATCGCCGGAGATTTTCGCGCGAAGGCCGTTGACGAAGTAGTCGAGACCGAACAAGAGGTTCAACGCGCACGCGGTCTCGCCAGAGTCTCTCAGGTGGTTGACTACATCTTTTATCTCATCTACGGATTGCTGGCGATACGTTTGTTGCTGGCGCTCCTGGCGGCGCGCCGTAGCGCAGGGTTTGCACAATTTATCTACAGCGTGACGGACCCCTTGTATGCGCCGTTTCGCGGGATTGTCGCCAGCCCGACAGCCGAAGGCGGACACACGCTGGCGCTGCCCATTGTGCTCGCGCTCATCGTCTACGCGCTGCTGCACCTGGGCATCAACGGTCTGCTCAGGCTCATCGCGCACCGCAAGACGGAGATTTAAGGAGCAACAGCCCTCGCGCCTGCGGCGAGGCTTGGAGCGGCAGCCATTTTGAGCCGTCGGATGCTCATTCTCGGTTCAGTAGTTTTTGACAATTTATCAGACTTCGGGCTCCGCACAACGCTTGCCTTGTGAACCCCGCCAGGCCGGGAACGGAGCAACGGTAACAACGGCGACGTGTGTTGCGGGTAAGTCCGGAGTCTGGCCACATCAAGCACAGTGATAGGTGATGGGTGATAGGTGATAAGAAAGAACCTGTTTTCTCTTATCACCTATCACTTATCACCTATCACTTTTTATGACGTACCAAGTCATCGCCCGCAAATGGCGCCCGCAAACCTTCGATGAGGTGACGGGGCAAGAGCCGATTACGCGCACGCTCCGCAACGCCATCGAGCATGAGCGGCTGCATCATGCCTACCTCTTTAGCGGCGCACGCGGCGTCGGCAAGACCACAACCGCCCGCCTGCTCGCCAAAGCTCTCAACTGCCACAAGTCAGAAGGCCCGACGCCCTTGCCTTGCCGGACTGACGATCCGAAGATTTGCGCTTCGTGTCGCGAAATCGGTGAGGGCCGCTCGATTGACGTGTTGGAGATTGACGCCGCTTCGAATACGGGCGTTGATAACGTACGCGATGCGATTATCGGCAACGTCGCCATCGCTCCGGCGCGCGACCGCTACAAAGTTTTCATCATTGACGAAGTTCACATGCTCTCGGGCGCGGCCTTCAACGCGCTCTTGAAGACGCTGGAAGAGCCGCCGCCGCGCGTCGCGTTCATTATGGCGACGACCGAACTGCACAAGCTGCCCGATACGATTCTCTCGCGCTGCCAGCAGTTTGAGTTTCGCACGATTGCGACTGCCAAAATCGCGGAGCGTTTGCGCTTGATTGCCGGCGCCGAAAATGTCTCCATCGCGGAAGAAGCGCTGCGCGAGATAGCGCGTGCGGGCGAAGGCTCTATGCGCGATGCGCAGAGCGCCTTCGACCAGGTCATCAGCTTTTCCGGCGAGAGGATTACACCGAAAGATGTCGAGACGGCGCTCGGGGTGGCGGGCGCGGAGATGCTGGCGCGTGTGATGCGCGCCATTGATGAGCAGAAACCCGTTGAGGCTCTGCTGGTCGTCGATGAGTTGGTGATGCGCGGGCACGACCTGCGCAACTTCTGCCGCGACCTGCTCGCACACCTGCGCGACCTGCTGGTGGCGAAAGCTTCGGGTGAGGCGACGGCGCTGCTCGATTCTTCCGCCACCGACCGCGTCGAACTCGCCAAACAGGCCAACGCTTTTTCCGAATCCGACCTCGTTCGTTTCTTTCACTCGCTGACGGAAACCGAAAACAATCTACGCGTCGCCGCACACCCGCGTTATCAACTCGAAGTCGGCCTCGTCAAGTTGATGGAGATGCGGCGGGTCGTCTCTTTGCATCATCTGGCCGAGCGGCTCGCGGCGCTCGAAGAATCACTGCGCACCGGAAAAGCAGCGGCTTCCGGCAGCGCCCCGCCCGCGCCCACAGGCGGCGGCGAGCAAAGCAGCGGCGGCAAAAGCAGCACGCCGCGCACACGCGCCGGAGGCGGCGGAGCGACGAGAGCATTCGAGGCCGCAGATGTCAGCGCTTATGCTGCCGCTGCGGAATCCGCGCCCGCTGCTTCGTCCATGAATCTTCCGCCTGATTCGCTATCAACGCCGCCCGTGCTGACCTTAGTGCCGCCGACCGGGCCGCAGTCGAGCAGCGTTGCTGCCGCGGCCACAGCGCGCTCTGCTGACAACACTACACGTGAGCGTACGGACAGCGTTGGCCCACGCGTTCCCGTCGGAAGCGCGTCAACACCTGAAAGCAATAGTATCGAGGCTATCAAGGCCGAGTTGGAAAAAAGACGCCGGATGTTTCTCGTCGTCGCGCTTGAAGGCGCGCGAAGGGCGGCAATCGAGGGCGATGAGTTGTATGTCGAATATGCTCCCGAGACGAAGCACCTGCGCGATAATCTGGCAAAGCCGGAGAGCGTCAAGCTGCTGCGCGAAGTCTGCCACGCCGTCACGGGGCGCGAGCTTGGCGTGCACATCACGGTTAAAGAATCGGGCGCTGAAACGGACGGCCAATCATCAGCGCAGGAACAGGAACGACTCGAAAAAAAACGCCTTCGCGAATACGCCGAACAGCATTCATTCACGCAACAAGTGCTCAGCAAATTTCACGGCGAAATCGTGGACGTGAGAAGAATAGAGGACAAGCAGTAAGCGGCAGGCGGTCGGAAGTAAATAAGACTGAAGCTGCTTTTCTTCTGCCTACCGCCTGCGGCTCAGAGCCTGCTGTTTTATGTGAACTAAGCGAGGCGGCTGTGCGTATATTAGCGACGGAGGCATTGAAGGCAGATGCGTGATCCATTTATCGCTGGCTTACTGAGTTTTCTCATCCCCGGGGTGGGGCAGATTTATAACGGGCGCATTATCATCGGCGTTCTGTGGCTGCTCATCACGGGTGTCTCGTGGATTGGCTCGGCTGGGACGCTCGGTTGGATTGTTCACATTATCGCGGCATGGTGCGCTTACTCTTACGCTAAAGAGCATCGCGTTCGCGTCTGAAACTGCGAGCGCGGCGAGAAGAAAAAGGGCGTGGGGGGGGGGATATATGGGGGTGGTGTTCACGCCCGGAAGTGACCGGCG
>CAZEZJ010000070.1:0-16680 GCA_964516695.1 uncultured Blastocatellaceae bacterium
TCCCGGCAGCGAGACAGCCCAACAAGCGGAAGTTGACCCGGGCGGCGCGAAAGTCCGTGAAGCGCTCAACAGTTTCGGGCCTGAAAAAACCGCTTACACGATAGAGCAAACGGAAGCGGTCGGGCCGATTGCGGGCCGGCAGTTGCGCAATCAGGCTATCGCCGTCACCTTGCTGGCACTCGTCGGCATGTTGCTCTACATCGCCTTCCGCTTCGAATGGACGTATGGCGCGGCAGCCGTCCTGACGGTCTTCCATGACGTGCTGGTGACGCTCGGCTTCTTCTCGCTGTTTCAATGGGAGATAAGCCTGACGGTGGTCGCGGCGCTGCTAACGCTCGTCGGCTTCTCCGTCAACGATACGATTGTCACCTTCGACCGCGTGCGCGAGAATCTGCGCCTGCGGCGTCGCGAGACGCTCTACAACATCACGAACGAAGCCATCAACCAGACGCTTTCGCGCACCGTCATCACCGCCGGATTGGTCTTTCTCTCCGTTCTCGCGATGGTGCTCTTTGGCGGCGAGGTCTTGCGCGGCTTCTCGCTGGCCTTGCTGATTGGCATCGTTGTCGGCACATATTCGACCATTGCTATTGCCAGCCCGATTATGGTCTGGTGGCAGCAGCGCGTTGACGCTTCGAAAACGCGCTCGCTGTCGGCCAAAGAGGGCGGCACGGCTCCCACGGGCAGACAAGCGCGGGCGCGTCGCGCCACGGCCGGCGGTAGCCTCAAAGAGCCGCAGGGAGTGGCGCGGTCGTAGATTCGTAAAAGTTATTTTTGCTCTTGACTTTCCTATGCGTTGCGGCATAGACTGCGCGCGTTGCTGGCCAATTAAATAAGCTACGAATCGCGCCCGCGCTTTAGCATGAAAAGCGGAGCGGTGGCGCGGTGGTCTATGTTGAAATGGCCGGTCTTCTGTGTTTAATCTCGCACAGCGGTCTGAGGATTCAACTACAACGGCGTCCACGATGACGCCCGGCCACCGCTGTTTCCCCTCCACTTTATTTAATATTCATGCGGGCGCAAGACGACCTACAAAGGTCGAGTGTTGGTAAAACCAAGATTAAGGCTCTTATTTTTCGCACCCCTGATCCTTTTGGCACCGGAATAGGGAGGACAAAACAAAATGTTCGAGAACATGGTTGAGTCCGGTTCGCACAAACAAGATTTTGCGCGAAAAGGCACTTTCATTCTCGGTACGATGGTAATTTACACCGTCGTAATCTTTGCCATCATCGTCGCCAGCATCTGGTACACGGTGGACAAGATTGAAAGCGAGAATCTGGAGTTGACGACGCTAGTTGCGCCTATTCCTGTCCAACAGCAGGAGGAGAGACCGCAACAGAAGGAAGATAAGCCGCCCGAGGCCGCCAAGGTCAGTCAGGAGCGGCAGGTGGCGACCGTCAGGGAATTCGTTGATACGTCGATGACGAAGCCGCCGACGGAGATTAACACCAGCGCCAAGGGGCAGTCTCCGCCGATTCGAGGCGCAGCAAAAGGCAACGTTGATTACGTTCCGCCCGGTGGTGGAGCGACGTTTGGTGACCCGAATGCCAGAGGCCCGGCAGGACCGCCCAGCGGGCCTGCGCCGATAGCAGATGAGCCGCCGCCGCCGCCGCCCGAGCCGAAGCCGACGCCGACGCCAAAACCGCCACCGAGAGCGCCTATCTCCGGCGGTGTGCTCAATGGCAAGGCCATCAGTTTGCCGAAGCCGCCTTATCCGGCTATTGCCAGAAGCGCACGCGCTGCTGGCACTGTGGTCGTGCAGGTGACGATTGATGAATCGGGCAAGGTGATTTCGGCGCGCGCCGTCTCGGGCCACCCGCTGCTGCAAGCGGCAGCCGTGCAGGCCGCCTACGGAGCACGCTTCTCGCCGACACAGCTTTCAGGGCAGCCCGTGAAAGTCACCGGCACCATCAGCTATAACTTTGTCCAGTAACGTCAGGTGAGTCATGCGAGTCGGAGGCACGCCCCAGCAGAGGGGCAGGAGCTTACGGCTCGCGCGGCTCTCTCCCGGCCATTAATGTCTTAAAAACCTTTGGAGGGGTTTATCGTGACCATTCTAACTTTTCTCGGAACGAAAGCGTTTGGCTTTCTGATGTTCTTGTTGCAGGAAGCGCCGGCGGCTAGTCCCGCTCCCGCGGGTGGCGGTGGCGGCGAAGTGCCTAAGTTCTCGATGGTTGAAATCTTCAAGCAGTTGGATGCCGTCGCGCTCAGCGTGGTCGCCATCCTGCTCATCATGTCGGTCTATTCCATCGCGATTATGGTCGAGCGCTTTCTCACTTATCGTGCTGCCAAGCAGCAATCGCGTGAGTTTGCGCCGCGCGTCGCACAGGCACTCAAGAATGAGCGCATCGAAGAGGCCATCAACATCAGCGACAAGCATCGCAAATCGCATCTGGCGATGGTCGTCAACTCCGGCTTGCAGGAATTTCGCGCTCACGAACAATCGGAGGAAATTTCCGGCGACGAGATTGATGCCAGCAAGCGCGCTCTGCAACGTGCTATCGCTATTAAAACGGCGGAATTCCGGCGTGGCCTTTCGGGATTGGCGACCATCGGTTCGACGGCCCCGTTCGTCGGTCTCTTCGGCACCGTGTACGGCATTCTGCACGCCTTCCAGAACATGAAGAACGCTGAGAGCGCAGGTATCGCGGCGGTCGCCGGTGGTATTTCTGAAGCGCTGATTACAACGGCGCTCGGTCTCATCGTGGCCGTGCCGGCCGTTTGGCTGTTCAACTACTTTACGGGCAAGGTTGACGGTTTCATCGTCGAGATGGACAACTCGGCTTCGGAACTAATCGACTATTTCCTGAAGAGCCGGACGCGACAACTGAAATCCTAAGCGGAATGGTTACCGAGATGCGGGTACGCCGCGTGATTCTGCCCACAGGCAGAATCACGCGAACCCCTCTTTGCGGCTATCCTGCGATTTTAAGGAGATGTAGTTATGGGAATGTCATCTGGCGGCGGCGACGGCCTTAATTCCGAAATCAATGTCACCCCGATGGTGGACATTATGCTGGTGCTGCTGATTATCTTTATGCTGGTCACACCGAATTTGCAACAGGGCATCTCGGTTGACCTACCGAAGAATTTGAATGCCCCGGAAGTTGACCCGGCGATTATTAAGGAAACATCGGCGGTGGTCTCTGTTCCTACCGATGGTGAGTTCTACTTGGGCAAGAACAAGTATCTCATCAATGACATCAACGACGACAACGACCCGCAGAAAAAGACTCTCGGGGCCGACATCAAGAAGATGATTGAGAAAAAGCCTCCCGAGGAGCAGATAGTTTATGTCAAGAGCGGAATCGGCGTCAGCTACGGGCAGGTCGTCGGCGTCATTGACCTCATACGGCAGCAGGACGTGACGCAGATTGGGCTGGTCGCTGATAAGAAGAAGAAGGGCGGAGCCAGTTAAAGCGCCGCTGGTTTCTTCTGCGGGCAGATGCGCGAGCCTTAGTTTGCCAGCGCATGATTGAGTTCTTTTTCGTCAAAGGAGTTTTGACTTATGGGTATGAGTGAAGGTGGGCCTAAAACCAGCGCGCCAAAGGCTGTACCTTACATCAACGTCACGCCGCTGATTGACGTGTTGCTGGTGCTGTTGATTATCTTCATGGTGGTCACGCCGCTCAAGCCGAGCCGCTTCAAGGCGCTGGCTCCGACGCCGCCTGACCCCAATCAGCCGCCGCCGGATGTGGCTAATAACCTGACGCTGCAAGTGGCTATCCTGCCGGATTACAAAATCCAGCTCAACACCAAAGACATGGGTTCGGTCAATGACACGGGCGCGCTGGCCGCCACCTTGAACCAAACCTTCAAGGAGCGCGAGCGATTGGGAACGGTCAAGTTCGGCACCAACGAAATTGAAAAGACCGTATTTATCAAAGCGCCCAAGAGCATCAAGTATGGTGAGGTCGTCAAGGTGATAGACGCCGTCAAGGGCGCGGGAGCTAATCCGGTCGGATTACAGCTTGACGAACTTGACAAGTAAAGTTTATCAGAGTGAGCGCGGTCCTCAGCGGTGAGCGCCGCGTTCAGTTCTCTTCAACATCACAATCCGGGAGCCATTTAGCGATGAAACTCTCTCAAGCCAGGTTTGCTCTCATGTTCCTGGTCTGCCTCGTCGTTGCCGCCACGTCCGGCTGCGGCGCGATTAATAAAGTGCGCGCCAAAAATGAGTTAAACGAAGCCGCGCGCGCTTACAAAGCGGGAAAGTTTGACGAAGCGGAAAAACGCTCGCGCCGAGCGTTGGAATTAGATGCCGCACAGCCAAACGCCCCCGCCTTTATCGCCCGTTCCATTCACGCACAGTATCGTCAGGGCATTACGACGCCCGAGAATGTCGAAAAAGCCGAGCGGGCGATTAAAGCTTACGAGGATGTTCTGAAAAGAGACCAGAACAACGAAGAGGCTTTCAATGCCATCGGCTTTCTCTACGGCGCAATTAATCAGGACGACAAGCAGCGGTCTTGGATTGAGGCGCGTGCGCACAACGAACAGGTGAAGCCCGAGAAGCGTTCCGAAGCATATACTTTCCTTGCCAGTAAGGATTGGGATTGCTCGTTCCGCATCACGGAAAGCAACGAAAACAGAGAGACCGTCACCAAGGACGGCAAAGCGGTTATCCAGTTTAAGAAACCGAAAGACCCTGCCGTTTATAGCCAGGCGCAGCAATGTTTGGCGAAGGGCATGGCGAATGCCAACGAAGCCATCAGGCTCAACCCAGACAACGAGAAAGCCTGGGGCTACAAGACAAACCTGCTGCTGGAAGCCAAAAAACTTGCCGAGATGGACGGCAAGACTGAGGATGCCGCCAAGTTTGGTAAGGAAGCCGACGAAGCGCAAAAACGCACGGCGGAACTCAACGTGAAGAGAAGAGAGGCCGAAGAAAAGGCCAAACCTCCACAGCAACCGTCCAGCTAGGCTCACAATCGAGACCGCCCGCGCTCGCTTTCAATTACTAGAGCGAACGGTCTAGGGCGGCTAGAGCGCGGATAATTCAACAGGTGACGCTTGACTTTAGGGTCAGGCGTCACCTGTTGCTATAATACGGATGTCAGGAATCAGGAGCCGGAATCCGGGAAACGAAGAAAATCAGCAACCGCAGGTGGCAGCCGCTCAGGTTGGATTCTGACTCTTGACTCCTGACATCTGTATTTATGATTCGCATCGAAGACATCCTCGAAAAAGTCGGGCGCAATCACCCGCAGGCCGACCTAGATATGTTGCGCCGCGCCTATTTTTTTTCGGCGCGCGAGCACAAGGGCCAGACGCGCGCTTCGGGCGAACCCTATCTCGTCCACCCGCTCGAAGTCGCCAACATTCTGGCAGACATGCGGCTCGATACGGTTTCCGTGGCGACCGGACTGCTGCACGATGTGGTCGAGGATACGCTCGTTGACTTGGATACCATCCGGCAATACTTCGGCGACGAAGTGACGCATCTGGTTGACGGGCTGACGAAGATTGCGCAGATTAGCAACGTTTCGCGCGAGGAGCAGCAGGCCGAAAACGTACGCAAGATGTTGCTGGCGATGGTTGACGACGTGCGAGTCGTGCTCGTCAAGTTGGCCGACCGCCTGCACAACATGCGCACCCTGCAATTTCTCAAACCTGAAAAACGAAAGCGTATCGCGCAGGAGACGATGGACATCTTCGCGCCCATCGCCCATCGTCTCGGCATGGGCAAACTGCGCGGCGAACTAGAAGACCTGGCCTTCCAGCATCTTCATCCCGAAGATTACAGAGACCTGACGGCGCAGCTTGAGAAGCGTCGTGCTGAGAATGAGAAGTTTCTCACCGCCGTGACCGCACGCATCGAAGAGAAGATGCACGAAGCGGAAGTCCCATACGTGCGGATTGAAGGCCGCGTCAAGCGCCTCTATTCCATCTGGAAGAAGCTCAATAAGCAAAAAATCGAACTCGACCAGGTTTATGATTTGGTCGCCGCGCGCGTCATCACGCCAAACGAAGTGCGCCACTGCTACGCCGCGCTCGGCGTGATACACAATACCTGGAAGCCCGTTCCGGGACGCATCAAGGATTGGATTGCCACGCCGCGCGATAATCTCTATCAATCGCTGCACACCTCCGTCATCGGAGATAAGGGCCAATCCTTCGAGGTGCAGATTCGCACGGAAGAGATGCACCACATCGCTGAAGAAGGCGTGGCCGCACACTGGAAATACAAGGAGGGCAAGCGCGGCGCAAATGATGACGACGAAGCTTTGCAAGCTCTGCGCTCGCTCGTCGAATGGACGCAGGACGTTAAAGACTCCCGCGATTTTTTAGACTCGCTCAAGCTCGACCTGTATCCAAAAGACGTTTACGCCTTCACGCCGATGGGGCGCGTCATACAACTTCCGCGCGGCGCAACCCCCGTCGATTTCGCCTACATGATTCACTCCGAAGTCGGCAATAACTGCACGGGCGCGCGCATCCACGGGCGGATGGTTCCCCTGCGGACGCAGATTCAAAACGGCGACGTCGTAGAGATTATCACCAGCGCTAATTCTCATCCTTCACGCGATTGGCTCAACTTCATCGTCACCTCGCGCGCGCGCAATCGCGTGCGCCATTGGGTCGCGGAGCAGCAGCGCGCCGAATCAATCGAGATTGGCCGCAAGCTTTTTGAGAAAGAGGCGGCGCGATTTCAGGTTTCCGTCAAGAAGCTGCTCAGCGACGCTGACGGCTCTTTCAAGCGTGTGGCCGCCGATTACGGTTATGGGCGGATTGACGACCTCCTGGCGGCCATAGGCTACGGCAAGGTGGTGCCGCGCAACGTCATCGCGAAATACATCGGGCCGGAAAAGTTTGCCGAGCTGGATTCGAAAAAGGAATCGCGCATTCAGAGCGGCGTGCGCGCCGTGAAGCGGCTGATTCGGTTGGGCGATGATTCGATTGTCGTGCGCGGGGTGGATGATTTGATGGTGATGCGCGCGCGCTGCTGCAATCCTTTGCGTGGCGAGGAGATTATCGGCTACGTCACGCGCGGCAAAGGCGTGGCCGTCCACACGCGGCGCTGCAAGAACGTGATGCAGTTGATGGTCAACCCTGAGCGCGTGGTTGAAGTTGAATGGGCCGGAAAATCCGATAACGCGGCCTACGCCGTCAAGCTGCTGGCGATAACGGAAAATCGGACGGGGATGATTGCAGGCATCACGGGCGCGATTTCAGACATGAAGACCGGAATCCGCGACGCGCGGGCCTCCGTGGTGGATGATGAGCGCGGTCGTATTGAAGTGACGGTCGAAGTCTTCGACGTCAAGCATCTGGATAAAGTCATCAACTCAATTAAAAGCGTGCCTGGCGTGCTCGATGTCGAACGCTTGCAAAACATCGCGTAAAAGGCAGAGTGTAAAACGGCAACAGTGTGGCCGAGCGTCGGTTTCAAAAGTCCGGCGATAGCCGGGCAAACAGCCGGTCAACACGTTTGCCCCTATATCGTTTGCCTTTTACCTTTTCCGGTTGTTTCTGTTAGAATGCAAAATTTGTTTGAGCCGCCGGAAAAGAGGATTTCCAGACAGTGAGAGAGATTATCGAGACGGAGAACGCGCCGCGCGCGATTGGGCCTTATTCGCAGGCCGTCATTGCGGGCGGTTTTGTTTTCGCTTCGGGGCAGATTCCGCTCAATCCGCAAACGGGAGAGTTTGTGGAAGGCGGGGTGGCGGAGCAGACCGAGCAGGTGATGCGTAATCTCTCGGCGGTGTTGGAGGCCGCCGGAACAAGTTTTGAACAGGTGGTGAAGACGACCGTGTTTCTCGCCGACATGAAAGATTTTGCGGCGATGAATGAGGTCTATGGACGTTATTTCAACGAAAGACCGCCAGCGCGGGCGACCGTTCAAGCCGCCGGATTGCCGCGCGGCGCGCTCGTTGAAATCGAACTCATCGCGCTGGCGGGAAAATAATAGCTACCGGGCCAGCGTTTCTCTTTCGCGTCGCATCTGAAAGTAAACGCCTTTGAGACCGGTAGCCATTAAGTTTGACAGACGAAACGGGACGGTGGAGCGCGTCAGGCCGCTTTCGCGATTTTGCCCGCCTTGATACAAGTGGTGCAAACCTTCATGCGCTGCGCGCCGCCCTGCGGACGCTGAACGCGGATGGATTGCAAGTTAGGGTTAAAGCGACGGCGCGTGCGATTGTTTGCGTGTGAGACATTATTGCCGAACTGAGGCCCTTTGCCGCAGACTTCACATCGTTTTGCCATAAGATTCCAAGACCTCCGAGTGCGCTGTTGCCTTACAAGGGCAAGCGCGAATAGCTTTAGTAGTTACCGATAGTCGTTTCATAAGAGCAAGTGCGAAACGAAAAGTTATAGCAAACAGTTTTGAAGGGCGTCAAGCGACCGCTGACCTAATGGGAAGCGCTCGCCCCCAGCCTGCATCGTTTATTTGAAGGAGCAGAAAGCCAAAGTGCACAGAGTCAACAAGCAAACATACGCCATTCTAGCAATCGCGCTCGTCGCGCTTCTCGTTAGTGCCTGCAATCGCAGCGGAAGCGGCGCGACCGGCGGGGCCGAGAGCGGCGTGGCCGCCACCGTCAACGGCAAAAACATCATGCTCAGCGAGGTGGACAAACTCCTCAGCCAGCAGGCACAGGGACAGCAGGCGAACCTGACGCCGATGCAGTTGGCCCAAGCTCGGATGCAGGTGCTCACCGGATTGGTGCAAAAAGAGGTGTTATTGCAGCGCGCCGAAAAAGAGAAACTGGTGCCGAGCGATGAAGAGATTAATCGCTTCATCAACGACCTCAAGGCTTCCAGCAATATGACCGAGGAGCAATTCCTCAAGCGGCTCAAAGAGCAGGACCAAACAATGGAGACCCTGCGCGAGGAAGCCCGCAAGTCAGTCGCCATCCAAAAGCTGCAAGACAAGACTTACGGAACAATTCAAATCACGGATAAGGAAGTCGAAGACTACTACAACGGCAATAAGCAGTTGTTCGTCAACGCGCGCGGCGTGCAACTGGCGATGATTGCCGTTGACCCGCAGGACAACGGCGCGCAGGATGATGCCAAGAGCGAGGCTGACGCGAAGCTGAAAATTGACAACATCTACTCGCAACTCAAGACCGGCGCTGACTTTGCTTCCGTGGCCCGCGCACGCAGCGAAGACCCGAGCAACGAGCGCGGCGGCGACATCGGCTTCGCCACCGAAGACGACCTCAAGAAGAACAATTTTCCGGCGCAGCTAGTCTCAGAATT
Source organism: uncultured Blastocatellaceae bacterium (assembly GCA_964516695.1). Taxonomy (GTDB): domain Bacteria; phylum Acidobacteriota; class Blastocatellia; order Pyrinomonadales; family Pyrinomonadaceae; genus DASVTR01. The sequence continues at coordinate 9,208 of CAZEZJ010000070.1, forward strand.
TTTCGGTGCGATGCAGGTCGGCAGCTTCACCGCGCCGACGCAGTTTAGCGGGCGCTGGTACATCTTCAAGTTGCAGCGCAAGCAACTGCAAAATGAGAATCTGACGCTCGATAGCCCCGGCGTGCGCGAGCAGATTACGGAAGCGCTGCGCAATCAGCGCAAGCAGCTTTTGAACGCGGCGCTGCTGGAAGTTGCGATGAACGACGCCAAGATAGTCAACTACCTCGCGACCAACATGCTGAACAGTCCGATTAATTACGGCGCGGCGCGTCCGGCCCAACCGCCTGCAAACAATGCGGCGACGCCCGCCGCGAACACCAACGCGGCTCCGGCCAATAGTCCGGCGGCCAACACTTCAACTTCGTCGCCCGCGACGAAGCCTTCACCGAAGAGTTAACTAATCAGTAGGCAGTCAAGCGATAGGCAGTAGGTAGTCGTTCAATCTCTTGACTGCCTGCTGCCTTCACTGCTTACTGCCCACCTTTATTCCCATGTTGTTTCGTTTGTCCGACGTTTACAAATCCTATAGCGCGCAGGATGTCTTGCGCGGCGCATCGTTGCAGATTAATCCGGGCGAGCACGTCGGCTTGGTTGGGCGCAACGGGGCTGGGAAGACGACCATCTTTCGTCTCGGCAGCGGTGAAGAGACTGCTGACCGTGGCGACGTGGTGCGTGCGCGCGGCGTGCGTTTGGGCCTGCTCGCGCAGCACGTACACTTCGAGCCGGGTTCAACCGTCCACGAATCGGCTCTCGCCGCCTTCGGCCACTTGCAGCAAATCGAGCACGAGATGCACGAGCTTGAGCACCGGATGGCGGAGGCTGCCGACGACCTCGAAGCAATTCTCGAACGCTATAGCGATTTGCAACATGAGTTTGAGCGCGAGGGCGGCTTCGAGTATGCGGCCCGAGCGGAAGCCATCTTGCAAGGCTTAGGCTTTGGTCGTGAGGTGTGGCAGATGGAGACCGAGAAACTTTCCGGCGGGCAGCAGAATCGCCTCGGCCTCGCGCGGCTGTTGTTAGCCGAGCCTGACGTGCTCCTGCTCGACGAGCCGACTAACCACTTGGACGTTAACTCGGTCGAATGGCTCGAAGAGTTTTTGCAGACCTATGCGTCCGGCTTCGTCATCATCAGCCACGACCGCTATTTCTTAGACCGCACCTGCCGCCGCATCATAGAGGTTGAGCAGGGACGTGCCGCCAGCTATGCGGGCAACTATTCCGATTATCTGGTCGAACGCGAAGTGCGCCGCGAAGCGCAGCAGCGCGCCTACGAAAACCAGCAGCATTTGATTGCCAAGACCGAAGAGTTTATCCGCCGCAACCTAGCGGGCCAGAAAACGAAGCAAGCCAAGTCGCGCCGCACGATGCTCCAAAAGCTTGAGCGCGTCGAAGCCGTGCGCGCTGACCAGTCGTCCGGCAATTTCAACCTGCAATCAATCGAACGCGCCGGAACGCAAGTCTTGACCGTTAACGAAGCGACCATCGGCTATCCCGGCAAAGTTTTGGCTGAAGATATTACTTTCACGCTCCGGCGCGGCGAGGCGCTGGGCATCATTGGCCCAAACGGCTCCGGCAAAACAACCTTCATCAAGAGCGTGCTCGGCAAACTGCCGCTGCTCGCGGGCGAGATGCGCTGGGGCACGAAAGTCCAAGTCGGCTACTACGCGCAGCAACTAGACGACCTCGACGACCGCAACGAAATCATCATGGAACTGCGCCGCGTCGCACCCTCAACCGCGACCGCTGGCGAACTGCGTTCCTTCCTCGCACGCTTTCTCTTCACCGGAGACGATGTTTACAAACACGTACGCGACCTCTCCGGCGGCGAGAAAGGCCGCCTCGCTCTCGCCAAGCTCATCTACTCGCGCGTCAACGTCCTCGTCCTCGACGAGCCGACCAATCATCTCGACATCCCTTCGCGCGAAGCCCTCGAAGAAGCGCTCGACGCCTATCAAGGCACCATCATCACCATCAGCCACGACCGCTACTTCCTAGACCGCGTCGCCACCCAAATCCTCGCCCTCGACGGCGCAGGCCGCGCCGAACACTACGACGGCGACTACACCGAATATCACGACTGGAAAGCCGCCACCCGCATCGCCAACAACGCCGCCGCCCGCGACCCCCAAGAAGTCATACCCGCGACCACCCACACTATTGAGAAGACTCCCGCCACCCCCAACAAAGCCAAGCCCTCATCCAACAAGACCGCAGCCCCCAAACGCAAAGGCGGCAAGCAGCCACCCCCGCGCGATTCCCAAGCCATCGAAGCCGAAATCGCCGCCACCGAAGCGCACCTCTCCACGCTCTCCGAACAACTCTCCCAACCCGACATCGCCCGCGACCCCGCGCGCCTGCGCACCATCAACGATGACTACCAGCAAACAGACGCACGCCTGCGCGCCCTCTACGAAGAATGGGACAACCTCGCCACCGAAGTCCCGAACCCCTGATGACTAGCCACTTGTTATCTGCTTGTTGGTCTAGCACCCGAATTAACCCGCCGCTTCCGGCAAGCTTTCAACTCGCTGGCAGAAGACAATGATGGCGGGGAAGCAGTCTAAGGGCCGGCGCGAACGACTTGTTATGTTTTGGCATGACCTCTATCACAAGCGAATGACGAAAATGAACATCAGGGTCACCACTGCGATAAAAAGTAAGTTGATACCCACTGCAACCTTTTCATACCAATAAAAAATCACAACCGCTGAATTCTTGAGGGCGACCAAGAGGAAGCTCAACAAGACAAAGCTAATAGCTAGAATCAATAGGGTTACGGTCTTCCCGCCGAGTCGCTGATTCAAGGAATTAATAATGTTGGACCAGTTAACTTCAGAAACAGCGCTCGCCGGAATGTCTCTAGCCGTGCCTAGATTACTCAGGTTCCCTCCCATTAACTTTCCATCGATAGAGATATTAAGGCCGGTAACGGAAGAAGTGTACACTTCCAATTCTACAATTTCATCGGGATTTAGGAGACTTGGTTGATATGTGAAGGCAGCCCGATTTTCGCGCGATATAATGTCTAACTTTGCCGCTTTCTGCCCTGCATTATCTTTAACAACGACATCTAAAAGTAAGGGAAGTTGGTCGCCGGGAGTTTGATTTTCTTTTGTAATGTATATTGTGAGCGGGCCTTCGTCCTTAAAATCCGAAGAGTCAATAGGTTCAGTTCCGGCATTTACCAAGCGAATAACACTGCGACCCAATTCTGTTACAGGCTTACCATCAAAAGTACACAACGACTTTGATTTTACCGCTGGAGTCAGGAACAAGAGCGATGAAGGTGGAGAATAGGAGAACGTTAGCCGCTTCTCCTTACTTGCACTCCAAATCGTAAAGATGGCTAAAAAGGTGGATATGAGTATGGCGACTATTCCTATTAAGTTACTTGGTTGCCTATACCACGGACTCGCTTTTGATAGAGCTTCTCTATCTCTCTTAACCTCGATGCTTCTTTGCTCAAGTTCTTTTAATCTCGCTTGGACTTCGCTCTCAGATTGTTTACGCGGGTTTGCCTCCGTCTCGGTCTGAGGGCTAACTTCTGGTTGGGTATTATCTTTCTGGGTATCCATAGCAAGTCTCCTTTTTCTGATGGGAGTGCGGCAGCACAGAAACCTAACGCGGCTTAGGCAGAAACTTTCAATACAATTGAGCTATAGAACCGATGATGTTGACGGACTCAAGATCATCTTCAAGCTTGATGGCGCAGCATAGCATGAGTGAGTTGGCGCATAAATGAATTTTTTTTCACCTTGGTATGCCGTGAAGAGGGGAACGAAGGCGAAATACGGAACGAAAGAAGAGCTTGTCTTTCATCCCGCGTTTCGCGTTCCGCCTTCGTTGTTAGTTGTGCACGGCATCAACCGATGGTGAACTGCTTTCGGAAAAAGTAGGGGCAGTTTGAGCCGCCGGCTCTGATGATGATGCCGCTGGCCCAGCCCGTGACGGTCGTGTTGCTGCCAGGCGGTGTGTAAAGCATGGTGCTGGTCATGGCGCCGAGCGTGATGCCGGGTGTGGGCTGCGGCCCGCCAGTCATCACGGTGGTTCCGCTGCAATATATCTGCTCGCCGCCAGCCGATAGAATGGCTGCGGCAACGCCGAGCAGCGTGTCTCCGGCATTGACCGGAGAGGCTTGATAAGACGCTTGGAGCGTGCGGCCGCTGAAGGTGACTGTCCAGTCTTGAATGCTGACAGCGTCGTTGCAGAAGGTGGAATCGGTCGCCGCGCGAAGGTCTGCCTCGCTCATCGTGCCTAGCTTTTGAGCCAAATCGAGAACGTCCATGATAGTGCCTCCTTTGGTTTGCACATCGATTAAGTATGTTTCAACAGTTAATTCCAGAATAGACGCGAGAATGCTGTGTGCTCAGGATACTGCGCAGATAATAACGCCTTCGTGCGTCCGGCGAAAAGTACTTCTCGTGCTAGAGGAGAATTAATTTTGCCTGCCGTTGCGGCCCCGCAAAGACATGAAGGAATGAATGCCAGCCAGGAGATGAGAAGACGGAACGATTTGCACGAACTTAATATAGTAAGACTTGTTGTTTATCTCGCGGAGCGTTTCCGTTCTGGCGTGGGCTGCGAGCCATGCTGCTCCCTGCGGTGTGGCCTTGATGCGGTCAATGGCGGAGGCGTCGAGCCAGAGTGTGTGGCCGGAGTCGTATATCTCGCTGATAAGGTTTTCGGGAATCAACGTCTGGTCGGGCTTTAGCTGCCGCCAGTCGGTCGTCGGGTTGGCATACTTGAACAGAGCGTTGTCGGCGTTGGTGTCCGCGTAGTAGACGACTGTGCCTTGAGGCCACGCGCGGCTCATCTCGATGGCGAGCGCGAGCGGCGGGTATTTGTGCGTGTGCGAATATGGGTAGACGGTGAACAGGAAGTTTGAGAGGGCGATAATTATGACGAACAACGCGGCGCGGTATCTGCGCACGCCGCCATTGGACGCGACCATTGGCGCCAGCACGAGTCCGGCCAGTGTGATTAAGGCCGGAAGGTAGAAGAGCCTGTAGAAGGTGTGAAAGGGCAGCCAGACGAAGAGGAAGGCGACGTAGACGAAAATCCAGAGCGCGCAGAGCATGACGAGGGGCCGCGCCTGTGCTTCGTGTCTTAATATCTGCTGCCAGTTGAATTTCAACTCCCGTAGGTTTCGCAGCAACCGCCAGAGGAAAAGGGAGATGGCCGCCGCCAGCAGCAACAGCAACGTGACGCTCAGCGGATTGATAAGCCCTTTGATTAAATTGAACCTGCCGCCGAACAGCAGCCGCACGTGGCCGCGCAGGGTGTGCACGAGGTTAGTCCAAGGGTGAAAGGTAAAGCTGGCGTCGGGAGAAAAGGACGTGAGCCAGCGCGCATAGAAGGGAAGGTCGAGCCTCCCCGTGCTTAAATAAAAACAGTAGTAGTAAGTTCCGCAGGTGATGATGAAGCCCGCCGCGCTGAACTGTAGAATTGCCAGCACGCGTTGTCTGGTGGGTTGCGCGGCGGTTTGCAAGTACAGCCCTAAGACGGCGACCGGATAGAAGAAGACGGCCAGTTGGTGAAAACACATGCTGGCCGAAAAGGCCAACGCGACGAGCAGCGGGCGCGCAGAGAGAGCCGGATGAAGCAAATAAAAACTGATGAGCAGAAAGAGCACGCTGGCGACGTAAGCATCGGCGTCCGTCGAAAATTTCCACCACGTCGCGGAAAAAGCGAACAGCAAAGCGAGCACACGGCACAAATAGAGAGAGCGTATTGAGAGCCGCAAAATCCTGTAGAGCACGTAAGCGCTCAAGACGCTCAACACGGCGTCCAACACCTGCAACGCTTGAATCGCTCGGAGCGAAACGCCGAGCGCTTGCGTCAGTTGATAGAAGAGATAACCCGCGACGTTGTATAGCAGATGATTGGGATGCACCAGCGTCGTATCTAGGCGGCGCGCGTCCTCTATGGCCTGCGCGAAGGCGATGCCGTCGAAGAAATAATTTTTGGCCGGAAACAGCAGATAAATGAAGAGGATTGCCGCCGCCGCAAGCCAAGGGAGAAACTTCTCTGTATCTTTCATCATAGAGTCCGTAAGCCTACCAAGCCACAGTTTCGGCCACGCCAAACTGTTCACCCGACTCGAAGGCTTCCAGATAATACGCCGTTTCCTCCGATTATCAAGAAGTCAAGCTCAAAGGGCTTAACACCACACCTTAAGAGCGACTCTTAGAGTGCGGATTTTCGCCCGGATTCGCGGCTTGACAGAGGCGCAAATGCTTTGTTACCTTACGACTTCGCTTTGACGTTTTAATTTGAAGCGCGCGGTTTTTTTATCAGTTTGTAGGCTCGTAGCTCAGGGGTAGAGCACTACCTTGACACGGTAGGGGTCTGCGGTTCAAATCCGCACGAGCCTACCATTTTTATATCCAGGCGTTTCAGGGTTCAATCTTCTCACAACCTGCGTAATGCCGTCGTTGCCCTCCATTTCGGTAGACTCAGACTTTTTATATACTTGGCAGTCGTCTAACACCGCCAACCTACCTTCTAGGCTTTATTTACCTCCAACTAATTTCTAACCACGGCGAATCCGCTGTGGACCAAGAGATTGAGCCGCAGCACGCGCCGCTTGCCGTCCTTATGCCATGAGAATAGCTAGCCAGCACCTCTTTCCAATTTATCAGGCTGCAAAGAGAGCTGGCTCCGCTTAATGATTGACTTTCGTGAACCTGAAATCCTTGACAGTAAGACGGCATCACTATATTCTGGCGGCGCTTTACAGGATGCATAGTTGAAAATATGGCCGGCTAATTGTGCCAGCCAGCTTAGAATACTTACCGTTCAACTTTAGACTGTACGGGTCACTGTACCAGTCAGCCTCAACTCAAGGCTTTTGGCTAATGTCCTGTCCTACAGCGCCTATCAACGGTGTCAGAAATCCTAGTCAGCGGGGTGGCGTTAGTCTATACCTCAGGACGTTCATCGTTCGGGTGCTGTAGCCTTTGACTTCTGCATCCTCATTACGCCTTTTGGTTAAACTAAGCTAGAGGAAACCTTAACTCATACATATTAATGCTCTGGCGTCCCAAAAATAGTTGGGGCCATCGTCTAGCGGCCTCTACTTCTTTCTAGCGCAGAACTCGCGTTGCTCTCGGTGGCAAGTTAAGCACCAATTTCATCCGTCAACGATGCCATCAATTAAGCATTGGCGACGCTAGCTCAAGCTGTTGTTCTGACCAAGCGGAACAGGGTGTGTTGATGCATATTCTCACGGAGGCTATATGACCGGGCACAAATACTATAGATGGTTTAAAGCATCTGTCATTGTTATTCTTATACCCTGCACATTGTTATTGGGATTTGCCTGGAATGCTTCGGGCCTTTGTTGGGCTATGGAGGGGTCTATTTGGCTCTTACTGCTTTTGGGCGGACCTGTGCTTATACAAGCGTTGGGCGCATGGCATTTGGATGGTAAGTTTCATCGCTTATTTGCTAAAGATGAAAGTCAGACAGAGA
>CAZEZJ010000071.1:0-16650 GCA_964516695.1 uncultured Blastocatellaceae bacterium
GCCTGACTTGAGCCGCAGGCCGCTCTCCGTGAAGGTCTCGATTTGGTCTGTGACTACAGAGGCCCGGCCCTCACGTATCGCGCGGAAAAGGTCCGAATCCGGGACGAGACAGAGGCGCTGGTCCCAGGGGTTGTACCGCGGCGTGAAGTGCTTGCAGACGTATTCATCGCTGAGTTCTTGACGCACCCCCTTCGCCACCATCCGCTTGAAGAGTTCGGGACGCTTTCGCGCCAGGTTGTAGAAGAACATCCCCAGCAGCACGTTCTTCCAACGCGTGATGGCGTAGGCGGCGCGGTCCGGCAGACATCGGCGGAGCCAGTTGGCAATCTTATCCTCGGCGGGCCGCGAGACAACGTAAGTCGGTGAACGCTGTAACATTGTGACGTGGCCGGCGCGCTCGGCCATCGCGGGGACGAGGGTGACCGCCGTTGCCCCGCTACCTATGACCACCACGCGCTTGCCCGCATAGTCTAGGTCTTCGGGCCACTTCTGCGGGTGCACGATTCGCCCACGGAAGCGCTCGACGCCGGGCCAATGGGGCGTGTACCCGGCATCGTAGTCGTAGTAGCCCGTGCAGAGGTACAGGAAGTTGCAGGTGAATAGGACGAGCATCTTCTCCGGCCCCGTCTCGGCCTCCACGGTCCAGCGCGCGTCGTCTGACGACCAGGAGGCGCGCCGCACGCGGTGGTTGTAGCGGATTGCTTTGTCCACTCCAAACTCCTCCGCTGTTTCGCGGATGTAGTTGAGGATGGCGGGGCCGTCAGCGATAGCCTTCGCGGCGCGCCAAGGGCGGAACCTGTAGCCGAGCGTGTACATGTCGGAGTCGGAGCGGACACCCGGGTACCGAAACAGGTCCCACGTTCCGCCCATCGCGGAGCGCCCTTCGAGGATGACGAAACTCTTGCCCGGGCATTCCGTCTTCAAGTGGCACGCCGCGCCGATTCCAGACAATCCGGCCCCCACCACCAACACGTCTACGTGCTCCCTTTCCGGTTTTGATGTAAGTCTCATCAACTCTCTCAGAGGTGCCGCTCATCTTCAGAGGGGGACGGATTCTCTTGTTGCTTTCCGCAGATACTTCTTGCCCGGATTCCCACGCCTTATGACTTCAATTAAACGCTTCGGGACATTCTTATTTCTATTTTTGATTGCCATCTCTATTCTTCATGCCGGATGACAATACTTGTCGTGGAAGTTCTTTTCAACTTTCAACGGCCTGTCCTCTGTGAGCCAATCGACATTTAAGCAAAAGAATCGAGCATCAAGATGAGAAAGTTCGGAATTGTGAGTTTGAGCGGTCTGCATATTCTTATTCTCGTATCATTGAGCTTCGCCCAGGACAAGCCAAACCCGACTCGTCAATCTCAATCACAAGCTAAACAAGTTTTGGACGCAGGAATCAATGCTCTGGGCGGAATGGATAACATCCGCCTGGCCGATAAGATTACGATTAATTACAAATCGGTTAATCACCCGCTTGGTCAAAATGCGGCTTTTAATGCTGCGCCCGCCGAATTCGAGCGCGTCGGGTTTAAAACATTGATTGATTATTCGGGCAACCGCTACGTGACCGAAGGGCAATCGAATTCCGCGGGCGGTTATAAATTCAACTTTCGTTTCGTCAGCGCGCCGAAGCGTTCCTTTAGTCTTGACGTGTTGCAGAACCGGCGCGGGCCGGAGGTGCGAAATCTGGACGAGCGTGCGAAGAATCAACTCAAAATCGGGTTGATTTCGGAAGTCCCGCATCTGCTTCTGCTTTACGTGGCGCAGCGCCCTGAAACCCTGCGCTCTTTGGGAGATGCGGAAATCAACGGGCGTAAATTCCGTGCCATCAGTTTCGCCGCCGAGAACGGCGCGCAGGTTAGTCTGTATTTCGACGTGCGTACGAATCTCTTGGCGCGCACGGAACAGATAGACAGTCATGCGCAGTTGGGAGACATCACGTTCGGCAACATTTTCAACGATTATCAAACAATCGGAAACATCAAAATCCCGCGCACACGGCTCGCATTCACCGCTCGATAATCGTCAATCTCGATAGCATCAAATCTTTCCAGCCGCTTTTTAACGGCGACCACATTGTCCTTCTAAAAAATGGACAGAAGATAACCTCCAGCCGCACCTACCACGAAAAATTACTCGCACTTCTGACCAGATGAAGCGATTAGTTTTGCCACAAACCATCCGCTCGCGGTGTTTTCTAGTTGTAGACGATTACGGAGGTTAGTTTATGGTCAAAAGATTATTTTTAGTTGTTCAGATTTTTTCATTCATTGCCTTGGCTTCCGCCATTGCCATTGCCCAAAACGGACAGCCCTCTCAAGCACACGCTCAATCCGAGCACATCTCTCCTGCGGCGGATCATCACCAGCATTTGTTCAGTCAAGCTCGCGTTGATTTTCAACCCTCAGGTTTGAAAACGATTACGGCTCAGGATGTCATCGGATTGCTGGACAAAGCCGGAATCCGGCGCGCCGTGCTCTTATCAACGGCATACGGGTATGGCAGACCCGGCTCGGAACCGCCGGATGAATACACAAAGGTCAAAGCGGAAAACGATTGGAATGGTGCCCAGGCCGCTCTCTTTCCCAAAAGGCTGATTGCATTTTGCAGCTTCAACCCGCTCAAAGAATATGCTCTCGACGAGCTTGCGCGTTGTGCTAAAGACAAGAATCTGCGCCACGGAATCAAACTGCATTTCGGCAGTTCGGACGTGCAGACAGAAACGCCCGAGCATTTTGAAAAACTAAAGAAAGTTTTTCAAGCGGCAAATCGAGAGCGCATGGCAATCATCGTGCACATGAGAGCGTCCATCTCCAAAAAGAGACCTTACGGGCCTGAACAAGCACGCCTCTTTCTGGAATTGCTTTCTTTCGCTCCAGACATTCCGGTGCAAATCGCCCATCTTGCCAGTTCGGGTCCGGGTTACGATGACCCTCCGGGGCATACCGTCATTAAAGTGCTGGCGGATGCGGTTGCGAAAAAGGATTCTCGAACGCGAAAGCTTTGGTTTGATGTAGCAACCAACGTACATCCGACAAACTCGGCGGAAGTCTCCGAACTTTTAGTCAAGTTGATTCGCCAAATCGGCGTTAAACGAATCCTCTACGGCACAGATTCAGCACTCGGAAACAACCTTCTCCCGCGCGAATCTTGGGCAGCGTTTCGCCAACTGAAACTTTCAAAAAAAGAGATACAAACCATCGCCGGAAATGTAGCTCCATATTTTCGCTAACACGCTCGAACTATCCTAGAGCTACCGTCTTTCACGTACACTTTCTCCGAAAGGAAGAAAGGTTGTTTCCTTTATCGAGAGCGCGGAGAGAAGGAAAGAAATACGAAGATGCATGAAGCTCGGTTATCTGAACCCGCGCCGAACAAGTTATTCAATTCGGCTCGCAATTAGGCGGCTGCTCGTAGATTCCTCGATGAATCCGGTGCGCGGTCTGCGTTCTTCTTCTCTAGTCAGCATCGAGCACGGGCGGCAGTTCTTGGCCTTCGGGAACGAATCGAATGGAAATGGAGTTAACGCAGTGGCGGGTCTCCTTTTCTGTAAAGCCTTCGCCCTCGAAAACGTGGCCTAAGTGAGCATGACAATGTGCGCAAAGTATTTCGATGCGTCGTCCATCCGCATCCACATGGCGCTCCACGCTCTCTGGGTATTCTTCATCGAAGCTCGGCCAGCCGCACCCCGAATGGAATTTGGCCTTCGCGGAATAGAGTGGATTATTGCAGCGCCGGCAGATAAAGATGCCGGGCGAGAAAAGCTTGTCGTACTCGCCGCTAAAGGGCCGCTCCGTGCCCTTGTTGACGATGACTCGCTCTTCTTCGGCTGATAACAGGTTGTATGGCATAAAGATTTATAATTACTGTAGCAAAGATTCTCCACCCATAGAAGTAAAAACCACTCAGTAGAATATGAACGGTGCCCGGCGAATTCAGGAGCTACGCGACAGCAAGGTCACGCTCGCCCACGCAAGGGCGTAACGATTTAGCGCCTCGGCGTGATTCTCCAGAGTTCTCCGTCGGTCTCATCCGTAACCACGTAGAGAGCGCCGTCCAAGCCCTGGCGCACGTCGCGGATTCGTTGCTTACGGTCCTCCAGCAGGTGTTCTTCGCCAACGACGCGATTGTCTTTGATGACTAGCCGCACGAGCCGTTGTGAGACCAAACCGCCGATGAACAGGCTGCCGCGCCAGGCCGGAAAAGCGTCGCCCGTGTAGAACTGCGCGCCCGAAGGGGCAATCACAGGGTCCCAGTAATAAACGGGCTGCTCGTAGCCTTCGCGCGCCGTCGCGGCGCCCGTGATAGGCTCGCCCGAATACTCTTCGCCGTAAGTGGCGAGCGGCCAGCCGTAATTCTTACCCTTCTCGATTAGGTTCAACTCGTCGCCGCCCTTCGCCCCGTGCTCCACTGTCCACAGCCGCCCACGGTCGTCGAACGTCGCAGACTGAACGTTTCGATGGCCGATGTCCCAGATTTCAGGCAGCGCGCCGGCTTTCCCTGCGAAAGGATTATCAGCGGGCGCGGAACCGTCAGGGTTGATGCGAATAATTTTGCCTAGATGACTGTTGAGATGTTGCGCTTGAGGGCGAGTGGTCATTTTGTCAAAGCGGTCACCGAGCGTGATGTAGAGCATTCCGTCCGGCCCGAAAGCGAGACGCGAGCCGAAATGCAAGCCATTGTCGTAAGTCGGCATGGCCCGGAAAATAATGCGGACTTGTTCGAGATTGCGGCGGTCTTCGGTTAACCTGCCGCGCGCAACGCTCGTCCCGCTCCCGCCCTCGCGCTGCTCCGAGAAGCTCCAGAAGATGGTGCGATCTCGCGAAAAATTCGGGCTGAGAGCGACATCGAGAAGCCCGCCCTGGCCGCGCGCTGTAATCGGCGGCAGGCCGCCCTGTCCGCTCGCGGCCGACACGCCGCCGGAGCCGATTGGAAGCAGACCGCCGATTGGCGGCCCGACTTCGCCTTTAGCCGAAACAATGCGGAGCCGGCCCGGTTTCTCCGTGATGAGCAGGTCGCCGTCAGGCAGCGGTTCGACCGCCCAGGGCCTCTCCAATCCTTTCGCCAAGACGGTCACGTCGAAAGCTACGCCTGACTTCACCGCGCAGGCGCGAGTCTGTTCGGGGAAGGCGGGTTTCTGTTCCGGCGCGTTCGCCGTTCTTGTTTCGAGCGGCGTGCAGGGCGAAGTTGAAGTTGCCGGTGCGGCAGCCGGGGCGGAAGTTTTAGCCGCGTCGCGCCCGCCCTGTGCGCAAGCCGTGCCTGCCGCCATCAGCACAATAGCCATCAGCAATGCAGTCTGACTTTTTTTCATGTCTTACCTTCCTAAAAATACCATTTGGAATTTTGAGTTTCAGTTAGTTTGATGGCTTCTCAGAATCAATGATGTCAAGATTTTATGACATTCGGCTGGGCGGCTTCGTAGGCGGTATCTAATGTCACGAAGAAAGGGCGGGGGCTTTGTCAGCTACCCCGCCCTCTTAGTTTCAGGCCGTTTCATCCTCGCTTTGGCGCGGCGAAGATAGTTCGCGCATACCTGCTTTCACAGGAGTAATCCTGTCAAGTAAGAACTACAGAGGAATATCGCCGCTCGCGCCCCAGCTTTGCAACAGAATAGAACCGGTCAGGCTTCGCTTGATATGCCAACAGCCGTCAACAGGACGGAAGACGGCGAGGTCATCCTTCCCATCGCCATCATAATCTACCGGCACAGGCAAATCACCACTACTGCCCAAATTCTGAATGCTAACGGAGCTGTCTGAGCTGCGAATGATATGCCATTCGCCGTTAACGGGCCGCCAAAAGGCTATATCAGTCCGGCCATCGCCATCGTAGTCGGCGGGTGTTAACCGGTCACCGCTGCCGCCCCACATCTGAATCGTCATGCTGCCATTAGAGCTATTGCGGATATACCATTTGCCTTCAGAAGAACGGAAGACGGCAACGTCGGTTTTTTCATCGCCATCATAATCTCCCGGCACTAAATCATCATCGGCATTGCCCCAGTTCTGGATAGTGACGGTGTTGTTGGAACTGTTATTGATATACCAATTGCCCTCGCTGCCTCTGAAGATGGCCGGGTCAGCTTTGCCGTCGCCATCAAAATCTCCGCGCACGGGCTTATCGCCGCCGCCGCCCCAGTTACGAATCGTCACAGCACCGTTCGAGCTATTGATGATATACCAGTTGCCCTCTGTGGCTCGCCAGATGGCAATATCAATTTTAAGGTCGCCATCATAATCCGCAGGCATTAGAGAATCGCTACTGCCACCCCAATTCTGAATTCTGGGCGAGCCATCAAGGCTCTGGAGGATGTGCCAGTTAGCGTCTGTGGCTCGCCAGAAGGCCAAGTCTGCTTTACTGTCGCCGTCGAAGTCAGAGCTTTTAGCTCGCGCAGCAAGCGTTGTCCCGGATGGTAGCGCCTGCCAAGTGGGATAGCTGTCGTTGGTGGCAACGTTAGTCAACTCCGTTTGATTGCTGCCGTCGGCATTCATCACGTAAATCTTTTTACGGTAGTTACGATTGCTCCAGAACGCAATCTTCGCTCCGTCAGGCGACCAGACCGGGTCATCATCACTGATTAGGCCAGCGGTGAGGCGCGTCGGCTGGCTTCCATCCGCGTTCATAACAAATATCGAGCTGCTGTTATGACCGTCACGGACGCTTCTGAAAGCTATCTGTGTGCCATCGGGAGACCATGCGGGATGGAAATCGCCGCCCGGCGCGGGCGTGTGAGTGAGCCTGAGGAGATTGCTCCCGTCCGCCTCCATCACGTAGATGGAGACCTCGCCGTTACTGCTATAGACGAAGGCTATTTTCGTTCCATCCGGCGACCAAGCGGGCAAGCCCCCTGAGTTTAGACCGTTCATCACTTTGGTTTGGTTGCTACCATCTGCGTTCATCACGTAAATCCCGCCGACGCCGTTGCTGAAGTAAGCGTAAGCTATCTTTGTTCCATCCGGCGACCAAGCCGGGTCGGAGGCATCCGAGTTGCTGTTGGTGAGTTGCGTCTGGAGGCTGCCGTCCGAGTTCATGACCCAAATGTTGAAAGAGCCGGCGCGATTGCTCATGAAGGCTATTTTCGTCCCGTCAGGCGAGAAGGCCGGATGTTGGTCGCTCGCCGGATTGTTAGTTAACCTGCGCGGATTGCTGCCATCCGGGTTCATCGCATAAATCTCGTTATTGCCATCACGATAACTGGTAAAAGCTATCTTGCCGTTCGCGGCAAGCAATTGGGTGGCCGAGGAGGTTTGGGCGGGAGCGAGTTCATCCTCTACTGCGGAAGCGGATGATAAACTCTTGGCCAGAGCGCCCGTTTTCGATGCTGCCGAGTTGGTTAGCGAATTACGATTCATAGCCGCCGCTGCCGGTAAGCTCAAGATGACCACTAAGGCTATGCCGGTTAGCTGTGTAGCGAGGTTTGAGTTTTTCATGTGAGCTGTCTCCTTCAATCCTTGTTAAGTTAGGTCGGGGTGTTAAGGTTTCGGCTCTAACAACTGAGCATCATTGTCATGCTGGCTCGCGTATTGAAATCTTGGTGCGAATAGGGCAATATATGAAGCGCCCAGAGTTAGCGAAATGTCCCTCTCATTTACATTCGAGCCGCTAACTATTCCTTGAATGAGCTAAATCAGCCGCTCTCAACTGACCTTTGTGCGCACCTGGCCAGCGTCGTCGCTGTTCACTACGCCGTTGAGAATACAGATTGAGCTTTCGAGCAGTCCTTAGACTTCTCTCAAAGCTTTCTAAAAGATTTCTAAAAACGCGGTGAACAGAGACTCACACTACGTCTACGAGTTTGGCCCTTTCCGCTTAAATCCACCCGAGCGCTTATTGCTGCGCGGGGCGATGGTCGTCCCGCTCACGCCAAAGGTCTTCGACACACTCGTCGTGCTGGTGAAAAACAGCGGGCATGTCGTTAGCAAAGACGAACTGATGAGGGAGATTTGGCCTGATACTAATGTGGAAGAGGCCAACCTGACACAAAACGTCTCAATCCTCAGAAAAATGCTTGACGGGCGCGAGCAGCAAAAGTCTTACATCGAAACCATCCCGAAGCTTGGCTATCGCTTCATCGCGGATGCGCGAAAGATGGCGGTTCACGCGAGCAATATCGAGGCTGAGCAGCACGAAGCAAGCCCTTTAACTCAAGAGACAGCCAACGAGAGAAATCAAGCTCTGCATTCTCTGGCAGTCCTGCCATTTGCTAACGCCAGCGCTGACCCGAACGCGGAATATCTTTCCGATGGCATTACGGAGAGCATCATTAATAGCCTCTCGCAATTGCCTCCGCTGCGCGTCATGGCCCGCAGCGCCGTGTTTCGCTACAAAGGTAGAGAGGCAGACCCGCAAGAGGTCGGGCGAGAGATGGGCGTCCGCGCCGTGCTCATGGGCCGAGTCCTTTATCTTGGAAATAAGCTGGTCATCAGGACGGAATTAATAGATGTCGCTGATGGACGGCAAATCTGGGGGGAGCAGTATACCTGTGAGCCTTTAGATATTCTCGCCGTGCAAGAAGAGATTTCGCGTGAAATCTCTGAGAAGCTGAAGCTCAGGTTGAGCGGCCAGCAGAAGAAACTTCTAACGAAGCGATACACAGAGAACACCGCCGCCTATCATGCATATTTGAAAGGACGTTACTACTGGAACAAGAGAACCGAAGAGGGTTTCAAGAAAGGAATAGGGTATTTCCGACAGGCAATCAACGATGACCCTCATTATGCTCTGGCCTATGCGGGGCTGGCTGACTGCTACAACTTGCTCAACAGCTATGGTGTGCTGCCGCCAAGGGAATCCGCACCCGTTATCAAAGCGGCAGCCAGTCAGGCGCTAAAAATAGATAACGTGCTGGCGGAAGCGTATGCATCGCTGGGCCACGTGAAAATGATGCATGATTGGGATTGGGCCGGCGCGGAAAGCGACTTCAAGCGTGCCATCGAGCTAAACCCCAATTACGCGACGGCTTATCATTGGCACGCGCTGTATTTAAGGGCGATGGGCCGTTTTGATGAGTCTCTGGTAAAAATCAGGCAAGCGCAAAGTCTTGACCCGCTATCGCTCATTATCAATACGGTGCTCGGCACACACTTCTACTACGCGCGCCAGTATGATAAAGCGATAGCGCAATGCCGCGAGACGCTCGAACTTGATCAGAGTTTCCGTGTCGCATACGGCGTCATCGGAGAAGCCTACACTCAAATGGGAATGTATAAAGAGGCAGTCGTGGAATTGCAGAAGGCAATAAGAATTTCATCAGGCCCCGAAGGATTGGCGATGCTCGGATACACTTATGCGATGGCCGGGCAAAAAAGCGAAGCCCTGAAGATTCTCAACCGGCTGAAGAAACTCTCTGACCGCAGGTATATCGAGCCGGCTGCCATAGCAATCATATATACCGGCCTTGAGGAAGTAGAGCAGGCTTTTCAATGGCTGGAAAGAGCCTACCAAGACCGCAATGAACTGCTGTTAATGCTCAAGGTCGATCCGCGCTTAGATGTCCTTCGTTCAAAACGAAGATTCACAGAACTACTTAGACGTATCGGTCTGCCAGACGAGGCCGGCTAAAGGCTTCTGAAGCCGGTGAGGTGATTGCTGTCAGCCGCCCTCTTCGAGAGTGGCGAGTTGTTGAATCTCGCTTAAGCGAGCAAGCAATCGCTGATTACTCATTTCCAACTCATGGCGCGCCTTCGTGGTTTCGTAATGCTCCAAGGCGCGGCTGATAGTCAACCGCAGTTCTTCATTGTTCCAAGGCTTGGTCACATACTTGTAGACGTGGCCGGAATTAATTGCCTCGACGAGCGTTTCCACGTCCGTGTATCCGGTCAGAATAATGCGCACCATGTGAGGGCGCAGGCTCGCCGTGCGTTTCAACAGTTCGATGCCGGTGATGTCAGGCATCCGCTGGTCTGTGATGATGAGGGCGACATCGTGCTGTTGCAGCAACCGCAGCGCTTCAGCACCAGACCCCGCCGTCACGAGTTCGTAGTCGCTGCGGAACAGCCGTTCGAGCACGCGCAGGTTGGCCGGTTCATCGTCAACGACCATTATCTTGTATCTCATTAAATAAAAACTCCTGTGATGGATTGATAAACATTAGAGTAACAGGCGTCGTCCTACCCGGTTTCGGTTGCTGTCTGTCCGGCCTCAATCGGAATAGCGACTGTAAAGACCGCGCCGCAGCCCGGCTTGCTCTGCACGCGGATGGAGCCGCCGTGCCGTTTGACGATACCGTAGGTGATGGATAGGCCCAGCCCTGTTCCGTCTCCGACAGGCTTAGTGGTAAAGAAAGGGTCGAAGATTTTCTTCATGTGTTCGGGCGCGATGCCGCTCCCGTTGTCGCTAATGCTGACGACGGCCATCTGATTTTCCAGCCGCGTCGCCACGCGTACCTTCCCTTCTCTGCCTGTCGCCTGCGCGGCGTTGACCAGCAAATTCATCCACACCTGATTAAGTTGTCCGGCATAACAATCAACGGGCGGCAACTCGGCGTAATCGCGTTCCAGTGTGAGGCGGCCCGCGCCGTAATATTGTGAAAGCAGGCGAATGGTAGACTCAATGCCTTCG
Organism: uncultured Blastocatellaceae bacterium; assembly: GCA_964516695.1. GTDB lineage: Bacteria > Acidobacteriota > Blastocatellia > Pyrinomonadales > Pyrinomonadaceae > DASVTR01. The sequence continues at coordinate 10,564 of CAZEZJ010000071.1, forward strand.
TGAATGCTGACCTTCTTCAATTCAGCCTCGTCAAGTCGCGAGAAGAGGCGCAGATTCTGCACGATGTCGCGAATCCGCTCGGCCCCGCCATGGCAGTCGTCAATAATTGAGCGCAGGTCTGCGAGTGAGTTTTGATAATCAATCTCTTGTTTAATGGCATTAGCGTCTGCAAACAGAGCTGGCGGCAATTGCGCCTCGTCGTAAAACTTCAACAGGCGTTCAAGCCCGGCGGCGCAATTTCTCAGCATCTCCATGTTGCTGTAGATGAAGCCGGCGGGGTTGTTGAGTTCGTGTGCGACGCCGGCGGCGAGTTGGCCCAGAGACGCCATCTTCTCGCTGTGCACAATCTGCGCTTGCAGACGTTCGAGCACGGCTTTGCGGCGCGCCAGTTCCGCGTTTTGTTGCTCCAAATGCTGCTTGTAGTGGCGGGCGGCGCGCAGCAGCGAGCGCCTTTCAAGCGCTCTCTCGACGCTGAGTTCAAGCACGTCCATGTCGCAGGGCTTAATCAGATAATCGAAAGCGCCGAGACGCACGGCGTCCAAGACGCGCTGTGTGCGGTCAACGCCGGAGGCCATGATGACGGCTGTTTCGGGGAAATGCTCTGTGATACGGCGTAACAACTCGATGCCGCTCAAACCCGGCATTTTTACATCAGCGATAACGAGAGCGTAGGGCTGGCAGGCGAGGCGCACCAAAGCCTCCTGCGCATTGCCCGCCGTCACGCAGTTGTAACGCCTGTTGAGGCAACTGGCGAAGACGCTCCGCACCGCCTCCTCGTCGTCGACGATGAGAATGCGCCGGTCATTCTCATCCGCGAGTTCGGGATGAGCGGAGGATGCGGCTATGAAAGTCTGACCCTGAGATGACAAAGCTTTCACCTCTGACGACGTAACGCAAATGAGGCAACAGCGCGCTCAAGAATTTGGCGCATCTGTTCTCCATGCCACGGTTTGACAACCAAGAGTTAAATAATCCCGCTGCTCATCATCCGCATAGCGGATGGAAGGTTTCTTTATTGACACAAAAACTCTCTGCTCACTATTAAGACATACGGCGAAGCAGTCTCTTGAGCAGCAAGACACAGCGACGCTTTCGTACCGAAGAGCGTATTCGACCGAGTTGTTTCTGGGCGAGCTATGGTCTGTCAGGTTGACTCGTCCGGCGGAGTTTCCGAACAGGTGAGACTGGGCACGTCAACCAACAGAATTCAGGGCGTTACCAACCGCAGAGATTATATGGTGAGAACGGCTCGCTGTCGAGCAATGGGCCGGATGAATCTCCCCGACGGCAGGCTGCGCCCTCAATTCAAGCACTAGAGGCGTTGGCCGAAATTCAGGCTGCTTGATATTGCAGTAATATTGTCAAAAGGTGAGTATAGCGAAATCGGCCATAAAATAGCCGGATGTGCCATATTTTTTCGCTTGCTAAGGTTCTCATCTTACCCTAGAGTTTAATCTCGGTCTGTAGTTGAAATGACAAGCGGGCTTTTAAGTGTTTCCCCTCGAACGCCACCCGTTAAAATCTATCCCCTTACTTTTCTGCTCAGTCTGCGAATGTGATTCGTGGCGACGCCGTCATCTTCCCGACGCTCTGGCGCGACGTAAAGTAAATTTTCGTCAGCCGCATATCGCGACCTTTCCAATGCAGCGTGTGTTGGATTGAGGCTTTCATCATCATTAAATCAAGGATGAGCTAATAACGTTCAAAGCGCCTTTTGATTCTCATCGGCGCTCACCTTGATTATGTGGTGATTCTTATTCATTGACCTCTCCTGAAATTGATTTAATGACTCCCTCAACATGCAGGGCTAAATAGTAAATCCCAGTCTGCGCCACTGATGACAGCTCGGTACATTCCGTCGCTGCGGTCGAACTGTACCTTAAAGTGCGACATCATCAACGCAGAACTGCCGTTGGAATTGTACAGGCAATTTCGGATGCCTGGTAAATCTCTGGCTAAACAAATGAGCACAGACATCAGCAGAAGCCCAGACGGTTATCGCTTGCCGGCTGAAGACATTTCGACTCTGGTTGATTTACTACGCTGGAGGACGCTGTCGCATAGCGCTCTGCCCGCTTACAGGTTTCTGCTCGACGGCGAGACGGAAGAGGGCCAACTCTCTTATCAAGCTTTAGACGAGCGTGCGCGAGCCATCGGAGCCTGGCTCCAGGAGGCGGGAGCGGCAGGTGAGCGCGTGTTGCTCCTCTATCCGCCGGGCTTAGAGTTTATCACTGCGTTTTTCGGATGCCTGTATGCCGGCGCAGTCGCCGTGCCCGCCTATCCGCCGAGAGCTAACCGCACGTTGCTGCGGCTGCAAGCTATCGCCTCAGATGCAGAGGCGAAAGTGGCGCTCACAAATGCAGCCACGTTAGCGAAAGTGGACGCCTTGTTGGACCAAGCCCCGCAACTTAAAGGGATGCTCTGGTTGGCGACTGAGGACGCGCCAGCGGGACTCGCGGAAACGTGGAGAAGGCCCGACGTTAATTCTGACACTCTGGCTTTTCTCCAATACACTTCAGGCTCCACAGCTTTGCCAAAGGGAGTCATGGTTAGTCATGGCAACCTGATGCATAACGAACGGCTAATCCAACAGGCGTGCGAGCACACCGAGCAATCAACCTTTGTCGGGTGGCTTCCTCTTTATCACGACATGGGATTGATTGGAAATGTCTTTCAACCGATTTATCTCGGCGCGGCCTGCGTGCTGATGTCGCCCGTGGCTTTTCTGCAAAGACCTCTGCGCTGGCTCGAAGCTATCTCCCGTTATCGAGCGGCAACCAGCGGCGGACCCAACTTCGCCTACGATTTATGCGTGCGGAAGATTACTAGCGAACAACGCGCAAGTCTGGACTTGAGCAGTTGGACGATAGCCTTTAATGGCGCTGAGCCTGTGCGCGCAGAGACAATGGAGCGGTTTGCCGCGGCTTTTCAGGATTGCGGTTTTCGCAGGCAAGCCTTTTATCCATGCTACGGGTTGGCGGAAGCCACCCTTTTCGTTTCCGGCGGGCACAAAGATGCGGAATATAGCAGCTTAGAAATTCAAGCGGCCGCGTTTGGCGATAACCAGGTTAAAGAAGCGAACGCTGAGGATGAGGCGCAGACGTTAATAAGTTGTGGCCGCACGCTGTTGGACCAGAGGCTCATTATCGTTGACCCTCAATCTTTGCAGCGTTGCTCCTCAGAGCAGGTGGGAGAGATTTGGCTGGCCGGCCAGAGTGTGGCGCAAGGATACTGGAACAAGCCGGAAGAGACGCAGAAGACCTTTCGCGCCTACATAGCAGAGACAGGTGATGGGCCTTACCTGCGCACGGGCGACCTCGGATTCATCAGAGAAGGAGAGCTTTTCGTCACCGGCAGGCTCAAAGACCTGATAATTATTCGCGGACGCAACCACTACCCCCAAGACATCGAACTGACGGTGGAGCGGTGTCACGCGGCCTTACGACCCGGTTGCGGCGCCGCGTTTTCCGTAGAGTTGGAGCGCGAAGAACGTCTCGCCATAACTCAGGAAATAGATCATCGCCAGCAGTTCGACCCGGATGAAGTTTTCGACAGCATCCGTCGCGCGGTCGCGGACGAGCATGAGCTACAACCGCATATCATCGTCCTCCTGAAAAGCGGAAGTATCCCTAAGACTTCGAGCGGTAAAATACAACGCCATGCCTGTCGCGCAGGTTTGTTGGCAAAGAGCTTGGGAGCGATAGCCCTCTGGCAGGAGAACGAGGCGACGCAAGCTGAAACGTCTCTGCGGCCTCTCGCCGCGCACGACGCGCAGCACATTCTCGGCTGGCTCGTCGCGCAGCTTGCCGCGCATCTCAGTGTCGTCCCTGACAAGATAGATATCAATCAATCAATCACGCGCTGCGGGTTGGATTCTCTGATGGCCGTCGAGTTGAGCCATCGCATAGAGACGGAGCTAGGCATCACCCTGCCTTCCGTGAGCTTGCTGCAAGACCAAAGCATAGCCCAACTGGCTGACGCTCTGAGCGCGCAACTTTTGGGCGGTAATGTTTCGCCTCAACCGCTGGCTCACGTCTTAAACTACGACGCCACCGTGCATCCTCTTTCGCATGGGCAACAGGCTTTGTGGTTCCTGCATCAACTCGCGCCGGAAAGCGCTGCCTACAACATCGCCAGCGCAGCGCGCATTCATGCGGAACTTGACGTGCCAGCCTTCGAGCGCGCTTTTCAATCGCTGGTCGAGCGTCATGCTTCCTTACGCACTACCTTCAACGCGATTGAAGGCAAGTCCGTTCAAGTAGTCCACGAACAGATACGAGTGTCCGTGCGCGAAGAGGATGCGCGCGATTGGAGCGATGATTTACTCAAGAGCCGTTTGGCGGAGGATGCCGAACATCCCTTCGACCTTCACGACGGGCCTTTGCTGCGGGTGGCGCTTTTCAAGCGTTCACGGCAGGAGCATGTGCTGCTTTTAACTGTGCATCACATCATCGCTGATTTTTGGTCGCTGGCCGTGCTCATACGTGAATTGGGAATCCTGTATCAGGCGGAAAGCAATAGCAACGACGCGCCTGTAGCGCTTGATGTCTCGTCGCTGAATTATCTCAATTACGTGTACTGGCAGCAGGAGATGCTCGCAGGCGCGCAGGGAGAGCGGCTCTGGCAATACTGGCAGAAACAACTGGCGGGCGAGTTGCCCGTGCTCAATCTGCCGCTCGATGCCCCTCGCCCGACGGTACAAACTTACACAGGCGCGCTCCAAACATTCCATCTGAGCGAGGAGCTGACTGAAAAACTCAAGGGTCTCAGCCGCGAGCAGGGGGCCACGCTGTACATGACCTTGCTGGCCGCCTTTCAAGCAATGCTGGCGCGCTACACGGGCCAAGAAGATATTCTGGTCGGCTCGCCCGTCGCCGGCAGGACGCGCGCTGAATGGAATAATGTCGCCGGCTACTTCGTCAACCTGCTGGTGATGCGCGCCGACCTGTCAGCTAATCCTTCCTTCAAAACTTTTCTGGGCCGTGTGCGTCAAACCGTGCTCGACGCCTTCGAGCACCAAGACTATCCGTTAGCCCTCTTAATCGAACGCCTACAGGTGACGCGCGACCCGAGCCGCTCGCCTCTCTTTCAGGCGATGTTTGTCTTGCAAAAATCGCACCTGCAAGACGCACGCGGGTTGGCATCTGTCGCCGTGGGCGAGACGGGAGCCGAGGTGCGATTGGGCGAGTTAGTCCTTGAGTCAATGGCCCTCGAACAGCGAACGGCACAGTTTGATTTGACGCTGATGATGGCCGAAGAGGACGGAAAACTCAAAGGAGCTTTCGAGTACAACACGGATTTGTTTGAGCCTCGCACCATAGCTCACATGGCCGAACACTTCGCGACCTTGTTAGCAGGCATCGCTGCCGATGCCGGCCAGCGGCTTTCGGAATTACCGCTCATCAGCCAATCAGAGCGAAGCCAACTTTTAGTGGATTGGAACGATACCTCCACTGACTACAATCTTGATGTTTGCCTGCACGAATTATTTGAGGCACAGGCGGCACGCACTCCCCACCTGCTCGCCCTCCAAGCCGACAGCGAGCGCCTCACCTATCACCAGTTAAACGAGCGCGCCAACCAACTGGCGCACTACCTGCGCGGCGCGGGAGTCGGACCCGAAGCGCTGGTCGGAGTCTTCATGCAGCGCTCGGTGGAGATGGTCGTGGCGCTGTTGGCAGTACTCAAGGCGGGTGGCGCGTATGTGCCGTTGGAGCCGGAGTATCCGGCCGAGCGGATTCGGATGATGCTCGAAGATGCCTCGCCTAAGCTTTTGTTGACGCAGCAAAGCCTGCGAGCGGCTCTGCCGGAGACCGACCTCGAAGTGATTTCTCTGGACACTGAATGGCAGAAGATTGCGCGGGAAAGCGTTGAGAGGAACGCGCCCGCTGTGAAGCCGGAGCATCCGGCCTATGTCATCTATACTTCAGGCTCGACGGGCCAGCCGAAGGGCGCTGTCATTACTCATCGCGGCATCTGCAACCGCCTGCTCTGGATGCAGGAGGCCTATGTTTTAACTGCAGCCGACCGCGTCTTACAGAAAACCCCGTTCAGCTTTGATGTCTAGGTCTGGGAATTCTTCTGGCC
>CAZEZJ010000072.1:0-16442 GCA_964516695.1 uncultured Blastocatellaceae bacterium
AGCGCCGCTCGACTCTGGCGTTTATCAGTTGAGCTTGCGCGGCCAATTGGCTTAGCTCAGCGGGCCGAAAGCTGCGGAGAATAGAGAGCGCTCCGTCTTCGTGAATCAAACGATTGTGAAGAAAGAGGCGGCCCACCGTCGTGAAGAAATAATAAGCGAAAGGATGACGATGAAGGTCTATGACGAAGACGCTGCGGCGCGCGACGCGGCTCAACTCGCGCAGGATACGAACGACTCCTTCATCCTTAAAATGGTGCGTGAAAAGCGAGCACATCGCGTAATCAAAGCTGTCATCCATAAAGGGCAGGCGCAGCGCGTCGCCGCGCACAGAGCTAATCGCTGAAGTCTCCCTCGATTCTTCGATGATGGCGGCGGCTGAACGCGCGTTGAGTTCAAGCCCGACCAGATGCGCCCGCCTTTTCGTCGAGCGCGCCCAAACGGCAATCACACGCAGCAGTTCACCTGAGCCTGCGCCGACATCCAACACCGAAAACTCCCGCAAGCCCGCGCGCTCAATCTCCGGCAACAAAGAACGCTTGAGCGCGCTCGTGTCGCCCAGATAACGATTCACACGCCGCAACTCCATCATGCATTCCTCATACTCCTGCGGCGTATAGTCGCCCTTATCCAAATGCTCAAGCTCAAGACTGCGATTCGCGAAACGACTAAACATAGTGATAAGTGATGGGTGATAGGTGATGAGTAAAAGAAAGCAGGTTTATCTTATCACCTATCACTCATCACCCATCACTTCTCTACTGCTTTTCTATAACGAGCGCGCTGTTTTTTGAGCCGAAGCCGATGCAGTTGCAGAGCGCGACCTGCACGCGGGCTTCGCGTGCGCGGTTGGGCACATAGTCTAAATCGCAATCGGGGTCGGGTTCGTCTAAGTTGATGGTGGGCGGGATAACGTTGGTTTGCATGGCGCAGAGGGCGGCGGCGAGTCCGGCAGCGCCGCTCGCGCCCTGCGGATGACCGAGTTGCGACTTGGTGGCAGACATCGGAATCCGCGCCGCCTGTTCACGAAAAGCAAGCTTGAGCGCGTGGGTTTCGATGCGGTCGTTGAGTATGGTAGACGTGCCGTGCAGGTTAACGTAGTCAATCTCTTCAGGCGTGCGTCCGGCGTCCTTCATCGCGAGCCACATCGCGCGCGCAGGCTCTTCGCCGTTCTCTTCGAGGCGGACGCGATGGTAGGCATCGCAGGTCGCGCCGTAGCCCTTTATCTCCGCGTAGATGCTAGCGCCGCGCCTGATGGCGCGCTCCCTTTCTTCAATAACGTAAACCCAAGCGCCTTCACCGAGCACGATGCCCGAACGGTCGCGCGAGAAAGGACGAGAAGCACGCTCCGGCTCATTGTTCCATTCGTCTGTCAGCACGGTCATCAAATTGAATCCGGCGAGAATGCCGGGCGCGATGGGCGCATCAACGCCGCCCGTCAACATCGCATCCTGGCGTCCAAGCGAGATGTGCTCGGCGGCATAGGCGATGGCGTCGGTCGAACTGGTGCAGCCCGTCGAGATGATGTGCGAGAGGCCGCGCAAGCCGAAGGCCATCGAAAGCTCCGAGGAGAGGCCGCCGTGTGTTGATGAGGGAATCGTGTAGACGCTGGCCTTGTGTCCTTGGCCCGCGTACCAATAGGCATACTGCTGCTCTGTGAAACTAAGCCCGCCGCCGCCCGTGCCGAGCACGACGCCGATGGCGCGCCGTTCGTCCAAACTCAAATCGCCCGGTTGAATGTTCGCATCATCGAGAGCTTCGCGCGCGGCTGCGAGCGCCAGCGGCACGGTGCGCGGAACGTGCTTGCGGTCTTTCAAATTCAACTGCGCTTCCCAATCGAAGCCGCGCACTTCAGCCGCTATCTTAACGGGCGCACTTTCGGGCAACTCGAAGCTCGCAATCCGCCGCACACCGCTCTCGCCCGCGACGAGCGCACGCCAGAACGCCTCGCGCCCCAGCCCAATCGGCGTCACACAGCCCATCCCTGTAATCACAACGCGGCGCGGTTGCTGCAAACTTCTCAGCATGGCTTGTTTAATTGTACCTCTTGATTTTGCCGGTACCCTCTGAAGAGATACTACAGAGCATAGCACCGCGCGACTGATTTCCGGCAGGAAATTTCCGGTTTTCTTATTACAAAACTTTTTTGAGGCGAAAGAAAAAGGGACACGAAGTCGCTGGCCTAGCTCCTTCGTGTCCTCAAAGTTTTGCTTGTTAAGCTAAAACGCTTACGCGGCGGGTGGTGGTGGCTGCTGCCCGCCCGCTTCTATCTTCGTGCCGCATTCGTTGCAGAACTTCGCGCCGGGCGCGGCCTCCGCCTGACAGTTAGGGCACTTCGGCTTTTCCTGCTTCGCGCCGCATTCATTGCAAAACTTCGCGCCCTCTTTAAGCCCCGCGCCACACTGCACGCACGGCACAGTTTGACCGCCGACTTCCAACTTCGCGCCGCAATCGTTGCAGAACTTGGAAGGCCCGACATTGGCCGCGCCACACTTCGGACACTTGACGGTCGCGGAGCCTGTTTGAGCGCCGCCCTGCGTGTTCTGCTGGTGCTGCTGTTGCGGGTTCATCGCTCCGGCCATCTGCCCTGCCATCTGGTTGCCGATGGCGAAGCCCGCGCCAAGCCCTGCGCCCATGCCCGCGCCGCCCGAAGGATTCTGCGCCGCATCGCGCATCGCGTCTGCCGCCTGAAACTGCGCGTAGCGGTTGACATCCCCGATGACGCCCATCGAAGTGCGCTTGTCCATCGCGGCTTCGACCTCGGGCGGGAGGCTAATGTTTTCAACGAAGAACTTGGTCAACTCAAGGCCAAACGTCTTGAATTCTTCGTTCAACTTCTTACGCGCAAACGTGCTCAACTCGTCGTAGTTTGAAGCGAGGTCGAGCGCCGCGATTTTCGATTCACCGAGCGCATCCGTAAAGCCGCTGACGAGCGTGCGCTTGAGTTGTCCTTCGATGTCTTCGGTTTCAAAGCGCCCGTTGGTTCCGGCGGCTTCCTTGATGAAGGCGCGCGGCTCTGTGACGCGAATCGAGTAGATGCCGAAGGCGCGCAGGCGCACCATTCCGACATCCGCGTCGCGCATCATAATCGGGTTCATCGTGCCCCACTTGAGGTCTGTAAACTGCTTCGTGTTGACGAAATAGACCTCAGCTTTGAAGGGCGAGTTAAAACCATATTTCCAAGCGCCGAGCTTGGAGAGGATGGGCGTGTTGCCGCCATCAATCGTGTGCAGGCCGGGACCGAACACGTCCGCGATCTGTCCTTGGAAAACGAAGACGGCGACCTGCGACTCTCGCACGGTGAGCTTCGCGCCGTTCTTAATCTCCTGATTGTGGACGGGGAAACGATAGAGCATCGTGTTGCCCGAATCGTCGAGCCACTCGATGACTTCAATAAACTGTGCGCGGATGGCGTCAAATATTCCCATGTCGCTTTTTCAATCTCCTTTTATGCGGCCTCAGTTGAGTAACAGTTCTGGCCGCCCGCTATTATACGCCGGAACAGGATACAGGGTTCAAGCCTCTGCTAAAGACGAATCCACGCCCAGAATATTGCACAAATAAGTAAAAAGGTAAAAGGTAAAAGGCAAAAGTGAGGAGCGGCCATCTGTTAACAAAACTGGCTTCCCCACACTTTTGCCTTTTACCTTTTTACTTTTACCTTTCTTAGCCGCCAGAGCGCGTAGAGCAGGAGCGCGGTCAGCCCGCCGGAGATGTCAATCAGGCTGTCGTAGATGGAAGCGGTGCGCGTCGCCACAAAGCTTTGGTGATACTCGTCAAGCAGCGCGTAGGAGGCGACCAATAGCAGCGCGATGAGAAACCAATTTTTGCGCAACACGCGTTTGGACGACGCAACCAAAGCGCGGGCGGCGAGAAAAGCAAGCAAGGCATACTCCGTGAAGTGTGCCGTCTTGCGCACCATGAAGTGTACGCGAGCAAGCTCTGCCGGGCCGATGTCTGGAAAGAGCCAGAGCAGCAGCGGGCGAATAATACGCGAAGTGTTGGCCGCCGAAAATTCTCCCGTCGAAGCAAACCAGATGAAGCCCATCCACAAGAGCAACGGCCCATAACGCCACAGGCGCTTTCGCCACCCGCCCGCGCCCGCCGCCTCCGCCATCTTCTCGCTTTGCGCAATCATCTACAAAAGCTATCAACTCAGAACTAAAACAAAAGGGAAGCCACGCGCTGCTTCCCTTCTCTTAAAAATTTTCCGGCGGCTAACGTTCTCACCGCCAAGGTAGAAAACAAACTCTTCTTCCCTTTTGTTGTTTACCTTTTTCCTTCTACTGGGCCGCCGCGCCGGAGACGACTTCGATAATCTCGTTGGTGATGGCGGCCTGGCGGATGCGGTTCATGTTGAGCGTGAGCGTGCCGATAAGCTCGCCCGCGTTCTTCGTCGCGGAGTCCATCGCCGTCATCCGCGCGCCGTGCTCGGAGGCGACCGATTCAAGCAACGCGCGGAAGATTTGCGTCTCAATCAGGCGCGGCAGCAGGCGGCTAAAGATTTCTTCAGGCGGCTGCTCATAGATGTAGTCCGTTAGGTTAACCGGACGCGGCGCATCAACGGTTGTCGTCGCTGCCGCCGCTTCGCTTTCGCCTTCAGCGACACGCGAAACCGGCAACAACTGTTCGATGACGACGCGCTGTTGCAACACCGTCTTAAACTCGTTGTAAATCAAAAAGGCTTTATCAAGCGTCTCGTCTTCCGTAAAGCGCTTGATGACCTCGCGCGCAACATCAACCGCCTCCGAATAGTCCACGCGCCCTTTGCCCGTCAGCCCTATATACTCCTGCAAAAATTCCACGTTGCGGCGGCGAAAGAAATCTCTCCCTTTGCGCCCCACGGGCATCATCACAAACTCTTTGCCCTGATTCTGCTGCATGAACGACTGCGCCGCTTTAATCAGGTTGGAATTGAACCCGCCCGCCAGCCCCTTGTCCGCAGTGACGAGCACAATCAGGTAACGCTCGTCGCCGCGCGCGTCCAACAACGGATGATGAAAATTTTCGTCCGTGTGAGAAGCGAGTTCGCCGAGCACCTGCATCATCTTATTCGCGAAGGGCCGCGCCGAAACGACCGTGTCCTGCGCGCGCTTGAGCTTCGCGGCAGACAGCATCTTCATCGCCTTCGTAATCTGCTGCGTGTTCTTCACCGACTTAATGCGGCGGCGGATGTCTAAGAGATTAGCCATACTGTTTCAGTGACGAGTGATAAGTGACAAGTGACGAGTGACGAGTTAAAACCACCTACTTGCTTTCGCTAAGTGGTTTCTTGTTCTTGCTCGTCGCTCGTCACTTGTCACTGCTTTCTTATGCTCCGGCGGCGGCAGTCGCTGCCGTGTCAACGGGGCGCGCGGCGACCTTCGTTTCCTCAGTCCAGCGCTCTTTGAAGTCTTTAAGCACTTGATGAAGGTCGGCCTTGATGTCGTCCGTCAGATTCTTCTTCTCGCGGATGTTCTGCAACACGACGGGGTGCGAATTCTCGACGAAGCGCAACAACTCCGACTCGAAGCGGCGAACGTTTTCCACCGGCACATCGTCCAGATACTTGTTGGTCGCAGCCCAGATGATAAGCACCTGCTTCTCAACGTCCATCGGTTGATACTGCGGCTGCTTCAAAACTTCCGTCAGACGCTGGCCGCGCGCAATCTGATTCTGCGTCGCTTGGTCTAGGTCGGAGCCAAACTGCGCGAACGCTTGCAGCTCGCGAAACTGCGCGAGGTCGATGCGTAAGGTTCCGGCCACAGCCTTCATAGCTTTAATCTGCGCCGAGCCGCCGACGCGCGAAACAGAGTTGCCGACGTTGATGGCGGGGCGAATACCGCTATTGAAAAGGTCTGACTCAAGAAAGATTTGCCCGTCGGTAATGGAGATAACGTTTGTCGGAATGTAGGCCGAGATGTCGCCCGCCTGTGTTTCGATGATGGGCAAGCTGGTGAGCGAACCGCCGCCTTTCAAGTCTGACATCTTGGCTGCGCGTTCGAGCAGTCGTGAGTGCAGGTAGAACACGTCGCCCGGGTACGCCTCGCGGCCCGGCGGACGACGCAGCAGCAGAGAGATTTCACGATAGGCCGCGGCCTGCTTTGAAAGGTCGTCGTAAATCGTGAGGGCATGGCGTCCGTTGTCGCGGAAGTATTCACCGATGGCAACGCCGGAGTAGGGCGCTAAGAACTGCATCGCCGCCGGGTCAGACGCCGTCGCCTTGACGACAATCGTGTAGTCCATCGCGCCGTTATCCTGCAAAGTCTTGACGACCTGCGCGACCGTCGAAGCCTTCTGCCCGATGGCGACGTAGATACAGATAACGTCTTTGCCTCTTTGGTTGATGATGGTGTCAACCGCCACAGCCGTCTTTCCCGTCTGGCGGTCACCGATAATCAACTCGCGCTGGCCGCGCCCGATGGGCACCATCGCGTCAATCGCCTTCAAGCCCGTTTGCAAAGGCTCTTTCACAGGCTGGCGGTCAATAATGCCGGGCGCGATGCGCTCGATGGGATTGAAAGCGTCCGTGATGATTGGCCCACGTTCGTCAATGGGTTGGCCCAGGGCGTTGACGACGCGGCCAATCATGGCATCGCCCACAGGCACTTCCATAATACGGCCCGTGCGCTTGACCATGTCGCCTTCCTTAATGGTCTGGAAATCTCCAAAGAGCACCGCGCCGACCTTGTCTTCTTCAAGATTCAAGGCCAGCCCGCGCACCTCGTTCGGAAAATCCAGCAACTCACCGGCCATCACCTTCTCCAACCCGTGAATCTCCGCGATGCCGTCGCCGACCTTAATCACCGTGCCGACCTCGGTGACGGTCACACCCGTCTGGAAATTCTCAATCTGCTGGCGAATGATGTCGTTAATCTCGTTTGCTCTAATCGGTTCCATATAATCCTCAAACGATAAAGTAGGAACGCGGAACGATGAATGACAGGTAAACTTTTTTCAGTTCATCATCCAGCGTTCAGCGTTCATCATTGATTACTTCCCTACCATTTTCTCTTTGACCTGCTGCAGCTGCGTGCGAACTGAGCCGTCATACACGGTCGAGCCGATGCGCGTGACGATGCCGCCGATTAGCTCTTCATCAGTCTGAAAACTCAAACGCACTTCCTTGCCCGTGAGTTGTGTCAGCGTTTGCCGCAATGCCTGCTGCGAGCTTTCCGGCACCGGACGCGCCGTTGTGACCGCGGCGGAAACAATGCCCGAACGCTCGTCCAGCACATGTGCGAATCGCTGATTGACTTCGCCCAGTTCCGTCAACCGCTGGTTCTGCAATAGAACCTGTAAGAAGTTGGCCGTCACGGGGCGCACACGCGTGCGCTCAATCAGCGTGCTGAGCACCTTTCGCTTCTGGTCGTAAGGAATAGTCGGATTGCCGAAGACTTCCTGAAGCTGCGCGTTGTTGCGAATCATCAACTCCCAAGCGGATAATTCTTCCTGCACCTGTCTTGCTTCGCCGCGCTGCGCCACCACGTCTGCCAACGCCGCAGCATAACGCCTGGCTACCGTTTGCACGCTCAACGCCTGACCCCTCCCAACTCTTCAACCTGCAAGCTTACAAGACGCGCATCGTCTTCCGGGCGCATCTCGCGACGTATTACTTCTTCCGCAAGGCGCACGCTCTGCTCCGCCGTATACTGGCGCAACTCCTGACGCGCAGCCTTGCCCGCGCTTTCAATCTCGCGCCGCGCCTGCTCGCGCATCTTCTGCGCTTCTTCTTCCGCCGCCCGGCTAATGCGCTCGCGCTCTTCCGCCGCTTCCCTTTGCGACTGCTCGCGCACGCTCGCCACCTCTGAATCCAGCCGCGCCAGCCGCGCCTCGACCTCTTCAAGCTTTGCCAGCGCAGCATTGCGTTCTTCCTGAGCACGCATCAAGTCGCGACGAATGCCCTCGCGGCGCGCACGCATCGCCTCGCTCAGCGGTCGCTTCAAAATGTAAACGAGAGCGCCGACAAAAATGAAGAGATTGACGAATTTCCAGAATTCCAAGCCCGGTTTATTCCACCACGGCGCGGCCTCTGTTCCCGCCGCCTCAGAAAGCAGAATAAAAAGATTAAGTGCGAATTGCATAACTTTTATACGCCGGAACTAAGACCCGTCGAAGGAGCGCTTCCGATGGGCCGGTGCAAAATTTGTGAACTAATCTCGGCAGCGATACTTCGAGCATCAGCTTCGAGCCTCTGGCGCGCCTCTTCCGCCTGACTGCGAATCAACGCTTTCTCTTCTTCGACGTTGCGCACGACCTCTTCGCGCAACGCATTCAGTTTAGCCTGCCGCTCATTCATCGCTTCCGCGCGCTCACGCTCCATCAAGCGATAGCCTTCGGCCCGCGCCTCGCGTAAAGAGCGTTCGTAATTCGTCGTCGCCTCGTCTACTCGTTGCAAAATATCGCGCGCTTCGCCCGAACGTCCACGCGTGCGTCGCTCTCTTTCTTCGAGAATGCGGTTAATCGGTTTGAAGAGGGTGTTGTTTAGCACAAACACCATGAGCAGAATAATCGCGATGTGAAGAAAAAGAGTGCCGTCCGGCACTAGTTGGATGGAGTTTTCGGCGAAGGCCAGAAAGATCATATGGCTACTAAAGACTCTCCCGTCTGAGTCGTCTCTGCTTCAACTTGTATATCAGGGAAATGCTCGTGTATCAAAAGCTTGCGAGTCTAGCACGTAATTTCACAAACCGTCAAGGCGAGCCTCCGCGTGCGCGCCGCCCAAAACGTAAGGCAGATAAAACGCGTGCTCCTGCTTGATAAGTGTGGCTGACTATCTCGCTTGGCGTTGTCGTCTTACAGAACAAGCTTAAGTGACTTTTATTAAGTAATTCTTAAAAGGCAACACCTCCCCAATAACGCTCGCTCCCTCAATACGCTTTAATAACTCTTCAACTTTCGAACGCTCGACGCTAATTAAGAGACCACCGGCAGTCTGCGGGTCGTAAAGAGCGCTTTGCATCTCCCGTGAGACATGCTCTGCAATCTCAATAGTCTCCCCGACATACGCTCTATTATTCTTATCACCTCGCGTCAGCATCCCTTGCGCAATCAAGTCCAACACATCCGGCAGCAAAGGAACGCGCTCGGCCTCAATATTCAAACAGACACGGCTAGCGCGTGCCATCTCATAAGCATGGCCGAGCAAGCCAAAGCCTGTTACGTCAGTGCAAGCGTGTGCGCCAACTTGCTGCATCGCTTCGGCGGCTTTCGCTGCTGAAGTCGTCATAGCTTTCATCGCCGCATTGACCGTAGACTCTCTGGCGACCCCTCTCTTTATTCCCGTGCTAATGGCTCCGGTCCCAACAGGTTTCGTCAACAGCAAGACATCCCCCGCCTGTGCGCCCGCATTTGTTATCACCTGCTCTGGATGAACTATGCCTGTCACCGCGTAACCAAACTTAATCTCCGCATCGTCAATTGAATGCCCGCCCAGAACTATCACTCCAGCTTCGTTCATAGCCAATTGCCCGCCGCGCAAAATTTGGCCTAAGACACTTAAGTCCTCCTTTTGCGGATAACAAACAATAGCTAAAGCAGAGATAGGCTTGCCACCCATCGCATAAACATCATTTAAAGCATTATTAGCTGCCACCCGACCATATACTTCAGGGTCGTCGGCAACAGGAGTAAAGAAATCAACGGTTTGCACTAACGCAACATCGTCCCGCAAACGAAACACACCGGCATCATCAGCCATATCATAGCCGACCAGCACGTCGCTATTCGGAGGTTGTGATGGAAGTGCGCCCAAAACTTGGGCTAAGTCGCGCGGTGCGAGCTTCGCCACTCAACCAGCGCAAGACACCATCTCTGTTAGTCGCTTCTTCATTTTACCTTTTAACCCGACCTGCCTCTATCTATCCTAATCCATTTTACAAACGCGTTTGAAGTCTTTTGATTTACGAGCATAGTTGAAAATTTTAGTTTAAATGAGGAGTGGGCCAGAGATGTGAAGAGGCTTCATTCTAGACTCTAGTATTCAATTCCAAGTCTTTACGTGAGAGGGGCTGTGCTTTGGGACCCGACTAGGATTTGATACAGACGGTCTAAGTCGTTCTCATTATAGTATTCGATTTCGATTTTGCCGCCGACGCCCGTTTGGCTCGGCATAACGCGCACCTGAGTTCCCAGACGCCGCCGCAATTTGGTTTCAGCGGCGCGGATATTTGCATCGTCCCGTGTTGCGGGCGCTTGAGTCGCGGCGGCAGGGGTGGCCCCAGCTATAATTCGCTTGATGGCACGCTCAGTGTCACGGACGGAGAGAGATTGTTCGATAACATTTTGGGCGATACGACGTTGTATATCTGAATCATCAACGCCCAACAAAGCTCGTGCGTGGCCCATAGTTATCTTCTCTTCCTCGACAAGCCGCTGAATATCCTCAGGAAGCCTTAAAAGTCGTAAATAATTGGTCACGAAGGAACGGTCACGCCCGACCCTTTGCGCAACCGTTTCTTGAGTGAGGCCCAACGTTTCGATTAGTCGCTTGTAGGCATGGGCTTCCTCAATAGCGTTCAATTCTTGGCGCTGTATATTCTCGATTAACGCTAGCTCCAACAATTTGTCATCAGGAATATCGCGCACGACGGCGGGGACACGCTGGAGACCGGCGCGTTGAGCGGCACGCCACCGACGCTCTCCGGCTATGAGTTGATAACGCGCGCCGCGTCTGCGGACAAGTAAAGGCTGGACGATGCCATTCGAGCGAATAGACTGCGCTAATTCGTTCAAGCGCTCTTCATTAAAGTTTGTACGCGGCTGGGCGCTGTTAGGGTCAATCAGGTCTATGTCAATTTCCAGCAACTCTTCGCTATTCGTCGCCGCCGATTCCGACAGCAGCGCGCTCAATCCCCGTCCGAGCACTCTTCTTGTCATGAGCCATAACCTCCTTTGCTAGTTGAAGATAGCTTTCCGCGCCACGTGAACGAGAGTCATAAAGGATGATGGGCTTGCCATAGCTAGGGGCTTCCGCTAGACGCACATTGCGCGGAATCACTGTCTCCAGAACCTGCCCTCCGTAAAAATCCCGCAAGTCCGCGGCAACAGCCGCCGACAGGTTCGTCCGCTCATCGTACATCGTAAGTAATAACCCTTCAATTGTCAGGCCGGGATTTAAAGCCCGTCTGATTCGAGCGAGAGTGTCAAAAAGCTCCGTGACGCCTTCGAGAGCAAAATACTCGCATTGAATAGGGACCAACAGCGAATTGGCGGCTGTCAGAGCATTGAGGGTTAAGAGGCCGAGTGACGGCGGGCAATCAATAATTATGAAGTCATAATCGCTTTCGAGGCTTTTGAGAGCCTCTTTTAAGACGTACTCGCGTTTTTCAACTTCAACTAATTCAACTTCAGCTCCGGTCAAGTTTTTGTCCGCGGGTAATACCTTTAAGAAGGGAATTTCTGTTGATTGGATGATATTAAGCGGAGATTCTTCGAGAACTAGAGCGTGATACAGACTACGGCGAAAGCTTCCGCGTTGGATGCCGACGCCCGAAGTCGCATTGGCTTGGGGGTCTGCATCGACTAATAACACACGCATTTCCGATACGGCTAAAGCGGCGGCTAAATTGACCGCCGTCGTAGTTTTCCCCACCCCGCCTTTTTGATTAGCGATTGCTATCGTTTTAGCCATAACCCGGAATTTTTACGGCTACAAGATTTTAGCAGCCGTAAACTAACATACCCGATGGCCTTGATGCTACATTTTTCGCATTCAGACCACTTTTTATGTCTTTATGTGTTAATCCCAGGCTTTTTAACTTATGTTTCACGTGTCCCCAGACTTAAATGGGACACGTGAAACATCCATCAGCAAAACTATGCTGCCCGTTTTTGCAAGTTAAGATGGACAAGAAGGGTGGAGAGAGCGGCAGGCGTCAGGCCCGGAATACGCTTAGCTTGACCAAATGTTGCCGGATGAGCACGTTCAAGCCGCTCCAACATTTCATTAGAAAGACCACTGATGGCCCTATAATTGAAATCTTGAGGGATATTAAGGCTATCGTGGTGTTGTAGGCGGTTAAAGGTGATGCGCTGGGCCTCTATATAGCCGCTGTAGAGGGAATCGGCTAGGGCGGTCTCTAAATCAGAGCGATTGATGGATGAGCCTAGGTCTGGCGGCAGAAGTTGTAAAAGCAGTTCGGGTTGCACGTTTGGGCGCTGAGCGAGTTGTGAAAGCGTCAAAGAGTCGCCTAAATCAGAATTCAGGAGACGGCTGACAGTGGAGTAAGCAGGGTCAGAGCGTTTGAGGCGAATGCTATCGAGAGCTGACCGAAGCCGCGAAATCCTATCGCGCCGTTGATTGTATCTTTCCCAATCTGAATCACCCACCAGACCTAAACTCCTACCGTAAGGCTCAAGACGCTCATCGGCGTTGTCATAACGCAGAGCGAGCCTGTACTCGGCCCTTGAGGTAAAAATACGATATGGCTCGTCTACGCCCTGTGTAATTAAATCATCAATCAAAACGCCTATATACGACTCATCACGACGAAGCCTGAAGCCCTCACGACCCTGAACGAGTAGGGCAGCGTTGATGCCAGCTATCAACCCTTGACAGCCTGCTTCTTCATATCCGGTCGTTCCATTAATCTGCCCGGCATGGAAAAGTCCTTTGATTTTAACAGTTTGAAGATAGGGAGTGAGTTCGCGCGGGTCAACATAATCATACTCGATAGCATAGCCGGGACGAATGATTTGTGCTTGTTCGAGGCCGGGAATCATCCGTACTAATTCCTGCTGAAGTTCAGCCGGAAGGGAAGTTGAAAACCCGTTAAGATAGACTTCATTGGTTTGATGGCCTTCCGGCTCAAGAAAAAGCTGGTGACGGTTTTTGTCGGCAAATTTAACTACTTTATCTTCGATAGAAGGGCAATAGCGCGGGCCGATGCCCTTAATTTTGCCGGAATAGAGCGGAGATTCATGCAGATTAGCACGGATGGCTTCGTGAACATCGTGGGTCGTGTAACCTACGTAGCAGTTAATCTGCGGTTGTTCGATATGGTCAGTAGCAAAAGAAAAGGGGACAGGCCGCTCGTCCGCTGGCTGCGGTTCGAAAGCATCCCAATCAATTGTGCGCCCGTCGAGGCGAGGCGGCGTTCCAGTCTTCAGACGGCCAACGGGAAAGCCCAGCCGTTTTAAAGCTTCCGCCAACTCGATTGAAGCAGGCTCACCGGCACGTCCGGCGGAGAACGTGCGGCGGCCAGCATGGATTAAGCCGTTAAGGAATGTGCCGGTGGCTACGATGACGGCATGGGCGCGTAACTGCCTCGTATCCTGTAGCTCGACGCCCTGCACCTGTCCATTGTGGACGATAAGGTCAATAACAAGCCCCTGCCGTAAGTGTAGATTAGGCGTGGCTTCAAGGGTGCGACGCATTTCCGTGCGATAAAGCGAGCGGTCGGCCTGAGCACGCGGTGATTGGACGGCAGGACCGCGTGAACGATTTAGGAGGCGAAACTGAATTCCCGTACGGTCTATAACACGCCCCATAATTCCGCCTAAAGCGTCCATTTCGCGCACAAGGTGGCCTTTAGCAATCCCACCGATGGCAGGATTGCAAGACATCTGGCCGATTAAGTCTAAATTTAGAGTGACGAGCGCGGTCTGTGCTCCCATCCGTGCAGCAGCCGAGGCAGCCTCGCATCCGGCGTGACCCGCTCCAATAACAATCACATCAAAGACTTCATCAAAACTCATCTCTATTTTCCAATACAAAAGGTCGCAAATATCTGCGAGAGAACATCATCCGGCGTAGTCTCGCCCGTAATCTCTCCAAGATAACGCAGAGCGTCATACAGTCCGACGAGGATTAACTCCTCACTCAAACGCTTAGCGAGCGATGAATCGGCTGCTAAGAGCGCGCTTTGAGCACGCTTGAGCAAGTCATAATGGCGCGCATCGGTGATGAGCAATCCGGTGTCTTGTGAATCGCGCTTAGCGAACGGCTCAATTATAGCAGCACGGAGCGCTTCAAGTCCCGCACCAGTTTTAGCAGACACAGCAAGTCCGTCGAGCAATTGTCTATTAATGCTGTGTTCCACAGCCGCCAGGTCGCTTTTGTTGAAAACAACCAAGGAGAGACAGTCTGCAACTTCGGCCAGCACTTCTTCATCTTCCGCGACTAGAGGTTGAGAGTTATCGAGGACGACAACCACTAGGTCTGCATCCGCGATTGCACGACGGGTGCGCTCGACGCCAAGAGCCTCAATCTCATCATCAGAAGAGCGAACCCCTGCGGTATCTGTCAGAAGAACGGGAATGCCGTGGAGGTTGATGACCTCACTTAAAGTGTCACGGGTAGTCCCCGGCACGCTTGTCACGATAGCTCTATCCGCGACAAGTAAACTATTGAAAAGACTAGACTTACCAACATTCGGGCGACCGACGAGCATGACTTTCAGACCGTCTCGCAAGAGCCGTCCGGCGCGAAAAGTAACAGCAAGTTTTTCAAGGCGGTTGATTAAGTCGGAAAGCTTCTGGCTGATACGGTCTACGGCCACATCCGGCAAATCGTCCTCGACAAATTCGAGGGAAGATTCAAGCGGAACAATTATCTCAAGCAGGGCTTCTTTAATCGGCTGAAGGAAGGTGGACAACTCTCCGTTCATTTGACGTGCAGCCTGACGAACGGCGGCGCTGGTTTGGGCGTCGATGAGGTCGCGCACGGCCTCGGCTTGGCTTAAATTCAGGCGTCCATGAGCCAGTGCGCGAAGCGTGAATTCGCCCGGCTCGGCCAGGCGCGCATCGAGAGTCAAGATATTGTCAATTAGTTGGCGTAAGAGCACGGGCGAGCCATGACAACTAAGCTCGATTACGTCTTCGCCGGTAAAAGAGTGTGGCGCTTTGAAGTAGGTGATAAGGGCGCGGTCCAGAATTTCATCTGATTCCAAATCGCGAATAGATTTAAGCTGAGTATGATTGGCTTCAGGCGTAAACTGTGCGTCGTGAACTAGACGGCGCGCAATTTCCAGCGATTGTGGACCACTTAAACGAATGACACCGATGCCGCTGCGTCCCGGTGGAGTTGAAAGAGCGACGATGGTGTCAATGGTTTGCACTGTCGTAGCGAAGAGATGCGCGCAGGGGAAGTATGAGCGCGGTTCACGTGCGGGCGGGAGAATCCTAATTAGGCTTTCCTGCTTACTTTGAGGCGGCGCGCCGCACCTTCACCGACAGACTCCGTATGCAGGTCGCTTTCCTCCGCGAGCGAGAGATGAATGACGCGGCGCTCGCTCGCTTCCATTGGTCCAAAGGTGAAGGGAACGCCCGTTGAGCGAACACGCTCGGCAGCATGACGGGCCATCGCACGCAACTCAGCCTCGCGCGTGGCGCGGAAGTTTTCGACATCGCAAACGATGCGTTCACCTTTAGGCAGTGAGCGCCCGTAAACTTGATTGAGCAGATGTTGAAGGGCCTCAAGCAACTCGCCGCCTTCGTTGAGCAGCAGGGAAGTATCTGCGCCATCAAGATTCAGGAGACAACCGCCATCCGCTTCCGCGCTGCTGGCAGACAGTTCACAACCAATGCCCTTCAAGACATCGTTCAAAAATTCCTGCGCTTGCGTGCATGTTTCGTTCATAGCGGATTGGTCTCTTTCGTACTTGATAACGCTGCTCGTTAACGCGATTTTTTATGCCTGCGTGGCGCGCGCGGGTCTTAGTTTTTTCGTCGGACGCGTTTCAGCTTTCTTTTCGCCGGGCGGTTCGGGGTCGTCCGAGCTGTCGGGGTTGGCCGCCACACGCGTGAAGCCGACGAGGTTGCCGACTAACCAGTAAACGAGCAGGCCGGATGGCGCGCCCCACAGCATGTAGAGCATTAAGGCCGGCATCATAATGACCATCATCTTGCGCTGCAAAGGGTCGGCTGAAGGCGCGGGCGTGATGAGTTGCAAGACGACCATTGAACCGGCCATCGCGAATTCCAGAATGTGGTTGGGGTCTCCGGCGGAGAGGTCTGGCAACCAAAGGAACGATGCCTGGCGAAAGTCTAGAGAGATAGTAATGGCTCTATAGAGCGCGAAGAGAAAGGGCATTTGAATCAGGAGCGGAAGACAGCCGCCGAGCGGATTTCCTTCCTTCATCAAACGCAGTTGCTCCATCTGCAACTCTTTCAGTTGCGCGTCATTGGCTTTCGCTCCCTTGCCTTGCAGGGATTTGATTTTCTCTTGAATCTCCTTCATCTTCGGCGCGAGTTTCTGCGCCTTCTTCATGGCTTTCGAGGAGCGCCACTTGAGCGGGAAGAAGAGAGAATAGATAAAAATTGTAAAGAGAATGATGGCGATGCCGTAGCTGCCGGTCAGATTACGCAGGTGCTTGATGGACCAGAGAATCGGGATGGCGATGGGCCTTGAGATAGATGAGAGAAAGCCATAATCAATGAGGCCGTCGAGGTCAACCGGACGACTGACGATATTGCTAACCTCGTGGCTAGTGCTGGCCAGCAGATAATAGTCTTTCGGACCAGTG
>CAZEZJ010000073.1:0-10969 GCA_964516695.1 uncultured Blastocatellaceae bacterium
ACCTCATCGGCCAAGCCCATCTCCTTGCCCTTCTGCACCAACAACTGCTCGTTGATGAGGCTGGCGATAATCTCCGCCTGCCGCTTCATCACGGCTTCGGTCGCCGCCTGCTCCGTCATCCCTTGCTGCACGAAAGCCTGTACCGCATCCTTCATCTCGCGCTTTACCATCGAAAGCGTGATGACATCATTATTCACCTGCGCGATAACCTGGTCTACTACCACCAACTCGCTGTCCTGCGCTGACGCTTGCGCGGGACTGAGCACAAGCGCGCACGCCGCAAACAGCACCGCCCACATGAAAGTATAAAATTTTGATTTCACAGTTTTACTCCTTAAGGCCAACAGTCTTCAGTTTCCAGTTTCCAGCCAACAGCCGTTTGCATAAACTGCCGGAGACCGAAAACCGAAAACTGCTTATACTAATCCCCAACTTGAATATCCAGCAACACGCGGCGAGCCGTTTCCAGCACGCGCTCGCGTTCATCTTCGGTCAATTCAATACGCAAAACGCCGCTCGGCGTAAACGATGCGCCCTGGCCTGCGGCGACCAGCGCCATCAATTTCTCGGGCGCGACGCGCGCCTTTTCGCCCAGCTTAATGGCTAGCCCGCCCGGCGTCTTGTCAATCGAAATGACCCCGATTTCTTCGGCCAGCCGCCTCAACCGTGCATACTCGAAAAGGCGCTCGACCGCTTCCGGCACGCGACCGTAGCGGTCCTGCGTCTCGGCGCGGATGGCCCGCAAAGTCTCTTCATCGCGAGCGGATGAGACGCGTTTGTAGGTGCGTAGGCGCTGGCCCATGTCCGAGATGTAATCCTCGGAAATCGCCACGTCAACGCCCAAGTTAATCGAAACGCTCGTCTCGTCTTCGACCTGCTCGCCGCGCAGCTCCGCGACGGTGCGTTCTAGCATTTGCGTGTAAAGATCAAAGCCGAGCGCGTCCATGTGGCCTGATTGTTCGCCGCCGAGGAAATTGCCCGCGCCGCGCAGCTCCAAATCCAAGGCCGCGATGCGAAAGCCCGCGCCGAGGTCTGAAAACTCCCTGATTGCGGCCAGACGGCGGCGCGCAATGGGGGAAAGTCCCTGTTCGTTTGGAATTAGCAAATAGGCGTAGGCGCGGCGATTCGAGCGCCCGACGCGCCCGCGCAATTGATAAAGCTGCGAAAGACCGTAAGCGTCGGCACGGTTTATGATGATAGTGTTAGCGCGTGGGATGTCTATGCCGTTCTCGATAATCGTCGTTGCTACCAGCACGTCATACTTATAATCCACGAAATCGAGCATCACTTGCTCCATCTCTTTCTCATTCATCTGCCCGTGCGCGACGGCCAGCCGCGCCTGCGGCACGAGCCTTTGAATCAGCGCGGCGATGGTTTCGATGGATTCGACGCGATTGTGTATGAAGAAGACTTGGCCCCCGCGCCCCAATTCAAGCTCGATAGCCGATTTAACGACCGACTCCGAAAAAGGCACGACCTGCGTTTGAATCGCCAAACGGTCGCGCGGCGGCGTCTCGATGACGGACATGTCGCGCATCCCCATCAGAGACATATTGAGCGTGCGCGGAATTGGCGTCGCGGAGAGCGTCAACACGTCCACCCTCTTTTTCAACTGCTTCAAACGCTCTTTGTGCGCGACGCCAAAACGCTGTTCCTCGTCCACCACGACCAATCCCAAATCACGAAACATTACATCCTTCGACAGCAGCCGGTGCGTGCCGATAACAATATCAATCTCGCCCGCCTCGACGCGCTTCGCCACGTCCTTTTGTTCCTTCGGTGAGCGGAAGCGCGAGAGCAGTTCTATCTTGACGGGAAACGGCGCGAAGCGTTGGCGGAACGTATCGAAGTGCTGGTAGGCGAGCACGGTCGTCGGCGTCAGCACAGCCACCTGCTTCGACTCCATCACGGCCTTGAACGCCGCGCGCATCGCCACTTCCGTCTTCCCGTAGCCGACATCGCCGCACAGCAGCCTGTCCATCGGCACGGCCTCTTCCATGTCGTGCTTGACATCCTCGATGGCCGTCTCTTGGTCAGGCGTCAGCACATACTCGAAGCCCTCTTCAAACTCGCGCTGCCAGGGCGTGTCGCCCGTGTAAGCGTAACCGCCGACGAGCTTGCGTTCGGCATAGAGGCGCAGCAGTTCGTCCGCCATGTCGCGCATCGCACGCTTGGCCTTCGCCTTCGTCTTCTGCCAACCGAGGCCGCCGAGGCGGTCGAGCGTGGGCTGGCCCCCTTCGGCGCTCGCATATCTTTGCACGAGGTCAAGCCGCTCGACAGGCACAAAGAGTTTCGCATCCTCCGCGTAATAGAGGAGCATAAACTCGCCGCGCCTGCCCGCGCCCAAATCGAGCGTTTGCAAGCCGCCGAAGCGCGCGATGCCGTGGTCCACATGCACGACGTAATCGCCAACCTTCAAATCGCGAAAGTCAGACAAAAAGGCGGCGGTCTTCGATTTTCGTTTCCGACTCTTTTCCCTGCCCTTGGCTTCTGCCACGGGCGCTCGCCGCTCTAGCGCCGTCTCGCCCGCTTCGTCAAACAAATCGCTCTCGACGTGAACGACCAAACGGGAAGCCGGCAACTCGAACCCGCCCGACGGCCGCCCGATTGTCACCACGACTCCCGACGAGAGCGTTTCTGCTGCTCCGCTGCCCATCTCGTTGCCCGCAGCGACGCGCGCCTCGACGTTATAATCACCCAACATCTCCGCCACGCGCTCCGCCACGCCGAAGCTCGGCATCACAAACAGAACTGCCGCTCCCCTGTCAGCCGTCGCCCGCCGCACGTCGCTTGCCAACTCGTTAATCCGCCCGTGATAACGGCGCGCAGACTGCGCCAACCACTCCACTTCCGTCGCAGCCTCCACCGCCGGAAACAAAAAGAGCGGCTGGCTTGAGCCACTACTGCGCCCGCGCCCGATTATCACTTCCGGCTGTTCGGCGTCGAGCGCGATAGTCTGGTCCACTATCGCCGCCGCGCGGCCCAGCGTGCGCAATTCCAAACGCTGCGCCTGCTCAAGACGCGCGCGCAACTCTTCCGCCGTCAAGTAAAGCTCACTGGGCCGCAGGCCCAACTCGTCTGCGCTCTCCGTCTCCGCATAACGAGCCGCTAGAGTTTCGTAAACCTGACTCAGATAAGTGTCCACGGCGCTCGGCTCGTCCACGACCAGCACAGCGTCCTTCAAGTAATCGAACGCGCTCGATTTCCGCTCATGCAGCAGCGAGATTAACCATTCCCATCCTGGAAACGTCTCGCCCTCGTCGGCATAGACCGTGCGGTCGCGCAACGCGCGTTCATATCTCTCATCGCTCCAACGCTCTCTGGCAAACTCTGCCCACAGTCGAAAGTCGTCGCGCCCGACAGCCAACTCGCGCATCGGCGCAATCGAGACTTCCTGCAACGGCGCAATCGAAAGCTGCGTCTCAGGGTCAAACTCGCGTATCGAATCGACCGTGTCACCGAAGAACTCCACGCGCACGGGAGCCTCACGCCCCGGCGACCACACATCCAAAATCCCCCCGCGCAACGAAAACTCACCGACCGCCCCCACTGGGTCGTCCCTCACGTAGCCCGAAGCGACCAGCTTGTCCAACAGCTCTTCCGGCGCGTGTTCTTCGTCGCGCTTGAGCACCGCGCCGGCGGCTGCTAACTGCTCCGGCAACACTGTGCGTCGCGCCAGCGCCCGCGCCGTCAGCAGCACGAAATCACTACTCCCGCCGCCCTCCCCGCGCGCCAACTGCCACAACGTCAACGCGCGCCGCTCCAACGTCTCCGCGTGCGGCGACGCCCCGGCGTACGGGTCTGACTCTGACGCGGGCAGCAGCAACACTTCCCTTGCACACTCGCTTCGCCCTCTCAGCGCGCAATACCAGAAACGCACATCCCGCTCCCACGTTTCCAAATCACGATTCGCTTGCGTCACTACCGCAAAAGTTTTTCCGACCTCACGCTGCAACGCCGCCAGCACCAGCGCCCGCGCCGGCCCAGACACCAACCCGCTCACCGAAACCACGCGCGCCCCACGCCGCACCTCCGCCAGCAGCCGCGCATACTCCTCCCCCGCCGCCACACGCCGCAGCACCGCCTGCAACACCGACACAGATTCAACCGTCTTACTCATAGTAATTCAGTGACGAGTGACAAGTGACGAGTGACGAGTTAAAAGAAAAGCGCTCGTCGCTCGCAGCTTGTTTCTTCTACTTGCTTGTCACTCGTCACTTGTCACTCGTCACTTCTTTTATTCTTTCGATAATCGAAGTGGTCGAAGCGCCTTGGACGAAGGGGAGCGCTAGGACGCGCCCGCCAGAGGCTTCGACTTCCTCGCGCCCGTGAATCTCGTTTAGTTGGTAATCGCCGCCTTTGACGAGTATGTCCGGCAAGACTTCCGTAATCAACGCGCGCGGGCTGAGTTCGTCAAACACCGTCACGTAGTCCACAGCCGCCAGCGCCGCCAGCATTTCCGCTCGCTCGCTTTCATTCATAATGGGCCGCCCTTGGCCCTTCAACTCGCCAACCGAGCGGTCGCTATTAATCGCCACCAGCAAACAATCGCCCAGCGCACGCGCCGCCGCCAGATAACGCACATGGCCCACGTGCAGTATATCGAAGCACCCGTTGGTAAACACCAGGCGCTTTTTCGCCGCGCGTAGCCGCTCACGCTCTGCGCGCAGTTCGCCTCTCGAAAGAATTTTCCCGCTCATCTCTTTGAATCGCCAGCCTGAAAGCTAAATGGTAAACGCTAAACAGCCATTCGTCCATTTACGATTTACGATTTACCAATTACGATGAAAGGCATGAGCATCCCTTTCATCGAAGAGAACGACCAGACGCGCGCGCGCGCCGAGCACCTCGAAGAATTACGCAAGCTCGTCGGCAACGTCTATCCGAACAAGTTTGAGCGCAGCCGCGCGACAGGCGGCGAAGACACCATCACGGCGGTCGTCAAAGAATTTCGCCACCATGAACCGCAACTAGCCCCAGGCAGTGAACGCCCCACGCCCGAACAGCTTGACGCGGCCAACAACGCTTTGAAAGCCATCGAAGTCCGCCTAAGCGGTCGCATTGCCACGCCCCCGCGCGTGATGGGCAAGGCCGCCTTCGTGCATCTCTCCGATGGCCGCGAGCGCTTGCAGATTTACGTTCGCAAGGCCGACGTGAAAGGCATTCACAACGACGATGGCTCTCCCGTCGAAGAGGGCTGGGCGTTGTTCAACCTCCTAGACCACGGCGACTTCATAGGCGTCGCGGGCTACCTCTTCATCACCAAGACGGGCGAGCTTTCCGTCCACGTCACCGAACTCCAATTCCTCTCCAAAGCCATGCTCCCCATGCCCGACAAGATGCACGGCATCAGCGACCCCGAAATCCGCCAGCGCCAGCGCTACGCGGACCTCATCGCATCGAGCCTCAAAGTCAAAACCACTGACGAAGACGAAGGCCAACGCGCAGAGGGCGCGCTCACCACCCGCGAAGTCTTCGAACGCCGCTCCCGAATCATCAGCGAGATGCGCCGCTTCCTCGAAGACCACGGCTACATCGAAGTCGAAACCCCTATGCTCACCCCCAAAGCAACAGGCGCAGCCGCACGCCCCTTCAAGACGCACCACAACGCCCTCGACATAGACCTCTACGCCCGCATCGCCCCCGAACTCTACCTCAAGCGCCTCGTCGTCGGCGGCTTCGAAAAGGTCTACGAACTCAACCGCAATTTTCGGAACGAAGGCATCGACCGCACCCACAACCCCGAATTCACCATGCTTGAATTTTACTGCGCCTACATGGACGTGAACGGGATGATGGACTTCTGCGAAGAGATGCTAAGACAATCAATCATCAAAGCAACGGGCGGGACGCGCGTTCAACTCGACAACTGTGAAATAGAATTTGACAAGTTCGAAAGGCTGACAATGAAAGAAGCCATCGCGCAGTATTGGCCTACAGAATGGACTGAACAGATTGGAGTAGGACTAGATATTGAAAGACTTGACCATCCTGATGAAGTTGATTTTCTTGCTACATGGATAAGCAAGTGGTCCCTTTATTATGAAGGGTACGCAAAGATGCCGGGCTTCGAGCCTACGAAGCCTTCAGAGGCAACGCAGTACATAATTAACAACATAAATAGCTTCATCGTTGAATTTCAAGATAAAGCCAAGTTGTTTGATTCATCAAAGCCCAACTCTCAAGATATTTCCAAAGAACTAAGAGGGGCCAAGCTCGTTGCAGAAATATTTGAAGAGATAGCAGAGCCAAAATTGAGCAAACCAACATTCATAACAGATTTTCCGAAACCAATCTCTCCCCTCTCGAAAGCGTCGCCGGTAAATCCGACAATTGCCGAACGCTTTGAGCTTTTCATCGCGGGCATGGAATGCGCCAACGGCTTTTCGGAGTTGAATGACCCTGAAGAACAGTACCAGCGTTTTCTCGAACAGGCGCAGCAGCGCGAGCGCGGCGATGACGAGGCGATGGTGATGGACGAGGATTACATCAGGGCGCTCTCTTACGGAATGCCGCCCGCCGCTGGCATCGGCATCGGCATCGACCGCCTCGTCATGCTGCTCACGGGCCAGCGCTCCATCCGCGACGTGATTCTCTTCCCGCACATGCGCCCCGAACGTAAGGTGGAAGAGGCGGTCGAAGAACAGTCGCAGCCATCGGAGGCGTAAAGGGTGTAAGATAGTTTCGTGAGGTTCAGTTATGAGTACCAATAAAGCTTACGAAGAAGTAATAGACTTTCTCGCGGCTGGCACAAGCCCCGGCAACATCGTCGCCTTCCAGCCATCGGACGAGGCAAAGCAACGTGTTGCTTATCTGATTGAGCGAGAAAAGGTGGATGCGCTGACGACGGAAGAGAAATCCGAGTTGGAGCATTATCTGCAATTGGAGCATTTGATGAGAATGGCTAAAGCGCGTGCCCGCCAACATATGCTCGCATGAGCAACTATCTCAACGCTGAACTCCGGCAGTTGGTTGCTGTTCGCGCTCATCACAGGTGCGAATATTGTCTGATACATGAAGAGGACACATTCTTCGGCTGTGAAGTGGACCACATTATCAGCATCAAGCACGGAGGAACGACGACAGAAGAGAATTTGGCGTATGCCTGCATGACTTGTAATCGCCGGAAGGGTAGCGATCTCGGCTCAATTCTGCGACCGACAGGTGAGTTAGTCCGGTTCTTTAATCCGAGAATAGACAAATGGGAAGAACACTTTGAAGCGAATTTCGAGTGGCTCAAACCGCTGACGGAGATAGGCGAAGTCACCGCCAGAATCTTCGGGTTTAATACCACAGAGCGTCTCCTAGAGCGTGGGGAGTTGATAGCTTTGGGAAGATACCCGTAATCAGACAAGCGCTCCATCCGCGACGTGATTCTCTTCCCGCACATGCGCCCCGAACGCAAGCAGGACGACGCCCCGGAGCAGGAGCAGGCCGCCGACGCTGGCTAAATCCCCGGCGACGTGACAGAAGTTGTCACCGAACACGCGCAGATGTCCGCCTACCGCGTGCAGATTCACGCCTACCACGTGCAGAACCTCGCCCACCACTCGCCGGAGTCTCCCTCCCACGTGACGGACGACGCATACCGCCTGCAGATTCATTCATACCGCGTGCGGATTCAGGTATACCGCGCGCAGAATGGCGCATACCGTGTGACGGAAGCCGCGTACCACATGACGGAAGCCGCGTACCACGTGCAGATTCATCTGTACCGCGTGCAGATTGATTCCTACCATGCGCAAATTCATTTCTACACGTGCAGATTCATTTCTACAGCGTAAAAATGTACGAGAATCATACGAAAAGAGTTGCCGACGCCTCGTTGATTAACAGTGTTCAGTGCTTGGAGTCGCTTTTAGCAGTTACCGTTAGAGGTGACAGCGCAAAACAAGAGGCTGCCCGAAAGCAGCCCGCTTGTTTTCTCCACAGCATAACGTCCGGCGCTTACCAAATCTGGCAGCGGTCTGCGCGCACCATCGGGTCGCCGGTTTTGCAGCCGAAGGCTTGCTGGAATTGCGGCATGTTGGAGACTGTGCCGTTGACGCGGAAGCGCGGCAAGGGGTGCGGGTCTGTGTTGGTTTGCAGGCGCTCATATTCGGGGCGTCCGCTGCCCGCCCAGACCTGCGCGAAGCCTAGGAAGAAGCGCTGCTCGGGCGTGAAGCCGTCGATGTTTGCCGGGCGCGGCTTGCCTTCGAGCGATTTCTGGAACGCTGCGTAGGCGATGGTCAGGCCGCCGAGGTCTGCGACCGCCTCACCGACGACGAGCTTGCCGTTCTGCCGTAGATTATCTTTCGGGTCAACGACAAAGGAGTTGAACTGGTTGACGACGCACTCGGTTCGCTCCTTGAAGTTTTTGAGGTCGTCTTCAGTCCACCAGTTTTTCAGATTGCCCTCGGCGTCAAACTTCGCGCCGGAATCGTCGAAGCCGTGCGTCATCTCGTGGCCGATGACAGCGCCGATGGCTCCGTAGTTGACGGCATCGTCGGCGCTCAAATCGAAGAAGGGCGATTGCAGGATGCCCGCGGGGAAAACAATCTCGTTCATCGAAGGATTGTAGTAAGCGTTGACGGTCGGCGGCGTCATGCCCCACTCATTGCGGTCAATCGGCTTGCCTATCTTGTTCAGCACGCGGTTGACCTCGAAGGCACGCGCGCGCAGCGAGTTGCCCACAAAAGATTCGCGGTCAATGTTGAGCGCAGAGTAGTCGCGCCACTTGTCGGGATAACCGATTTTGCGCGCGAAGGCTTCGAGCTTCGCGATGGCCTGCTGGCGCGTCGGCTGGCTCATCCAATCGAGCGTCGTCAAATCCTCGCGCAAGGCCGCGACCATATTCTTCACCAGCACCAGCATCCGTTCTTTAGCGGCGGGCGGAAAATTCTTCTGCACGTAGACTTGGCCCACGGCTTCACCGAGAGCGCGGTCTGTGTTCTGCACGCAGCGTTTCCAGCGCGGTAGATTCTCTTTCGTTCCGGTCAGAATACTACCGTTGAAATTGAAAGCTTCCTCGACAAACTTTGATGAGAGCGACGGCGCTCCGGCGTTAATCACGCGCCAGCGCAGGTAGGTCTTCCAATCGCTGAGGGGCATGGCGGTCAGATTCTCGTTCAGCGCCTTGAAGAAGTTTGGTTGTGCGACGTTGATGTCGGGCGTGCCGCGCACACCCATGCCTTTGAAATACTCGTCCCAGTTGAAATTCGGAGCCAGCGCCGTTGCCTCCGACATCTTCATCATGTGATAGATGGCGTTCGGGTCTCGGCGCTCGACGCGCGTCATAGAACTTTCAGCCAGCTTCGTCTCAATCTTCAACACCGTGGCGGCAGCAGCGGCGGCCTCATCAGGAGCGTCGCCCAAGAGCTTGAACATGTTGCCGACGTGCTTAACGTACTCGTTACGAATCTGCACGGATTTCTCGTCGGTCTTCGTATAGTAGTCGCGGTCGGGAAGGGTGAGACCGCCCTGGCTGGCGCTGGCGATGACGCGCGTGCTGTTTTTGAAATCCTGCACCGCGCCGAAATTGAAGAGACCGCCGATGCCGTGAGCGTGAAAGTGTGCGACGACGGTAGACAAATCGCGCAAGTCCTTAATCTTCTCGACGCGCTTAAACTCCGCTTCCAAGGGCTTAGCGCCCGCCGCCTCAATCTTCGCCTCGTCCATACAGCTTCCGTAGTAGTCGCCAATCTTACGTTCGTTGCTGCCCTTCGCGGCGCTGTGATTGCGCGCCGAGGCTTCCAAGATTTCGTGCAGGCGGTCTGCATTCTGGTCGGCCAACTGGTTAAAGCGGCCCCAGCGCGGGTAGGCAGCCGGGATAGGATTCTTCGCAATCCATCCGCCGTTGGCAAACGCGTTGAAATCCACGCACGCATTCACACTCTTGTCCATGTTCGCCGGGTCAAGCGCGCGCCCCGTTTGCTCGGCATCGACGAAGAGCGCGGACGGGTCAATCTCGTTTTCCGTTAAAGCGGCATGGCCCGGCCCGCTCACGAGCGCGACCAGCACCAGCACCATCACACACAACACAACCACACAGAGACGGCGACTCGATAGACTCATCACAAGCATCCTCACTCAAGCTTAAATTGATAAATGAAAGGGGACGGAAACGAACGGCATCTTAACAAGGCAAAAGGTAAAAGTAAAAAGGTAAAAGTAAATAAAAAGCCGAAGCGAAGATGAGAGCCGTGCTCCTTTGTCTTCCCTTTTGCCTTTTACCTTTTTACTTTTACCTTATCTTTTCCCTTCCGCCCACGCGATGGCGAACCACAGCGCGGCGTCGGGCCTCTTCATCCACGCGCGCAGCGAGTTGATTCCGGCTTCGTAGCCTGCGCGGTCGAGGAGGTCTGCGCCGAGTATCAGGGAGCGTGCGCCTTCAAGGACGCCAATGAGGTTTTCGAGGTAGAGATGAAAGTGTGGATGGCCCGCGCAACTGCCGAAGAAAACATACGCATTACGCACCGGATGCGCGCCCGCTTCATAGAGCAGCGCGACGAGACGCTGGCCAATGCGCGGGTCGTTGCCGAGATGAATGAAAGTGCGTGAGTAGGCGTTCCAGAGCGCCACAAGCTCGGGTGGTTCGGGCCAGAAGCGCATCACGTCGTGATTATCATCTTCGAGCACGATGCGACCACCGGGACGCACCGCCAGCACCATTTGCTTCACCACGGAGAGCGGGTCTGGAATATGCTCCAACAGAAACCGCGTGTGGGCCACATCGAAAGCGCCCCACTCATCATCGCTCAGCGGCAGCGCGAGCGCGTCGCCCTGCCTGAGTTCGATGAGGTGTTCTTCTTTTGCTGCGGCGGCTTGCCTTCTGGCCTCCGCCAGTTGCTCAGCCTCACGCTCAATGCCTAGGACGCGCGAGCCTTGGCCACTACGGCGTGCCATCGCTCGCGTAAACTGCGCCAGCCCGCAACCCACGTCCAGAATGGTTTCGCCGCCCTGCAAGGCAAGCTCACGCAGGCTGCCTTCG
>CAZEZJ010000073.1:10979-16361 GCA_964516695.1 uncultured Blastocatellaceae bacterium
CGAGAGACGACGCTGCTCGTCCGGGTCTGTGCCGTGCAGGTATTGCGATGTCATGCTCTGCGGTTAATCGTTAAGGCTTATCGGCCGGCGCTGGCGTTGTGGCGGCGGCTTCTTTCTTGCGCTGAAGCTCCGCGATGCGTCCGGCAGTCCATTCGGGCGTGCGGCCCTGTCGCCCGCTGAGGCGTGCGTATTCTTCCAGCGCGTTGAGCGCGGCCTCGATGTTGCCCTCTTTCTCGCGCACGCGGCTGACATCGAGCAAAAACTGCGGCTCTTTGTCGCCGTAGGCCGCTGCCGCGCGACCGTAAGCCTCCGCCGCCAGGTTTAGTTGGCCGAGCGCCTCATACTCGCGCCCCAGATGAAAGTAGGCTATAGGGTAACGCGCGCCCTCTTTCGCCAGCAACTTTTGCAGGCTCGCAATCGCCTCAGCATGACGATTAAGACCCGAGAGCACGAAACTGAGTTCGAGATTCGCGGGCGGGAAAAAGCCGCCGCGCCGCGCGAGCACGCGATTGTAATAGGTGACGGCTTCTTCTTCTCTCTTGTCCTCGCGCGAAGCACGCGCGCGTGCGAGCAGTTCGTAAGTCTCGCGGTCAACCGTCAGCGAGCGCAGCGATGAGGAAGCGGCCGGACGGGCGTTGCTGTTCCCGGTTGACTTCGCGGCGCCGACGCTGGCGTTCGTTTTGACAACCGACGAAGAAGCGCCAGCAGATTTCTTAACGTTCGCTGCATTGACGACTGGTTCCGTGTTGCTAGCCTCGTAGCTTTCGGCGTTGTAGAGAATCTCGCGGCGTGCTGCTTCCAGTTGGTTGTTTGCGCCGCGACGTTTAGTGAAAGAATCAATCACGCCGATGGCAAGCTCCGGGTTGCCGTCTTCGGCGTAAGCTCGCGCGAGCGCCAGCGCGGCGTCAGCATGGTCAGGCCGCAGCGCCAAGACACGATGCCACTCGCGCATCGCCAGCGCCGCTTCGCCGCGCAAGGAATAGAGGCGTCCGAGATTGTAGCTCGCTTCTGGATAGCGATAAGCCTCCTGCCTAAGCGCTGAGGTTAAAGCCTCCTGCGCTTCGTCCCAACGCCCATCGCGCATCAGCAAGACGCCCAAATTGTGCAACGCGCGTGAGTAATGACCGCGCCGCTGTTCGATGGCTTTACGATAAGCCTCAATGGCTGCGCCCGTATCGCCAAGGCGCGCCAGCGCGTTGCCGACATTGTAGAAGCTGACGGGGTCGAGCCGCTCTTCTCTCAAGGCGGCGCGCAACTCTTCGATAGCTTCCGTTTGCCGGTCGAGCGCGACTAGATAATCAACGAGCGTGCGCCGAAGACGCGTGCGCTCAGTATCGGTCTTCGCGTCCTTAATCTGCGCGCGAAGCGTGCTCAGACGGTCAGCCTTGGCCGCTTCCTCGGGCGCGGGTGGCGGCGGTTCGTCTTCTGTCAAGGCATCGCTCGCCGCTCGCCGCTTGGCAGCCGCACCAGTCGTCTCGCTAACGACAACCGGGCTGGCCTCGTCTTTCTTCTGCGAGGAATTATTGGCCGCCGCACGACGCGCCCGCGTCTGCTCGACCTTGGCCGCACCGCTGACTCCTTTAGACGATTCACGCGCCTGATTGCTTTGCGCGCGAACTCCGACCACGCATAACAAGAGAGCCAGCATGAGCATCGTCGCGCACGAAAGCGCGGCGCGCATGGGCGAGAGGCCAGAGAGAGCGCCTTCAGTATTCGAGTTTACTTTGTTATCGCGCATCGGTTTCCTCCAGAAGTCAGTCACACGGTCAAAGCGTTTCGGTAAGAATATGGCTCGCTGTCGCCGGAATTTGCAGAAAGATGAAAGCCGCTCTTGAAGCCGTCTGTCGCTCAAGCGCGTTTGCCTTTGACTGTTTTACTTTTGCTTTTTCAGTTCCGGTCGTTGCGCCGGAATGTTGGCGTTGTAGCTGATAATCGTGCCGCCGAAGCCGACGGCCCAGCCGCGTGTATTGTTGATGAAGCAGAGACGTTCGAGCGCGTGCGGCGTGCCGCTTGACTCAACGCTCCAATGAGCGCCGCCGTCGCGCGTGTGCAGCAAAGCCCCTTCCGTTCCGCAGGCCCAGCCCTCCGCGTCGCTGGTAAATTTTACGTCGAGCAAATCGCTCTCGACGTTTGAGACTTGCGCGCGCCACGTGCGCCCGCCGTCGCGTGTGGCGAAGATGCGCCCCTTCGCTCCGACGGCCCAACCGCGCCGCGCGTCCACAAAAGAGACCGCCGTAAAACGCACGCGAGCGCTACTGCTGCCCAACATCGTCTCGTCAAGAACAGCGCCCGCGCGCCACGTCTCGCCGCCGTCGGCAGTTTGCAAGATGGTCGCGCCAGCGCCGACGAGCCAGCCGCGGTCAGAATCGAGAAACGCTCCGCCGAGCAGGAGGTGGCGCGTCGGCACGCGTTGGCGCGCCCACGTCTCACCCTTATCGCGCGTCGTGTAGAGCGCTCCGGCCTCGCCAAAGACCCACCCGCGCCCGTCTCTCGCAAACAGCGCGCGCACCAATCGCGCATCCACGTCAAAGCCGCTCAACTCCACGCGCTTCCACGTCGCGCCGCCATCCGTTGTGCTCATCAAAAAGGCGCGCGGTTCATCCTTCGCCGTCAATTCATAAAGGGCGCGCTCGCAGACCAGCCAGCCGTTATTTTCATCCGCGAAGTAAACGTCTCGCAGAGCATCCTTTGTCGGGCGTCGCTCGACGCGCCACGTCGCTCCACCATCAATGGTCGCCAGCAGCGCCCCATTGCCGCCCACGGCCCATCCTCTCTGCGCGTCTAGAAAATAGACCGCGTGCAGCCACGCAAACGTGCCTGAACGTTGACGCTGCCAAGCGCCCTGCGCGCTCGCGCCAAGCGTGCAGATGAGAAACAAGAGCAGGAAACGATGAACGCGAAAGCGTGAACGATGAACGCGAAAGCGTGAACGCTGCAACGTAAACGCGAAGGGCGAAGGGCGAAACGCGAAACGATGAACGCAAGACATCGCACGTGCCTTGCGTTGTTCATTCATCGTTTCGCGTTCATCGTTCATCCTTTTCTCTTACCAGCCTCCGGTGAAGATGCGGGCGAAGCTGACGACGGGCATCAAGTCCATAATCTGTTTCACCTTCTTCAGGGTGTTGCCGGGGACGACGACCTGGTCGCCGGGCGCAAGGTAAGTATCGTCCGGGATTTTTCCTCTGAGGATGGCTTTGACGTTGACGTGGATGGTATCGAGCCTGCCGTCTGCTTTGCGGCGTAGCACCGCCACCTTGCTCGAATCGCCCGTGTTGAGCACGCCGCCCGCTTCGGCTAAGGCTTCGCGCACGGTCAGACGGCGCGACATCAGCTTGATGCCCGGCTGCGCGACATCACCGATGACGCTGTAGCGATACGAGACCGCCTTGTCCAGCAAAACATCCACCTTCGGGTCAATGATGTACTCGTCGTACTTCTGACGAATTATCTCGGCCACCTCTTCGACCGTCTTGCCGTTAACCAGAATACCGCCGGGAATCAAGGCCAGCGAGATGCGCCCGTGCGGCGGAATGGTGATGGCGGAACGCGAATAACGCTCCTGCCCGAAGACCGTGACGGAGATAACATCTTCCGGGCCGAGACGATAGGTGGCGAAGAAATTGTTGTAGTAGGGAGCGATGGTCGCTTCCTCTTCAGACATCATCTCGCGACGGTTGGCCTGGGTCTCAGCGGGAACGTCGGACGGCAGCGAGTTCGTATCGTCAGGCTCTAAACGCTCCGCCGGAGCCGCGGATTTTTTCGGCTCGCTCGTCGTCTGCTGCGCGTTCTTCTTCTTCGACTTTGAATCCTGCCCGAAGATTTTGCTCAGAAAGCCCTTCTTCTGCGCGGGCGCTTGTTCGTCCGTTGCGGGCTGCTGCTGAGCGAGAGCCGCGCTGCAACCGAGCGCGAGCACGATTGCTGCCAGCATGATTTTCATCTTCATTTCTAACCACCTCCAAAACTGCTCTTGAGAAACTTACCGCGCACCGCGCCCGAAGAGAATCGTCTTGATTGTCTCGAAGAGAATCACGGCGTCGAGCATCAGGCTTTGATTCTTGATGTAGTAAAGGTCGTATTGCAATTTTTGCCGCGCGTCTTCAATCGAAGAGCCATAAGGATATTTGATTTGCGCCCAGCCGGTGAGGCCCGGCGCTATCAAATGCCGTTGCTCGTAAAAGGGAATCTCCTGGGCCAGTTGGGAGACGAAGTGCGGGCGTTCGGGCCGTGGGCCGACGAAGCTCATCTCACCTTTGAGGATATTCCAAAACTGCGGTATTTCGTCCACGCGGATCTTGCGGATGATGCGCCCGACGCGCGTCGTGCGGTCATCAGCCGAGCGCGCCCACACGGGGCCGTCCTTCTCCGCGTCCATGCGCATCGAGCGAAACTTCATAATCGTAAACGGGCGGCCATTCTTGCCCACGCGCTCCTGCTTATAAAGCACAGGCCCGGGCGATTCGAGCTTGATGAGAATGGCCGTCAGGACGACGACGGGCAGCGAAAGAATCGCGCCGACAAACGCCACGCCGCGATGCAAAATGGCCCGCGCAATACCGCTCATGCGCTTCTGCCGCCCGCGCCCCGAAAAGATGAGCCAAGAGGGACGCAGCATGTCCAGATTCACGCGTCCCGTCAATCGTTCGTAAAATGACGCGCCCTCTTCGATGGAGACGTTGCCGGACAAACTCAAATCCAGAAGTTGCTCGCTCGGAAACTGCCCGCGCCGTTCGCCCATCGAGACCACGATACGGTCAACGTTTTCACGCTGCACAATCTCCGCCAGTTGTGATGTCAGCCCGACGACGCGCGGGTTAATCAGACTCTTGCCCAAAAGCTCCGGGTCGTTGTCAACAAAGCCGAGGATGCGAAAGCCCGCGTCGCGCCGCTCAATGGTCTCGCGCGCAATCTCTATGGCCGCCGCGCCGGAACCGACAATCAAGATACGCTCGCCGTAGTCAGGATGGCCCAGAAACCAGTGAATCGAGATGCGCCACGCGACCATCAGCAGTAGCGCCAGCGGCAACGCAATCAACGACACCCCGCGCCCAATCATCAAGCGCGGGATGGCATAAAAGGCTATCGCCAGCGCGACCCACGCCAACCCCAAAGCTTGTATCAGCCTTAAGACCAACTCGCGGCGGTCGTGCATTCGCACGAAGTCGTAAAGGTCGTACAGATAGAAAGCGCTGAGACAAAAAGCGGTCGCCAGCGCCGCCTTGAAAAAGCCGTGCTTGCGTATCAACTCCTCTTCCGCGCCGAGCGGGCCGAGCCGCAGGTAGACGGCTACTATCAGCCCGCCGAAAATCAAGGTCGCTTCAGCGAGAAGCAGCAGGATGGTTCGGGCATTGAGGCGCGCGGCTCTCAAGTGGCGGCGATGAC
>CAZEZJ010000074.1:0-16304 GCA_964516695.1 uncultured Blastocatellaceae bacterium
AAGAACAGCGCCAGCCCCGTCTCCAAGCTCTACGAAGTTTTGCGCGCGACCGCCTTCAAAAAGCATACCTACGCGCACACCACGATGGGCTACATCAAAGACATAGAGGACATGCCCAACCAGTATGACTATAGCTGGCAGTTTTACAATCGCTACTACCGGCCCGAATACACGACCATCGTGCTGGTCGGAGACGTGACGCGCGAGGCGGCTTTGGGGATGACCCGCAAGTATTTCGGTGAATGGCAGCGCGGCAACTACCTGCCGCAGATTCCCAAAGAGGACGAGCAGGACGGCCCGCGCAAGGCGCACGTTGACTGGCCGACGCAAACGCTGCCCTACGTGGTCGTGGCGTTTCGCGGCCCCGCGTTTTCCGACGAGAGCAAAGACAAGGTGGCGCTAGACCTGCTGGCGGCCATCGCCTTCGGTGAAAACTCTGAACTCTACCAACGGCTCGTCTTGAAAGAACAGAAGGTTGACTTGTTGAGTCCGAGCTTTGACGACCAGGTGGACCCGGAACTCTTCGCCATCTTCACGCGCGTCAAGGACCAGAAGGACGTGGACGACGTGCGCGACCAAGTGCTGGCGACCTTCAAGCGCTACACCACGGAGCAGATTCCGCAATCGAAGCTCGACGCGACGCGCTCGCGCCTGCGCTACAGCGTCGCGCTGCAAATGGATAGCTCATCGGCCATTGCGAACACGCTGGCTCCCTACATCGCGCTCCGGCGCACGCCCGAGACGATGAACAAGCTCTTCGCGTTGTATGAACAGGTGACGCCCGAAGACATACGCGCCGCCGCCGCGCGCTACTTCGTCGAGCGCAATCGCACCATCGTCACGCTCGCCACGAAAACCGGCAACGGAGGTGCACAGTAATGTACAGCTTTTCCAACGACAACAGATTTTTGCAGCGCTCAAACGTGCGCACGCCGTTCGTGTGTGTCCTGCTCGGCTTGCTGTTGATGGCGCACGCGCCTGTGTTAGTGAGTGCGCAGAGCGCGCCCGACAAGCAGCCCGTGCGCATCAAGCCGCCGATGACAGGCGATAACAAAATGAAGTCAACTGATAAGAAAAAGAAGACCGCTCAGGGGAAGGCGTCGTCCATCCAGACCGTCTTGATGCAGAACAAGTCGCCGCTCGTCACGTTTAGAATCCTGCTGATGGCTGGCTCTGCGAACGACCCCGCGGGCAAAGAGGGTGTGGCGGCGCTGACGGCGGCGATGCTGGCGAAGGGCGGCACGCGCTCGCTGACCTACGAGCAGATTGTCGAGGCGATGTACCCGATGGCGACCTCGTTCAACTGGCAGATTGACAAGGAAATGACGGTCTTTTCCGGCACGACGCACATTGACAACTTGAGCCACTATTACCAGCTCATCAATCAAATGCTGCTCAACCCCGGCTTTCGTGAGGAAGACTTCACGCGCCTGAAGCAGGATGCCGTCAACTATCTGAAGGTCACGCTTCGCAACGCCAACGACGAGGAACTCGGCAAGGAAGCGCTCTACAACACCATCTACACCAATCACGCCTACGGTCATCACAACATTGGCAGCGTGAGCGCGCTCGAAAAGCTGACGCTGGCCGATGTCAACAGTTTCTATCGCACACACTACACGCAGGCCAACCTCGTCGTCGGCCTCGCGGGCGGTTATCCTGATGATTTCATGGACAAGGTGTTGGCGGATTTCTCGAAGCTGCCGAAGGGCAAGGCCGCACGCGCGAAGATTGCCGCGCCAGTGGTTGCGGCGGGGATGAAGATTGGCATTATCAAACGCGACACGCGCTCGACGGCCATCTCGCTCGGCTTTCCCATCAGTGTGACGCGCGCCGACAAGGATTGGCCCGCGCTCGCGGTCGTCGCTTCCTACTTCGGCCAGCATCGTTCCAGCAACAGCTATCTCTACCAACGCCTGCGCGAAGCGCGCGGCCTCAACTACGGCGACTATTCTTACATAGAGTATTTCCCGCGCGGCATGTTCCAGTTTCAGCCCGACCCGAACCTCGGGCGACAGCAGCAAATCTTCCAAATCTGGATACGCCCCGTCGAGCCGCAGAACGGCCACTTCACCTTGCGCGCCGCGCTCTACGAATACGACAAGCTCGTGCGCGACGGCATGACCCGCGAAACCTTTGAAGCCACGCGCGATTTCCTCTTAAAGAACGTCAACGTGCTCACGCAGACGCAGAACGCCCAACTCGGCTACGCGCTCGACAGTCGTTACTATCGCATTCCAGACTTTAACCAGTACATGCGCCAGCAGCTTTCGCGCCTCACGCTCGCGGATGTCAACCGCGCCATCCGCCAGCATCTAAAGTCCGATAGGATGCGTATCGTCTTGGTGACGAAGGACGCCGAAGCCCTGCGCGACGCCATCGCCGCCGGTCGCCCGTCGCCCATCACCTACAACTCTCCGAAGCCCAAAGAGATTACGGACGAAGACAAGCTCATCGAAGCCTACAAAATCAACGTCCGCCCCGAAGACATCGAAATCATCCCGGTCGAACGCGTCTTCGAGTAAAGACAATTTGGACTGCGAAGTCTAAGGCCCACAGTCAAGACTATGCATCTTGACTGTGGGCCTTTTACGTTTCCCTTCGTCTGAAATTCATTGTTGACGATGGCCTGACTATCCGATACAGCATGTGATGCTGGTTCATTCCGTATCAAATGCGTTGGGCTGCTGACGCTTAGGTAGAGTATAACCAATTTAATATGCCAACCGTTCTGAGATATCAAGCGTATCGCTTCTACTTTTACAGCCATGAGCCGAATGAGCCGCCACATGTACATATTGACCGTGATAACTTGTCAGCTAAGTTTTGGTTGAATCCAGTGGAAGAAGCGGATAATCTTGGCTTCAGAGCAAAAGAATTGAGACGGCTTGAGAGATTGGTCAGAGAGCATCGGGAAAAGCTATTGGAGGCATGGAATGAGTATTTCGGCATTAGCGGCTGACGAGCGTGTGGCAGACGTGAAGTTTTCAGAGGATATGCTGCGCGTCAGACTGATGGATGGGAGAGAGATTAGTGTCCCTCTTGTCTGGTATCCCCGCCTGCTCAAGGCCACTAAAGAGCAAAGAAGAAACTGGCAAATAGTCGGTGGCGGGTATGGAATTCATTGGAAAGATGTGGATGAAGACCTCAGCTCAGAAGGATTATTGCGTGGTGCGCCAGCCCCTGGAAAGCAACATAAACTTTCAGCAGTCAACCTCTCAGTGGGTAAAAAGAAGCAGCGCACAGTCTTCCGTAGAGAAGACGGGAGTTGGGTTAATAAATTAGGCAGCGCATCAAAGGCATCGAGCCTACATGGAACGCAGGAAGAGGCCATAAAAAAAGCCACAGAGATGCTCCAAAATTCCGGCGGGGGCGAACTAACAGTAAAAGGTCTTGATGGGAGAATTTGCAGTCAAGATACTATTGCCCCCGGTAATGACCCTTTGCCACCCAAAGACCGAGAACACTAAAGCTGCACGGCGTTTTGCCTACTGGAAACGCAACCTACCAACTCATTCAACGCGGACGCCTCGGGAGCATGTTTTTCATCATCGTCTTGTTCCCTCACATTGAATGCTTCATGCTCGGCGCGGGTTACTTCGAGCGTTAGGCCGCTGTGAGCGACATCAAAGGAGATTTCTATGAGTCCAAAGAAGCAAACGCAAGCGTCCGCTAAGAGCGCCACCGCGAGCACCAAGAAGTCTAAGGGATTCACGGACGAGGAACGGGCCGCGATGAGGGCGCGCGCCCAAGAGTTGAAGGCGGAAGCGCGTGCGAACAAGAACAAAGCGGAGGGTGAAGCGGACGTGCTCGCGGCGATTGCCGCGCTGCCGGAACCGGAGCGCGCCATGGCCAAGCGGTTGCATGAAATCATCACAGCCAGCGCGCCAGCACTCTCTCCGAAGACATGGTATGGGATGCCCGCCTATGCTATGGACGGCAAGGTCGTCTGCTTCTACCAAAGCGCGGAGAAGTTCAAAACAAGGTACGCGTCCTTGGGCTTCAGTGACGCGGCGAACCTCGACGAAGGCGCGCTGTGGCCGGTCGCCTTCGCGCTCAAGGAGTTGACTGCCGCCACAGAGGCAAGAATCGGCGCGCTGTTGAAGAAGGCTGTGAGTTGAAGACTGAGCGCCAGTGTCAGAGACACCAAGAATCGGCGTCCGTGGAGAGTGCGGCATCACAACTCATTCAACCGGACTCGCAAGAGAGCTGCTCTTTCATGTTAAGTTAATTGCGCGCCGGTTAATGCGGGCGGTAGGTTGTTGAAAATGTCGCGGGTCAAGGCAAATTTAAGAGAGAAACGAAATGGATATTTTCTGGGAAGAACTAACCTCCGGCTTGCCTAATGCGAGGCAGTTAGCACACGTCGTTATCAAGCTCATAGCGGCCACGCTGCTGGGCGCGGCTGTGGGCTTCCAGCGCGAGCGCGCAGGTAAGCCGGCAGGATTGCGCACGCATATCTTGGTCACACTCGGCACAGCCGTCTTCATCCTCGCGTGCTCCGGTGTGGGCATGTCTTCGGACGGATTATCAAGAGTCATCCAGGGCATCGTGACCGGCATCGGGTTTCTCGGAGCCGGTACTATTCTCAAGTTGAACGAAGAACGTGATATTCAGGGTTTGACCACGGCGGCAGGCGTGTGGATGACGGCGGCCATCGGCGTGGCCGTCGGCTTGGGCAGTCTGGGCGTCGCCTTGCTGAGCACCGTATTTACTTTGATTATTCTAGCGCTCGCGGGGCCGGACGATGTGCGGGATGAGACGAAGAAAGCTCCACAGGTGGAAGTCCAAGACAGCTAAATCAGAGCGCCGCATGAGGGGAGTGGCGGAAGCAACCTAACAATTCATGCAAGCGCGCACCGCAGAGCGCCGCAGAGGCGCTTGATGAATGGCTTGCTGTTCCTCTGCGACTAGCGGCGGTTAACCCGGCGGCGGCTATGCGACCAGCGGCTCTTTCGAGTAGCGCTTTTCGAGGTCGCGGCGTAGTTGACGGCGCTCGATTTCGTGCTCAATGGCTTCGAGCAGGATGAGCATCTCCCTTTGGTCGTCGGTGTGAAGCCGTTTGTATTTGTCGAAGATGGCGACGAAGCGGCTCTTTTGGAAATCTCGCAAATCGGCGGGCGAATGGCCGCGCGCGATGGCGAAGATTTCATCCTCGGAAACATCCAGGCC
The DNA here is from genome assembly GCA_964516695.1 of uncultured Blastocatellaceae bacterium. GTDB lineage: Bacteria > Acidobacteriota > Blastocatellia > Pyrinomonadales > Pyrinomonadaceae > DASVTR01. The sequence goes on from CAZEZJ010000074.1 coordinate 5,173, forward strand.
GCGCGCCAGCGCCTTCAGTTTCGCCACCGTGACGCTGCCGACGCTGCCCGTCACGATATTGCCGATGTAGCTATCGCTGATTGCGCCCTCGGAGCGCGCCTCCACCTCTGCGTAGGATAAACCCTTCTCCTTCAGAACGCGGCGCACGTAGCGGTCAAGGCTCTCTTGCTTGCTCATTCCTTCTCCCTTTTAGAAAAACTCCTAGACCATTAGGGATTCCCCACAGCCAACAAAAAAGTTCCACGGCTTCCGTCTATATGCTTTAACGCACGCCGCCCGCCGATGGTTACAAAAAAATTCTCACTTGCTGCCGAAGCTCTTGCGGAAGAGATAGGACATCTTGATGAAGAATGTCCGGCCGTTGCGGCGAAAGCCCGGGGCCAGCGGACGGTCATTGAGCGGGCTGAAGCCGCCGTAGTTCAAATCATCGTTGTATCCGGCGTAGAAGGCCGTGCCGGGGCTAGGCGTCCAGCCCAGCAGAAATTGGCCGCGCGCGCGCGAGTTCAGCGTGTTGTAGTCAATGATGGCGCGCGCAAACGTCGCCTTTGTAAATTGATACGTGCCGCGATAGGTGAAAATGTTGACATCGAAGGCCACGCGGTCAGTGTCGTAGCGCGACAGACGTTGCTTGACCAGATTGAGCGACATGCGCAGTTCGTTGGTCGGCTGATAGGTGACGCCGCCCGTAAACTCGAAGAGGCCGCCACGGCCCGGGTCGAGCGGGGCGTCCTCGCCTAAGAGCAGCGCCGACGGGCTGACGCGCGGATAGCGATTGCCGCCGCCGAAGTCTAAATCGAAATGGCCGTCGCGGTAGACGGCGCGGAAATTAAACTGGTACTTCTTATTGAACTGCGAACCGCCGTAGATGAAATAATGATGCTTGCTGCTGGAGCGTTCGTTGTCAGGCCCGAAGAACGCACCCTCTTGACCGGGGTCGCCTGGCGCGGCGGCGCGGCGGCGCGGCCCAAACTCTTCTTCGAAGAGACGCTCATAGGCGTATTCATAGGCGAGGCCGAAGTAGGAGTTGCGCGGCAGCGACCACTCGACGAGGTTTTCGCTCTCCCAAGCGTAGAGGCGTCCCTGCCAGTTGTAATCAATGTGTGTGAAATTGTGTATGTGCCGGCTGATGATGAGCTTGGCTTTCGGGTTCGGGTCCGTGTTATAGCGCACGTAGAACGAGTTGAAGTTTGAATTCGGGCGCTGAAAGAAGCCTGCATCAGCGCGATAGTCCTGCGTGAAGCCTTCGCCGTAAACCTGCCAGCCCCAGTTGCGTCCCGTCACGTCGTAGGTGGTCGCGTAGGCGAAGCCGTTGCCCGTGCGGTAAACGTCCTGGTCTGTATCGGGGTTGTAGAAGAAATTGCGCGAGGTCGTCCCGAGCACTTGAAAGTCGAAGATGGTCTGCTTGTTGAGGCGGAAGCGCCCGTCGAAGCCGCCCAGTTGGTTGTGCTTCTCAATGAAGTTGTAGGTCGTCGCCAGCATTCCGATGGTGCTGTCGTTCTTGCCTATGTCGCGCTTGAGACGCAGCACGCCGATGTAGGCGTTCTTGTCAACGATGTTGTCGTTCGGGCAGATACTCGGCGGAATGTTGGCTTGGATGTCAAGCTGCTGCTGCTCGCGGCAGGCGTTGAGTTCCCCGCGGTCGTCGGCGTTGATATTGCCCGGCCCGTTGTCCGACGCCAGCATGATGCCGAAGGTGTTGCGGCCCTTCTTGCCCGTCAGCTTGACGGCGGCGTCAGGGTCAACGATGGCGCGCGTGTGCACAGCCGTGACGGTCGTGCGAAAGATGTCGATGCCTTCCAGAAAGAAGGGGCGCTTCTCTTCAAAGAAGATGGGAAAGCGCTGGTTGGTGGTGACGACTAACTGGTCCGCTTCGACCTGAGCAAAATCAGGATTGAGCGTGAAGTCGAGCGTCGTCGTCGGGGAGATATTAAACTTGCCGGTCAGCCCGGGGTCAATCTTGACGGGTTCGTTGACCATCCGGCCTTCATCAAGCGTGCCGGGAGCGGGCGAGAAAGAACCGACGAGGCGGCCCGTCTCCGAGACCGTCAGGCTCGGAATCAACTCGATGGTGCGCTCCGTCGAGATGCCTTCGAGGCCCGTCAGGTGTCCGGCTTGGCTCAGGTCGCTGCCGATGCTGCGCGAAAACGGCATCCACGAATCAAGCTCGTTGTTGAAGCGCTTGATGCGACGGAAAAAGTGTGCGCCCCAGAGCTTGTCTTTGCCCGCTTCGTAGCGCAGCGACTTGAAGGGAATGCTGACTTCGACGATGTAGCCTTCCGTGTTAATGAGGCCCTTCGATTCCAGCAGCAAATCGACGCTGAAATCTTCGCCGCGTCCTTCCGTTATCACACCGTCGCCCTGCACGCCGAGCGGGTTAAAGAAAATCTCGAAGGCTTTGCGCCGATCGTTGAAGGTGTCTAGGAAGAACCCGACGTAATCGTCGCTGAAGATGTTGTCGCGCTTGGCGACCGTGGCGCGAACTTTGTCCGGCTCGTCGAAGGCGCGAAACGCGATGTAGAGATTTCTCGAATCATAGCCGAGCAAGACTTCCGTTGGCTTCGAGGGCGCGATGTTGTCGCCGGGCTGAATCTGGTAGAAATCCTTGAGGACGGTGGCCTGCTTCCAGACCTCTTCATCCAGCTTGCCGTCAATCACGGGCGGCTTATCAAACTTCGGAATGCGCACGGGCTGTGCCTTCTCCGGCGGCAACTCGATATTGCCGACCTTCTTCACGGCGGCAGCCTTGACCGTCTCCTGCGGCGGCGGCAAAGCGTCGCTCGACATCAACGCCACGGTGGCAGACGCCGGCTGGCTCTCTTCACTCGCCACGCTGAAAATCACGTCGAGGCGATTAAACTTCTGGACGACGCTGGCGGTCGCACCCTTCTGCAAAGCGAACGACAGGATAAGGTCATCACCATTGCGCTCAGCTCGCGCATCGCTGTAGCCGCGTCCCTGCACGTCGAGCGCGGCGGGCAGATGGCTCCCCTGTGGGATGCGAACGTTGAAGCGCTCCCCCGCTGTGTAAGACTTGTAATCACCGAGCGAGACATCAGAGACGAGCGACACTTTTGAGCCGTTGGGAAGTTCGCTGCTGCGCACGGAGGCGAGGCGCTTTAATTGTCCGGCGGGCGCGCTCTGGGCCTGCGCCTCAAAACCAATCAGGCCAATTAACGCGAAAACAGAGAGAAGAACGATGAGCATTCTTTCCGCCGCGTGCGTGCGGAAAGCTCGCGGCATTTGGCGAATTTGCCGGAGGGATAAATTTGTCATAATGGCTGTTCCTTGTGCAGTCAGACCGCACGAGCGCGGTCGCCCTATTTGATTAAGCTTCACGCCAGCGTTCAAGCCGCGTGCCAGCCCGTGGCTGTCTTATTTATTAAGCGCGATATTGCCTCAACAGTGTTCACTAAAGGCGCGCTAGGCAATTGAAATTTTCGATTTCGGGATTCAGCAGTCCCACAATCAGAACGATTGTCAATCCACAAATTCCCCTGGCGCTTCGCTACGGCATTTTGAGGGGAGCAAATCTTGGCGGCGGAAGCGTGATTTTCGTCGTCGTGACCTGCGCGCCGCGCATGAATTCCAGCATCGCATCCTTGATTTTCGGAGACGACAAAAACAGCGGGTCGCTGTGCCAAGCGCCTTCGATAATCAGGTGTTGGCTGTTGCGAAATCCTCGGCGCGCCTCTTCCGCGTTGCTGACGGGCGTTCGTCCATCCAGTGTTCCACTAATGAAAAGGACCGGCACACTCGATTTAACCGGAGCGCGGAAACTATGGCCCAAGTCTGGACTACCCCACGCGTCGCAAACGTCGAGAAACACGAAGTCAGCGAGTTTTTCTAACAGCGTCCCCTTCGCTTCACGCTCTATCCGGCGCAGGCGCTCCCTCGATGCGCCCGAAAAGCAATCCATCATAAATGACATCGCGGAGTTGAAATTGGTTCTGGTCAGGCCCAGCCATTGCAGAGCAATCTCGTTATAGTCGCCTTTGGATGCGGCCAGAAAAGCGCGGGGAAAGAACATGATGGCATCAGTCCCGATGGCCGTGGCCGTGAGCAACTGCAAGGCGAATTTATTGACGACGACCTTGACGGGCTGCTTCGTCTTCGGGTCTGTCACTTCAACCGCGACCGGCTCTCGCTCCAAGCGTTCAAAAACTGTGCGCATCAGGCCCAAGAAATCGGGATCTGCTGGCTGAGATTCGCGTCGGCCTGTACGTAGCGGCCAATCTCCGCAAGATGCTGTTGCACATCGCCCGGCAGTTTCAGCGTGCTATCCAAGCCCTCCGTGCCGGCCAGAATCGCACGCTCAATATTGCGCCCGTGTCTTTTGATGGCGGCTAAGGAAAGGTGCGTCCCGTAGCTGATGCCCCAGAGGCTCACCTTTTTTGCGCCGAGCGCCTTGCGCAAATCTTCGATGTCGTCGGCGCTCTCGTTCGTGTTGTAGCCAGAGAGGTCTACTCCCTGCCCGCGCCAGTAGTCAGCGCACGAACGCGCGTTCGTTCTCGCTACTCTCAGCAGTTCTTCATACGTCGCGGGCTTGTCCGGCGGCAATTCAAACGAGCCGCGACAATTGATGTTAGGTTTTGAGTCGCCCGTGCCGCGCTGGTCGAAGGCAATCACGTCGCCAATCTCGCGCATCGCCATGAACAGAGGAAAGCGGCTGCCCCTCGCCGCACCGATACCTGAACCGCCCGGCCCTCCCGCCAGATAAATAACGGGCGCGCCCGGATTCTGCGATGTGCTTTTGAACCTGACGAAGACGAGTTCGATAAGCTTGCTCTTCGGATTGCTGCGATTCTCGGGCACGAATAATCGTCCAAACTCGGCCTCGATTTTTTCCTTCTTCGAGTTTTCAAAAACATAAGGCTCAAGCTTCAGGTCGCCCGCTTTGGTCTGCGCGAAGCAGACTAACGGCAACACGAGAACGATTGCCGAGATGAACAGCAGCCTGATGCCACGATACTGAGTCATAAACTTTTGCGCCCTATGCTGGTGTAGAAACTGCGCCGGAAGAGATAGGCTTGGCGAAGGCGAGCGGCTCAGGCGGGGCGAAACCTGAAACACTACTGACGAGAAGCAGCAGTCCTCGATTCATAAAAAATGGCTCCAAATTCTTACGACCGTAAGAATGCGTGACGAAAAACCGGGTTCGGTGAAGTAAGCCTGCGAGTGCAAGTTACTTTTCGCTTAACGCCCGCCCCAGCGACAATGTTTCGGCAAAATCGCGGGCAGATGTAAATTTATTGTATCCAGACTGACCTGCGGCGCGGCGCTCAATCTGTCTCTCTTCATCAGCCTAAACCCTTAAGACGCCCCGGCCGCGCCGTTCGTTAACGAAAAACAGTAAAGTGATAAGTGATGAGTAAGGAGAGATAAGTAAAAGAAGATTGTCTACACCCATCACTCATTACGCATCACTCATCACTTCTTATCTCCTGCGCAAATAAATGCTGCCGTCGCCCGTGTGCAGGCGAAAGACGTTGCCGCCGCGCCCGATTTTGAAACGGCGCAGCTTTTTTCCGGCGTTCGGTTCGGCTTCGAGCGTGAGACCGTCGCCGCTGACCGATTCGGTATCGGTTTCAATGATGGCGTCCATGTCGCCGGGCAGCGCGAGCAGGATGGGGCCGGAGCCTGTGCGCGCCGCCAGTTGTGCGAAACGTCCTTCGAGATTGATGCGCCCGTCGCCCGTTTTGGCATCAACGTCGCCCGTGTAATTCAAGACTTCAATACGCCCGTCTCCGGTCTTCGCGATGAGTTGGCCGCCGCCGTCGCGGACTTCGATGCGCCCGTCGCCCGTATTGAGCGTCACGCCGCCCGTCACGCCTTCAAGCTCGACGCGGCCGTCGCCCGAGTTGGCCTGAATGTTGGTGTTGCGCGGAACGAAGACTTCCAGCGTGACGGAAGCGTTGGTCGAATAAACACCGTCCGCACGCCGGCCGGCAGCCTTGTCATAATCGGTCTGGATGTTGATGTCCGAACCCTGCTGCGTGGCTTTAACGCTGATGCCGCGCAATGACTGCTCGCTGCCCGCGCGCTTGATGGCAGTCAGCATTACTTCCGGCTTGTCCCAGGCGCGAATGCTGATGCGGCCGTCAAACGTATTGAGCAGGACGCGGGGCACGCCGCTCGTCGGAAAAGATTTCGACTCGCGCTCGACTAAGCGCAGGTCTTGGTCTTCGTCGTTGAAGTGGATGTCGCGCGTGGCCTCGCGCGAGAGACGGGCCGCATCGCGGCGAGCGCGTTCAATATCCCTGCGGCTCTCGCGCACGGCTCTCTGCGCCTCAAGCTGCGCTTCGCGCCGCGCCTCGCGAGCTTCCTCCGCATTCTCTGCTTGCGCCGCACGCACGGCTCGTTCCGCCTCTTGCCTTGCTTCGCGTGCATCCGCCAGAGCGGCCTGACGCGCTTCGCGCGCCTCACGCGCGGCTTCGACCTGCGCCGCAACTGCATCGCGCCGTGCTTCGAGTTGAGCCTGGCGCTCTTCTCTCCGAGCATCCGCCTGAGCACGGTTCGCTTCGCGCGCAGCCTCCGCGACGGTGCGCCGCACGGTGCGGTTCGCGCCGCCAGCAACGTCGCTCTCGTCGTCTTCATCGCTGTCGTCGTCGTCATCATCGCGCCCGCTCTCCGGCAATTGATTCGTCGCGGGGCTGAGCGGTCGTCCGTCCGCAGCATGTTTAATACTGATTTGCCCGCTCACGTTGCTCAACTTGATGCGCGGCCCGCCGCTGCCCAAAGTTCCCGCCAAATCGCGCCCGACATAATCGCCGCGACGCACGGGCAGTCCGAAATCATTTGTAATCTGCCCGCTGACGGTGCTGGCCCGCAGTTGCGCGTTGGCGTCCGAGGGAATGGTGACGATGAGTTGGCCGCTGACGGAGCCGAGCGAGATGGGCTTCGCGGCGTCGAGACGATTAAACGTCGCGTCGAGACGCCCGCTCACCGTCGAGAGCCTCGCTTCACCGCTCAGGCCGCGCGCCGTCACGCTGCCGCTCACGAGCGAAGCCTTCACGTCGCCCGTCAAACCTTCAATCTCCAGGCTGCCGCTCACGAGTTCAATGCCGTCTAAGCGCGCGCCGCGCGGCACGGTCAACGTATAGTCAACCCGAGCGTGGCTCTCGCGGCGGTCTTTGCCATTGTCGTTGGACCTGTAATTGCGCTCTGGGTATTCGGTGCTGATGTCAACGCTGTCAGCGTCGGAGACGATGCCAATCTTCACTTCGTCGAGCCGCTCGCGCGTGTAGGCGCGCTTGACGGCGTCGAGCTTGACCTCGTTGCGGTCCCACGCCGTAATCTTCACCGCGCCGCTGATATTCTCTAAACTGATGCGGCCATTCGCCGCCAGAGGAAAGGTGCGGTGCACTTCTTCGCGCAATTCATCAGCGGTCTGCTGCTGCTGGGCCTGCGAGCTATTCGTGAAGCCGAGCGAAAGGCTCAGGGCCAGCAACAGGGTCAGGAGAGTTCTTTTCATCTTCATGGCTTTTCCTTATGAGTCCGATTGTTTAGCTTTCGCCACGGACGAGATAATTTCTTTCGTAGCCGCTATGCGCGACGCAAAGTGATGCTGCCGTTGACGGTCTTGACCGAGAGTTGATGGCGACCGTCGCCAATGGTTCCGGTCATCCGGCGACGGCTAAAGCGCCCTTCGACCGTGACGGAGAAATCTGTGTTGATGTCGCCGTTGAGAACTTCGGCGTTAACTTTGGCGCTCGTCTCCGCTGGCAGGCTCAAGGTGATGCTGCCGTTGACGGTTTTGAAATCGAGCGGGCGCGGCCAGTTGGCATTGCCCATCGAAGCTTCGATGGAGCCGTTGACGGTGTGCGCCTCGGCGTAGCCGGTCGCGGAGATTTTGACCTCGCCGTTGACGGTGTAGGCTTCGACATCGCCGTTCATCGCGCCGGTCTGAACGTCGCCGTTCACGGTGCGTCCGGCAAAGCGCAAGCCAGCGGGGACGCGCACGGTGAAGTCAACCACCACGTCGTTGTTGCGCGTGTGCGAGCGCCATTTTTCTCCGACCTCGCAATTGTTCGGACGACTCGCATCAGGCGACGGATACACCGCGCAGATGGTGACGCCGCCCTCGTGCTCTATCACCTTAATCTGCACTTCGCTCGGATTGTTCCGCTTCCCGTGTTTGCTGGCGACGACTTCGACTTCATTGCTGCTGGAAGGCTCCGCGCTCACGTCACCGTTGACGCCCTTAATCTCAACGGTTCTTCCGGCGGCGACGCGACCGTTCCAGCGAAACTCCTCCGTGCTCGCCGCGACTGCGGGCGACTCAAACAACGCTCGCTCCGCGTTCTCTTTTTCATGCGCGGAGGCGGTCAGCACGCCGCTCAGCAGATTAAACCGCGTCCAGTTTTCGGCGGCGCTTCGCAACTCGTTAAATTTATCCATCGCCTGCGGCGCAGCCGTGATGGTTGATGCGGCAATCAGCAATACTATGATTAGCTTGAATCTCATCTTCTCTCCCCCGCTCAATTGGCGCGCGCTCGCGGCAACACCCTTGAGCCATCTTTTGCAGTTTGAATAAAGCGGAGCGTTCATTTCTTTCCTCTGCCCCGAAGCGCATACGGCCAGCGGCGCGGTTTATCTGTCGCTCTGTGATGTAAACACCACGACCCTTTTTTTTGTGGCAACTTTTTTCGAGATACTCAAAAGTCCAAAATCACGCGTCGTGACTTTGGACTTTTGGGGTTATTGACTGTGGTTTGTGGTTATTGTTTGCGCAGGCGCAGCGTGCCGTTGAAGGAGACCAGATTGATGCTGGCGTCGCCTTTGCCGTGGGTTCCGACCATGCGGCCCGAAGAGAGCAGGCCCGTGCTGGAGATGCCGCCCGTATATTTGAGCGGAAAATCCGTCACAATCTCGCCGCCTTCGGAAACCTTCGCCGTCAAATGGAAGGATGAATCGACAGGCATCGTCAGTGTGATGTCGCCGGAAGTCGTGCGCAGGTCATAACGACCGGCACGCGCCAGCGCGCCGCGCATGATGACTTCGCCGCTTATCGTGGAGGCTTCGACGCGCGAGTGGCTGACGTTTTCCAGCATCACGTCGTTACTGATGGTCTTGGCCCTGAAGAAATCGCCCTCTGAGACCTGACTGACATTGATGGCCTCCACGCTGCCGCCGAAGGATTCGAGGCGCACGCGCCCGCTCGAATTTTCCAGCAAGACATCGCCGTCAATGGTCGTCGCTTCGACGGAGCGCGTCGCGCGGCGAATGTGAATCTGCCCGTGATGGCTTTCGATGTGGGCTTCCGCCACGCCGTCAACATCAAACTCGCCGTTCTCGGATTTGAAAAAGAGCGTTGCATCGCGCGGCACGTCCAACTCAATATCCGCTGTGCCGCTGCATTGACCAAACTGCGGCTCGGTTTCATCATCGCCCGCAGGCTCCGCGACCATCATCTCCAGACGCGCCGCAGGACTAGCGGGACTCGCATCGGCACCGCCGTTAAAATCAATCGCCGTTCCCTTGGGCACGTGCGCGCGAACTTCACGACGGTCGCCGCCGCGCACGGTAATCCGGCCCGAGTCCATGCAAAGTGTTATCACCACGCCCGGCGCGACCGCCACGGCCTGTTCCTCGCGCTCGACAGTCTCGACGTGCTTGTCCTTCGCCTTCTCCGGTTTCTCCGGCTTTTCCGGCTTCTCGGGCTTGTCGTGCTGCGGTTTCTCGTACGGCTTTTTTTGCGCGCTGGCAGTCATGCCACACGCCAGAGAAACGACGAGCGCGATTATCAAAATGATAGGGTTTAATTTCATATACCGTGAACATCCAACCGAACTAACGCAGAGCGGCCACCATCTGCCCCTGCTCCGCGACAGTGCTCAACAAATCAATCTTGCTTTGATAGGAAGAGTATAAAAATTCCGCTGCGTCCTGACTCTTCGGATTGCGCCGCGCCGTCCTTTGTGTCACCTCAATGGCTTGATTCACCAGCGCCAGATTGCGCTCGTAATCGGAGCGCAGGCTCGGCTTCAAGGCGTTCTCGCCGTTTGTCTCAATGATAGAACTCAAAGACGCGATGGTCCTCAAATAGTTCAACTCGCCCGGCAAAGGCTGGCTCTCAGCGAGCGCCGGATTAGCAGTATTATTAAGAGCGTCCGGCGCTTTTAAAGAGCGATTCACGCGGCGCGCTTTGCCCGCCACAGGCGGCTGGAAAGCTGCCTTCGCAACCTCCACTTTGTCAACGCTCGCCGGCGCTTGCGCAACAGCCTGCATCTCAACCTCCAAATTCATTTCTTGTCGCCCGTTGACAGTTGCCAGATGTCTTTGGCTCTCATCCTGACGCGACGCCACGACCGCGAAGATTGCGGCAAAGGCGACGACGGCAACGAGGCTCGCAAAGCCAAGGGCATGACGCGGCGCTAAATTGAAGGAAGATGTTAATGAAGTCAGCCAGCCTTTGAAATTCCACTGCTGCGCCCGCGAGGGAGCGCGTTCTTGCAATCTGGCTTCACCGATAACGGCGTCCAGCCGCTCGCGCAACCGTTCGGACGGCACGGGCAGGCTCAATTCCGGCTCGAACGCCGTGGCGAATAGTGCCAACTCGTTTTCGGCTTCCGTGATTAAAGCGGCGCACGCCGCACACGCTCCCGCGTGCGCCGCCGCTCTTTCCGCCGCTTCAGGCGAGAGTTCGCCGTCAACATAAGCCTGTATAATTCCCTCTTCCAGACATTCTCTCATCGGCTTGCTCCAATCTTGCCATAAACCCTGACGAATTCTTTTCGTCCTCTTGCGATTAGGCTGCCGACGTTCGTTTCGTTCAGTTGCAGCGTGTTCGCAATCTCGCGATACGAAAGCCCTTGCTGTTTCAACAGCAGGCAACTGCGCATCGGCTCTTTGATTTTCGCCAGCGCGGCTTGCGCCGCCTCGATTTTCATACGCCTTTCAAAGTCTTCATCCGGCGCGCTCGCCATCCATTCGCCCTCTGCGTTCGCCCTTTTCGCAAACTCTTCCTCGCGGGCCGTTGAACGGCTCTGGCCGCGCAGAGTGTTGCGCGCCACATTCAGCGTGACGCGCAGCAGCCACGGGCGCAAAACCTCGTCGGCGGGCTGCGCGCCCTGATTGCGATACAGCCTGAGAAAGACCTCCTGCGTCACGTCTTCGGCCAGCCCCGCATCGCG
>CAZEZJ010000075.1:0-16205 GCA_964516695.1 uncultured Blastocatellaceae bacterium
AGTTGCGGCGCTACATCGCCAGGCAATCGCTGGTTGAGCCGTTTAACAGGATCGCCAAACGGGTCGGTCGCTCGGAGAAAGACATCAGAAAAGTCTTCGCCAAACACAGCGCCCATTTGAAGATGATCAGGGAGATCGAGACGCCGCGCGTCATGGGCATGGACGGCGTATACGTCAACCGACAGGAGTCATTAATCGTCACCGACCTCGAACGCAGGCGGCCCGTCATGATGCGCCCCTTCATCAAGGAGCGGCCCATGGCGGCGGCCCTGCGTAAGATGCCTGATCTCGATAAGGTCGAAGAGGTGGTCGCAGACATGGCGGGGGGCCTTGAGCGGGTTCAAAAGGCAGTGATGCCCAAAGCCCGCCGCACCAAGGATCGCTACCACGTCCAACGTATGGCCAATGCCGCCGTGGACGTGGTCAGGAGAGCCTTAACGCCGGGCAAGAGAGGGCGGAAGAAGGGTCAAATGGCGATGTGCAGCAGCCACATCCTGAGAAGGCGTCAGAACCAGCTCACCCCGGCAGAACGGGCCGACCGCGACTGGTGTCTTGGCCTCTATCCTGTGCTGCGCCTGACCTACTATTTGAAAGAGGCGTACTGCGAAATCTGGAGTTCGATCAATGGCACTATCGCGCGGCAGAAGTATGCTGAGTGGCTGGAACTTCACGCGGCGTGGAGGAAGGAGATGCCTAAAGACTTACGAGATGCTTTCCGCCCACTAATCAGGGTTATGAAAAAATGGGAGGAGGGAATCTTCAACTACTTTGATGGTCGCCACACGAACGCTTATACGGAATCCAATAATGCGCAGGTCAAGGAGATCGCAGGTAAAGCGCCGCACGCCAAGTTCGACACCATCGAGACCAAAGTCGTGCAGGGGCGTCGCCTACAGCAACAGCGCGAGGGCGTGTGTAAGCGGGGGAAGGCACAACGGCGGGCGCAGCGCACACAACACAAGAAGAACGCGCAGCCGCGCACACCTTCGCCGTCTGGCGACCTCGGTTCTACCGTGCAAGTGCCTCAGGTGAGTAAAGCATTGGAGTTGCCGCTAATACTCAGCCCTACGATGATGAATGTAAAAAAGCAAGGAGCGCAACTAGAGGTTGATAGGAGCGGAGCGATTAAGACAACACCGAAAGGGGAAAGGCGCAGTGCCATGCCTTCACCACCTCAGATGTCTCTGTTCGAGTGAGCAGCAGAGGTCTTATAGAGAAGTATTCACGTCAGACTCCGTTGTGAACCGTAGCCGAGCCGGAAATAGGTGGCTGCGAAACGCTCCGGCTGCTCCTACGTGGTGACCTTCTCGCCCGGGAGTAATTCCTGCGACACCACCGAACGGTGCTTACTTCCGCAACGTTTTCAGCGCCCCGCCCCAAGCGATGACCTGGTCGAGCATGTCGCCCACCGCCTTCTCCTGCTGCGGAGCCGGCTTGAAGACGCTGAAGTTCTCGAAGTCCGTGAAGAGCGAGAGCCCAACCTGTGCCCGCACGTCAGCCACCTGTAGCTCGCCCATCACCAGGCGCAGGCTCTCCACCGCCCGCGCGCCCAGCGCACTGCCGTAGCCGACGAACCCGGCTGCCTTGTTGTTCCACTCCTTGTAGAGGAAATCAATCGCGTTCTTGAGCGCGCCCGATGTTCCGTGGTTGTACTCGGGGGTGACGAAGACGTAAGCGTCGAACGAATCTATCTTCGCCGCCCAAGCTTTGGTGTGCTCTTTCGAATATTGCCCGAGCGAAGGCGGCACGGGTTCGTCCAATAGCGGCAAGTTGAAGTCCTTGATATCTACGAGTTCGAACTCTGCGTCCGCGCGCTTCCGCGCGACCTCGTAGACCCACTTCGCAACGGCCTCGCCGTTGCGGTTGGGGCGCGTGCTCCCGATGATGATCGCGACTCTAAGCATGAGTTCCTCCCGTGCGGTTTGCGTCACCGATACAATTTCAAACATTCAAGAGTTAATCGCGCCGACGACCGGCGACGAGCGGCCCCCGCGACGTCAGACTATGGTCTTTCGGGCCAAGTGTTATATCACGAAATCAAATGGTTTACGCTACCATCTTCTAAGAGTATTGGGACATCCCCATATCGAGGTATTGCACTTCACTTATGCCGCGCAGCTCCGCCACAGCGCTGTCTATCGGCTCCTGACTCACCCCTCTGTCCACCCAAACGGCATAATGTGGTCGACAAAAACGTTCCCGTTCAAGGTATAGAACTGTCGCGACAGCCTAGAGCGAGGAGATCAACTCGACGATCTCAGTTGTGGTCACAACTGCGCTGGCGTAGTTCGGGATATTGATGTCTAGTGCGGCGTGCATCTCCTCATCCGAGTAATCCGCAGTCGCGTCTTTTACCATCGTGACCTCGTAGCCAAGCTCAGCGGCATAACGAACAGTGGCCTCCACACACGTGTGTGCGATGAGTCCGATGACGATGAGCTGATGGATGCCGTGTTTCTTGAGCTGCAAATCCAGATCGGTGTTGGCGAAGCCACTGGAACACCAATGTTCCTGCGCGACGATTTCGCCCGGTTGAGGCTCAAACTCGCTGCGTATCTCGCCGCCCCACGTGCCATTTTCAAACGCCTTACTCGACCAGCCTCTCTTCTGGATAGGGGCGATGTACTTCCAGGTTTCGTAGTCGCCCGGACGGTAGCGATGATGCATGGCGTAGAAGACCCGAAGCTCCGCGTTTCGCGCGGCATTCAGAACCTGCAGCATGTTGGGAACGCAGTTGTTCGCTTCGGCCACGCCCTTGATGCGCGGCCAGATCTTGCCACCCTCGGAAATGAAATCGTTGTACGGATCGATCACCAGAAGTGCAGTGACCTCTTTGTCAAACTTCAGATTTGTCATGTCCTGTCCTCCATCTCACTCAGCAACTCTGCAAGTGTCGAGATGTCCGCGACGCCGATCATCACGACTTCGAGTTTCATGTCGACCGGTTCGACTCCCGGCGCCGCCTCATTCCTTGTTTTCACCTCAACGCTTGCCATCTTAATCTCTTTCCGTCTGGCGGAGTCCTGACAGACCCCGCTTCTGTATGTGTAACTTCCGATCACCTCACTCGGCGCTCAAGCCTGCGCGACCTTCAGCGGCGCAGAGAGAGAGACGCCCCTTTTGGTATTGTGAATGTCACCGTCCTGGACTGTCCGGGGAAGGGCTCGTGGTTGGCGTTCACCAATTCGAGCCGCACCTTGTGGGGGCCTTCCGACAAACCAGCTATGTCGATCGTATTGATGCCGCTCGGGTCCGCCCACCACCAGCCCACGTCGTCTACGTGTACGTGCAGATGCCCGACCCGCGGGGAAACGCCCACGGCACTCTTCCCGAACACCGGGACGACTTGCAGATTCTCCACCCGCCACTGGATCCAGACGATGCCCTGGGCCAGCCCCTCTGGAAGCGGTTCGTCCACGATCAGCCTGGGTGGAGGCTCATTCCCGGTTTCGACGTACGGCGAGATGCCGCGAATCTCCTTCGCGCTCTGAGGGCTGGGTTTTACATCGGTGCGTATAGATGTTTGAGCCCAGGCGGCGACAGCGCCGGCCACCACTACAACTGCGACCAGCAATAAAGCAATCCGTTTCATAAAGTATCTCCTTTCAATGTGTGTCATTCAACCAATTGTTTGGGCATTCCTATTCAATCGGGAAGTCGAAATGCCAGCTTTCGTACTCGCAGGAAGTCGCTGACTAGCGAAGGGACCTGAACGCTGCGCGGACTTCCTTGGCGAAAAGCTCAGGCTGTTCCCAAGCGGCAAAGTGGCCGCCCTTGTCGACCTCGTTGAAGTAGATCAGGTTGCGGTAGGTTCTCTCTACCCAGCTCCGCGGCGCACGATAAAGCTCGCCGGGGAAGACCGTGAATGCCGCAGGAACAGAGACCTCCTCCTTGTAGGTGATGCGCGCGTTTTCCCAGTAGAGCCGCGCGGCGGAGGCCCCCGTGTCGGTCACCCAGTAGAGAGTGATATTGTCGAGGATCGCGTCTCTTGTCAGGCCGCCCTCGGGGCGCCCTTCAAAGGCGTGTGCAATCTGCTCGTAACTGTGCGGGTCGTGGTCAAGCATCCAGGCTGCCAGGCCGACGGGCGACTCCGCCAGGCTGTAGCCTATGGTCTGCGGGCGCGTTGCCTGCTCGACGAAATAGGCAAGACTCTGCATTTTCCATTGCCCGTAGGCGGCCTTCTCCTGCTCGGACAGCCCCGCAGGCGCCGGCTCGCCGAGGGCTTTCGCCCGCGCTATCTCCGGCGGGATGTTCAAGAGCAGATTGATGTGGATGCCCAGCAGGCCCTCCGGCGCCTGGCGTGCCAGCGCCTCTGAGACTTTCGCGCCCCAGTCGCCGCCCTGCGACACGTAGCGGGTGTAGCCGAGGCGCTTCATCAAAGTGTCCCAGGCACGCGCGATGCGGTCGGTATTCCAGCCGGTCGTGGTCGGCTTGCCTGAAAATCCGTAGCCCGGCATCGAGGGGATGACGATGTCGAAGGCGTCCTCGGCGCGCCCTCCGTGAGCCGTGGGGTTGGTCAGCGGATCGATCACACCGAGCAGTTCGAAGATCGACCCCGGCCAGCCGTGCGTCATAATCAGCGGCAGCGCGTTCGGGTGCTTGGAGCGGACGTGGATGAAGTGGATGTCAACGCCGTCTATCGTGGTCACGAACTGCGGCAGCGCGTTGAGCTTCGCCTCCGCCTTGCGCCAGTCGTAGCCGGTCTGCCAGTAGCGCACCAGCTCCTTCATCGTCGCCAACTGCACGCCCTGCGACCCGTCTGTGACCGTCTCCTTATCGGGCCACCGGGTCGCCGCCAAACGGCGGCGGAGGTCGTCGAGCGCTTTTTGCGGGACGCGGACGCGGAAGGGGCGAATTGAATCGTCTTCGCCCGCGAGTGCCCGGGCCGTACCCGTGGCTTGCCTGCCGACCATGGCGGGTTGCTGCGCGAACACGGTTGCGGTCAGTGCCAAAGACACCGTTGCCGCGAAGAACACGACGAGGAGACGCGAGAGCAGGCCCAAGGCATCTGCGGTGCGGCCATTGGTCGTGTAATATGCTTTTCCCAGTTCGGTCATGAGTTTTCTCCTTTATGAATGCTTTTCTCTTGCTCGCTCTTGAGACATCCATTCCCGGATGTAGCGCGAACAGTTCACCACTTCGACACCTTGCGCCACACAGGCATTCAGGAAGCGAACAGCATCTATATCCACGAGGTCCACTTCACCTAAATCGAGCGTCACTCGTTGACGACCACGCTCGATCTCGGCACGTATCTCGTCGAGGTGCTCGGATCGAAGTTCCCCGTGCAGCCGAATTCGGCTGCCATGTTTCCCGGATAATCTTTCAATCTTCAGCGTCATCAGTGCCGGTGTGAGTGCAACGATGGGGCCATTCGAAATTGCTTGATAATCGAAGAGTTCGAGCGGTTGAGAATCCTGAATTTTCAGGATTTCCTGTCAGGCGAGGAAAAGGACACGATTGACGGCTTTCCGCGGAGCCCAGCGCGGGGCACAAGATCGCACCGCCCCGGCGTTTGACTTCGCACCGGGCAGAATCATTGCTTGGTGATGCCGGGGAGACTTGGCGTGAGGTGCCTCTAGTTTACGTTTCTGATGAGGGAAAGGCGGCCACAAAGGGTTGTCGAGACTGGGATTTGAAACGATATTTATCGATCCCAACGCGCTTGATCTTCGAAAGGGCTGGATTTCATCTTGTCTGGATCAGTTTTTCGACGAGTGTCAAGGATTTACCCCGAACGTCAGAAACTCGAGAACACGGGTCCGTGCGCAGTGCATGAGTCCAGCGTGTCTTTCTCGCCACAAGCGCAAGTGCAGCTCCAGCTATAGCGACAGGAAGCAGCCACGACCAATTCCGCAGTCCGAGTAAGCCTACTGCACCCGCAACGCAGCCTGCAATGAAACCGATTACGAGGGTAGATGTCCGCTTCAACTGCTCGCGAGCATGTCGGGCCAAGGGCTTCGCCAACCAAAAAGTATCGAGAAAGAACAACACCGTCTTGGCCAGATTTACTGTCATTACGGCCGTGGAAGGAGCACCCGGGGCGGTCAGGTGCAAGAGCGCGAATTGACAGGCCATCGCTGAGATCGTAGTCATCCCAATGATGCTGGCCAGCCATCCGTGAGGGCCGTTAGCACCAAAGGTGATACTAAGAACCAGGGCACAAGCGAGCAGTGCGAAATGAATGAGGAGAAGCGGAACAACCAGATCCGCTCCACGCTTATCCAACACCTTCGCAATGAACCAAACCCCGGCTACGGCGAGGAGGAAAACGGGAATTGCCAGAATTTGATTTATGTTAGTTGGCGCACCCTCAATGAGTAAGGCCGACAGGACTACCAGATTACCGGTCGCGTGAGCGGGAAAGAGCTTGAGGGTTAGAAATCCGATGGTGTCAGTCATCCCAGCGACCACACTGAGCAAAGTTGGAACCAACCACGTCAATTCCGAAGTTTGAGCTGGTAAACCGTCCTGGCAATCTGCGACATTGATTCGTTTATGCATGTTTTGCTCATAAGTATCCGAGAAGGATTCGGTCGCTCGGCTCGTCAGTCCGAACTGATCAGCTTGTCGATGTCGGTGGCAATCAGTTGATGAATCTTCCAGCCGGTTTCGCCCTTGTGCAGCAGATAAGTAAAGGCGGCCCGCTGTAACTCTGTGCCATCTGACCTCATCCGAATCGCGATAGTGCCGTAGAACGCAGTCGTCAGATTCAGGAATTTGATGCGCGAAGCGCTCATCTTCGTGCCTGAATAGCCAAGGGCTTTCAAGCTATCCAAGCCTTTTGTCAGGAAACCCTCCACCTCCGTGCGAGTTGGCAAATACAGCAACTCATCCTGAAGAATGATCAACGCCGGCTCGCCATAAAAGGCCGCTGCGGCGGCTGAATCACGCGCAAATACTTCATAGTATCTGGAGACAACTTCCTCAATCGCGGTTGTATCGTCAGACGATTGTCTGATTGGGTTCTCAAGTATGACGGTCATTTTTGTGCCTCTGAATAGTAAACGTTTGAAATATCCGAGTAGGCCGGGCGATACGCCTTTGCCGAAATCAGCGCCCCGATGTCCGCCGGTCGTGGCACCCGCGCGAGCCCTTGCTCGAAAATACTCTCCGCGACTCGTTCCGCGATGTGGAGCGATGCTTGGAGAATGTGGCTCTGTGGCGGATAGACGAGTCCGCTCGCCAAATCCTTCTTGGACACTTGTTCCGCAACTGCCGAGGCAGCGACGATGAACATCTCTTCGGTGATCCGCGTCGCTTCCGTTGCGTAAACTGCCATTCCAATCGCCGGAAAGATATAGACGTTGTTGCCCTGCCCCGGCACGAAATGACGCCCTGCTATCTCCACCGGCGGAAAAGGACTCCCGCTCGCAAAGATCGCGCGGCCGTCCGACCAGCGATAAGCCTCTTCCGCCGTGCATTCGGAGCGCGACGTCGGGTTTGAGAACGGAAAGATGATTGGGCGCTCGTTTATCGTCGCCATCGTCTCGATGACTTCCCTCGTAAAGAGCTTTGGTACTGTGCTGACGCCGAT
Source organism: uncultured Blastocatellaceae bacterium (assembly GCA_964516695.1). Classification (GTDB taxonomy): domain Bacteria; phylum Acidobacteriota; class Blastocatellia; order Pyrinomonadales; family Pyrinomonadaceae; genus DASVTR01. Next base: position 7,538 of record CAZEZJ010000075.1, read on the forward strand.
GATCCCGGTCGGTTGCAGAGCTTTAACAGCCTCAATGAACGTTCCGATTGGCGGCATGTCCTGAATGAACGGCTGCTGAAACTCCGCAACGTCATTGCGTCCTCGCACCAGGAGGCCATTAATGTCGAACAAGGCATTACGTTGACGGGCCGTCTCGATGTCCAGCCCTTCGCGCACCATCGCGAGACTTATCAGCTCGGCAATTCCAGTGGCCGCGGATCCAGCTCCCAGAAACAGAAACCGCTGCTCCGCGAGCTGCTTCCCCGTGAGCCTCAAGGCCCCGAAAATACCCGCGAGAGCAACCGCCGCCGTGCCTTGGATGTCGTCATTGAACGTACAAATCACATTCTTGTAGCGTTCGAGGATGCCGACCGCATTGAAGTTTGCGAAATCCTCCCACTGGATGCAGCACTTTGGATAAAGCTCCTGCACCGTGTCCACGAATTCGTTCACGAACGCGGAGTATTCCTCACCTCTCACGCGGTGCTGGCGCAATCCGAGATACAGCGGATCTTCGAGCAGCCCCTCGTTGTTCGTGCCGACGTCAAGCACGACTGGTAAACAGTATTGGGGGGGGACAGCGGCGCAAGCCGTGTAGAGAGCGAGCTTGCCGAGTGGAATGCCCATACCGCCCGCGCCAAGATCGCCAAGACCGAGTATGCGCTCGCCGTCAGTAACGACTACGAAGCGCACATCTTTCTCGGGCCAGTTGCTCAGCAGAGCCCGCAGCCTCCCGCGGGCGCTTATTGGAAGATACACGCCACGCGCCTGCCGGAATATGTGGCCAAACTTCTGACAAGCCTCGCCAACCGTCGGCGTATAAACAATCGGCATGTACGTCGCCGGATCGGACATGATCAGCGCGTAGAACAAGGTCTCGTTGCGCGTCTGTAAGTCCGACAGGACGAGGTACTTTTGCAGGTCATCATTTAAGTTGGCGATCTCTTCATGAAGCCGGGCTACCTGCAGCTCCATCGTTGCAATGGCGGGCGGCAGCAAACCTTCAAGTCCCCATGTGCGGCGCTCAGCGGCCGTGAAGGCGGTCCCCTTGTTGAGCCGAGGATCCCGCAGCAATGTGTATCCGGCTGCATGTACATTCGATGTTGTCATTTGTCGTTCTCTCTAGCCCCCTCATAAGTATGTCTTGAACCAATCTATAGCTGCGCTCGAGGCCAGATTGAATTCACTGAGATAGGGATCGAAGTGCCCGCCCTTAATCATCACGAGACGCTTGGGCTCGAGTGCGCGCTCGTATGCCTTAAGCCCCAAATCGGTGAGAGCAATCTGGTCATGATCGGCCACCAACATCAGAAGAGGTGTTGGCGATACGCGTTCGACGAAGTCGCCCGGCGTGTACATCCGCGCCCAGCGGGTAGAACGCAGCGTGACTTTGTTCTCCCATACGCCCTCCGGCACGGGACGAAGATAGAAGCTCACCGCATCCGTCGCGCTGTACGACGATGTCTTCGTCAGGTCTTCGCTGACGATCACCTGCATGGCCGGCGGCTCTCCCCGAAGCTGTGCTCTCTCATCAGCAGCGAACTGCGCTTCAAGGTGGGCCACCGCGTCAGGTGCGACGCGACGTAGACCGGATGCATAGCCGTCAATCGTCGGGACTTGCGCGACTATTGCTTTTAGACGTCTATCGGTGGCTCCCAAGACTATCGCATGACCGCCGGCGTAACTCGTTCCCCAGAGACCCACGCGATCCTCGTCCACTTCGGGCCGGTCCTGAAGATAAGAGATGGCGCGCCGCCAGTCACTTATCTGCTGCCACGGATTGATGTCGTGCCTTAGTTCGCCGCCACTGTCACCGAGGCCGCGATGATCATGGAGCAGAACCACGAATCCGGCGTCCGCGAAGGCTTCGGCCATAGGTTCAAGGCCGTGATATTTGGTGCCGCCATAGCCATGAGCCATGGTGATCGCAGGAAGAGGGCCGGCCGGCTCCTCGGGTGCGAACAGCCAGGCTGATAGTTCGATACCTCCCTCGACCGGGAAGCTCACATTCTCTTTCGTGTACATTTTTAGTCTTCCTCTTTCCCCGTGATTGAAAGCTCGCCCAACATGCGAGCGAGCGACATTTCCACGTCTCTGGTCTGGAAACCGCGTTCCAGTGCTGCATGAATGCTATTTTGGGATTCAGGATTCCGAAGGTTCTCAAGAAAGAGATTGGAATCTCGCCGAATCTCTTCGGTTGATGGTAGCGCGATCGCGTTTACTCGCTCCTTGACCACGACTTGGCCCGCGGCGGGGAACTTCGCGATGCGACGGGCCAGCGACGTTACGAAATCATCCAGTTCATCGGCGGGCAGGGCTCGATTGATCCAGCCGTATCGTTCGGCAAGTTCCGCGTCGTAATCCTCGGCGCTAAGCATGACTTCGAGCGCACGGCCACGGCCCATAAGTCGCGCCAGGTGTTGGGCTCCGCCCGAACCCGGGATCGCACCGAATGCCGGCTCGAATTGGCCGAAGATAGCCGACTCGCGAGCCGCAAAGCGCATATCGCAAGCAAGAACAAACTCGCTTCCGATGCCACGCACCCGGCCTTCGATTTGCGCAATGCTAACGAGGCGACTCGCACTTAGATGTCGGAACAGGAGGCCAATCGACTGTTCGCCCGTCAGCTTCGCAGCCGGCTCCCGGTTCTCTTTGATCCGAGTCACATCAACGTGGGAAATGAAATAGTCGGGATCGGAGCTCTTGAAGACCATCACCTTCAACGCCTCGTCGGCCTCCACTCTTTGAATGAGGGAAACGAGATCGCGGACCATTTCGGGACCCAAAAGGTTCATCGGCGGCGCTGTAATTTCGACGAACAGGACTGCTCCTTCACGGCGCACGTTGAGCGTCTCGAAATCCATCGCACCTCCCTCATTTTTGTCGCTTAATTCCTTTTCAATTGTTGCTTTAGCCATTTTTTCACTCGCCTTTCGGCTGCCATGTTTCCCGGATAATCTTTCAATCTTCAGCGTCATCAGTGCCGGTGGGAGTGCAACGATGATGCCATTCGGAATTGCTTGATAATCGAAGAGTTCGAGCGGTTGAGAATCCTGAGAATTCAGGATTTCCTGTCGGATGCGGAATTGGCGTGAGGAGTCTCCAGTATCAGACTGATGGCACTGCAGGCCAGCGCTAATAGTGCAGGCCACTGCGCGCAAGGCCGCCACAAAGGGTTGTTATGTGCGGGGCGTCAGTGAGATTGGGATTTGAACCGATATTTATCAATCCCCAGGCGCTTGATCTTCGAGTCGAGCGTCCGCGTCGGGAGACCCAGCCTGGCGGCCGCGCCCGCCGGCCCTGAAACCCGCCCGTGACTCTCGGCGAGTGCGGCTTCGATCATCTCTCTTTCCTGCTTCACTAATGCGCCGCTGAGGGCCGCCTTAGGGCGAGGGACTTCGGACTGCTCTCGCTTGAGCCACGTCTCGTCAACAGCAAAGTTGTCCGAGTCGCTCAGGATGACTGCGCGCTCGATAACGTTCTGTAGCTCACGGACGTTGCCCGGCCACTCGTACGCCTGCAAAAGTTTCAGCGTTTGCTTCTCGATTGTTCTGAACTTCTTCCCGGCCTTTCTGCCAAACCGATCAATAAAATATTCGACGAGCAAGGGGATATCAGTCGCCCGCTCCCGCAACGAGGGCATCTCAATGGGCACCACATTCAGCCTGTACAGGAGGTCCTGGCGAAACTTACCTTCGCTCACGAGCTTCTCCAAATCGCGATGTGTGGCGGCCAGCACTCTCACGTCCACGGGTAATGTTTTGTCGCTGCCAACGCGCTCGATCTCACGCTCTTGCAGCACTCGCAACAGTGCGATCTGAATGTCCGGAGGCAAATCGCCGACCTCGTCCAGAAAGATCGTGCCACCCTGCGCCGCTTCGAAGCGGCCGAGGCGCTTTTGTGTGGCCCCCGTGAATGCGCCTTTCTCATGACCGAAGAGCTCGGAAGCAATCAGCGAGGTTGGGATGGCACCGCAATTCACGCCGATGAAGGCCCGCGCCGCGCGCTTTGAACGCTTGTGAATGGCGCGCGCAATCAACTCCTTTCCCGTACCGGTTTCACCCAGGATCAGAACCGTCGAATCGGAGGGAGCCACTCGCGCAATTTGCGCCAACACCTCGCGCAGCGCGGCTGACGAACCCACAATCTCTTCGAACATCGACAGGCGCGCGATCTCTTCGCGCAGCGCGACCGATTCGTTTCGTGCATGGTCTTCGGCACGCTTGCGTTCGTCTATGTCTGTCCCCGTCACATACCAACGGATTGCTTTTCCACCTTCGTCCAGCAAAGGGTTGTACCGCCACAGGAACCAGCGGTACTTGCCGTCTTTACCCAGAGCACGCTGTTCGTTCTCGAACGGAACAGTGCCGGAAAGGGACTTGATCCGTTCTTCGCGCACTCTCCGGACGTCGTCGGGGTGGAAGACACGAGACCGAAAATCTTCGGCCTGCATTTCTTCGGGAGACAGCCCTGTGTACTCAAGCACCCAGCGATTCGCGTAGATGACCCTCCCGTCCGGGATCAGGACGATGATCGCATGTGGAATAAGGTCTGTGATCCGGCGAAGCTCTTCTTCATCCCGGCGGAGCTTTTCTTCCGATTGCTTGATCTCCTGATACGCGCACTCCAGCGCCTTCTGCGCGCGGTCGCGCTGGACGGCAATCATCGCGAGGTGTGCCACCCTACTGATCAGTTGCAGATCGCCGTCGGAGGGCTCGCGCGGCTCCCTGTAGTACATGGCGAAGCTGCCAAGCATCTCACCGTCACTCGAGATGAACGGTTGATACCAGACGGCACGCAGTCCGTGACTGAGAGCGAGGCTTCGGTGGTCGGGGAGCGCAAATAGAGGGTCGGTCGCGATGTCCGAGACGATCACCGGCTGCTTACGAAAGACGACCGTGCCGCACGAGCTGGCTTCGGGGGCAATCTGAAGAGGGGTGATGGCTTTAGTCCAGCCGGCGGGAACGCGGGGGCCAACGGCAGGCCACAGCCGTTGGCCATCCACATCCATCAGCGAGAAGCTAGTAATTACATCAGGCTGCTGCTCGTCAATGACGCGGCACAGTTCTTCAAGGACGTCGGCAAGAGCAGCGCCGTCGGCGATCATTTCCAGTGCCCGCCTCTCGGCGAGAAGCAATGCCACGACCCGGTCGTCATCGCTGCCGCTGTCAGCCTTCAATTGATTCGCCTCCCCGCCGCTGCGGAAGATTCTGGAGCGCGCACGGCTCACCTCCCTAAAGTGCCATAAGGATACTCTTTGAGTTCCGCGTTTACCATAGTCGAACAGATATTCGAAACAGATGCTTACGCTTGGTAGTCCACCTGATTTGTGCATCGGTAAGTGCTTGGAGCTTAGGAAGGCATGGAAGCTTTTGCAGCCGCCCAGAGCGACCCGGGGTTAACGCGGTCCGGATGCAACGAAAGCATCGTTTCGTACAGTTCTATGACCGTCGATGTACTCGCAAGGGAAGCGACGTAGAGCTTTTACGTTTCTTGGTCAGCGGCTACCATTCGAGCTTAGACATGCTCTTTTCCTTCCAATTCGCCCAGCAGGTGGGCTAGGTTCATTTCCGCGTCTCTTGTCTGGAAGCCACGCTTCATCGCGGCCCTGATTCGGCTTTGCGCCTCGGGGTGGCGCACTCACTCCCCGAAGAGATCGGAATCGCGGCGGAAGTCCTCGACCGGCGCGAGTTCGATGGCATTGACCAGCTCCTTGAGTGCGACGTGGCCGGCCGCCGGAAACCCGGCGATCCGATGCGCGAGCGAGCTGACGAAATCAGTGAGTGCGCCAGCGGGCAGCGCTCGGTTGATCCAGCCATACCGTTCGGCCAGCTCGACGTCGTAATCCTCCGCGCTCAATATAACTTCGAGCGCCCGCGCGCGGCCCATGAGACGCGTGAGGTGTTGGACGCCGCCCGCGTCGGGGATCAGTCTTATTTGGGACGTGCCAGGTTATGAACCTTCAATCGACGCCTGACGGCTGCCGAGCTGAAGAACGGCAACGCCCGATAAAATGAGGATAATGGCAGCGTAACCAATGGGGTTGATAGTGTCTCCCACCAAGAAGACACCAATGACCAGGGCCACAACAGGCGGAATATAGGTTACACCCGCGGCCGCAACCGCGCCGAGGTTCTCAACGATGAAGTAGTAGATGACGTAGGCCAGCCCCGTCCCGCATAGACCCAGACCGAATATCAGACCTGCCCAGGCGCGCGTATCTTGAAACACGGCTCCGATCCCGTGGAGATTGGTCACCAGTAAGAGGAAGATCATCGCGAGCCCTATCTGGTATGTCGCCAAAGCTACCGCGGGGAGCTTCAGCGGGCTAATGAATCTTCGGGCATAGACGAAGGAACATCCGATGCTCACCGAGCCGGCAATCATGTAAATGACTCCGCGAATGTCTATCGCGCCGGCGCTTGACCAGGGACGCGCAATGAGCAGGACGCCGAGAAAGCCGAGACCAACTCCCGCCACTTTTGTCAGGTTGATGCGCTCCTCCCTCATGAACAGCAAGGCACAGACGAAGGTGAACAACGGGATCGCGCCGCTCAGCAGGCCCGCGATGCTTGACGGAAGCAGCACTGTCCCCTTGGCGAAAGCGAAGTAGTAGACCGCCGTCGCGAGGAGCGACATGACTGCGAAATGGTGGATGTGGCGGAGGTGTTCCCACCGAAGCGCTCGCTTCACGAGAGCGAAAAGGAAGATCGGCAGGAAGCCGAACGCGACGCGCAGCAGCACGATTTGGCTCGGCGATACTTCTGCGGCGGCCCATTTCATGAAGATGAAATTGCTCCCCCAGATAATCCCGAGCAAGGCAAAAGCAAGATAAGCGGCTTTCTTCATCACATCACCTTTCATCATTAGGCTTATCGCCGAATGCCCGGATGAACGAAGCGACCTGAAAGCCGCGCGCGCATCTCGGCTGCGAAAAGCTTTGGCTGCTCCCACGCGGCGTGAGTGTTCGCCCTTGTCTACCTCGTTGCCCCAGAAAATGGTTCAATTTTCAGCGTCATCAGTGGCGATGTGTTTGCAACGATGGGGCCATTCGAAATTGCTTGAGAAGCAATGACTTGGAGCTGTTAATAAATCCTGAATTTTCAGGATTTCCTGTCAGATGAGGATGAGGTACGGATCAAGGTAGTCCAGTTGCAGCCGCGGCGGATCACAACAACAGGTTAATCCCGCCGTCGGTATTCAAATTTAATCTCGGATGTACGTTAATCTGATGTATATTCTTCCCCATTTCATACGAGAAGCCTCGCCTTTGATCTTCACACTCATCTGCGGCGGCTCTCTTGGCTGATAGAGTTCGGGGAGCCTATCGCCTGTGGCTACATCATCGATCAAGCGGTCACTGTCGGGCAGCGGACATCGGGGACCGGATGGACGTGCGTCTCGGTACTGTTGCAAAAATATTTTGGCTACAATTAGCAGTATTCAGAGAAATGCACTAACAACGAGATATTGTGGCTGAAAGAAATTTTCGCAACACTACCGTTTAGAAGATTAAGTCAAATAGAAACCGCCTCGATTCTTTATATCTGATTGGGACACATAAAGGGTCTTACCTGACTCAGTGATTAACCTTAGAAGCAGACCTTAAGCCCTAGTTCTAAGCAGCGCTATCCACATCCTCATATTGCAGGAAATTTACCGCGTTCTGATCAAGATTCTCTCTGCCATGGTCATACCTCATCACGGTCTTCGGGTCTTTGTGCTTGCTCATCATCTGTACCTGCCTGTAAGTCTGCCCCATCTCCAACGCTCTCGTAATGGCAGTGCGTCTTAGGTCATGAGGAGAGACATCTCCTACTCCCGTAAAGCTGCCCCACTTGGCTACTATGTTCTGCACCATCCTTGTCGAGAGTGCTTTATCGAAGACTAATGTTCTGTAATTCGAGTGTGGCTGAAACAGAAAGGCGTCTGTATCGCTATGCAAAGTCGCACGTCTTTGGGCATCCAGTTTCAGGTATTCGTCAATGGCCTGCTTGACATCCTTTGGCAATGGCCAGACCTCTTCCCTTCCTCCTTTAATCTTACATCTGAGAGTCCATCGCCCGTGGCTCCATTTCACTGATGAAGCACGCAAGCTACAGACTTCGGCCACCCGCATCGAGAGCCGCAGCATCACCAGCATCAAGGCATAATCACGTGCTCCTTCCGGCTTCTCTCGATCCGGCCCCGTAAGTAGATGTCTGACTTCCTTTGAAGTAAGCGCACGCCCTGCGGGTTCCGCCGGCAACTCCGGTGGTGTGACCAGCTTCGTCGAAGCAGGATTAAGAGGGACGACGCCTGCTGCCTTCAGATACTCAAAGAAGGAGCGAACGACTGAGAGTTTGAAAGAGACCGTAGCGGCTCGTTTCCTGCTATGGCGCAGATGGTCGCGCCAGCTCAGCACATCGGCAGGCACAACCTCTGTCGGGTGCTTGCCTCCGATGAAATGGAAGAAATCTGCGACTGCTCGACGATAAGCTCGCCGGGTCTCTTCTGAGACTGACTTGTTGACAAAGGGAGTGGCAGAGCGAGGGTCAAAGCGCCTAGGAGCGAGTGCCTCCCTTTGTGGCGAATCCGGTAGGTTTTGCTCAGGCATCATTGAGAAGGCTTCTCCTCAGAGCCAATTTTAGGACCCAGAACGCCTGTAATCATCGACTAATAGTAAAAA
>CAZEZJ010000076.1:0-16110 GCA_964516695.1 uncultured Blastocatellaceae bacterium
TATTTAAACCTAGGTCTATCGTCCTTTGCACCAACTCCATTGCCATGCGTGGCAGGCTCGCGCGGAGGAACGAAAAAGCGCCCTGCATGTAATACTGCGCCGCCTCCTTGACGGCAGCGCGCTGCAACGCATTCACAGCCGCGCCGGTTTGAAGCATACCCTTGAACCACAGTAAGAGCGGAGACAGCATCTCTGCTAACTCAGGGCTAGCCTCAATTCCGCGGGCCAGCAATTCGAGTCCTGCCGCTTCTTCATCTGAGTTAGTCGTGTCAAAAGCGAGTCCGAAGTGCATGGCGGCGCGTGTTCGTTCATTCCAATTGTTGCTCTGAGCTATCTCTTCCGCAGCCTGCGCGCGCTCAATAATAGTTTGCCCCTCTACGCTTGATAGCTCTTTGGGAACCAACGCCTTTTGCACAAACTTTGTGCCCATGCGAAAAAACGAGTCTCTGATTTGTTCGTCCTCAGCATCGGTCAGCGGAAGCGCGGCCAACCAGAGGTCTAAGGCCAGTTGCGCGTCTCTTTCATTGACGGCATCAGCGGTTTGCACAAAGAGGTGAATAATCTCTTGAGGTTTGTCCTTCTTCAGCCATTCGCTGATGGGCGTCTCCAAAATTCGTCGCGCCTCAATTAGGTCAGACTCTTCGGCGTAACTCTTTTGGGATTGCCGCGCATTCCAGGCAAGAAGATTTTTAATCTCTGCGCGCTGCCCCGCATGACTATCTCCCGCCAGAAGAATCAGGGCTTCGCTCCCCACCGCTTGCACTTCGTCCGCTTGCGGCGGCAAGCCCGCCACATGCTGCCACACCAACGCCTGCGATAATGCTTTGAGCGCAAAGCCACGATTGACGCCCTGACGAACTGCCGCGGCGCGACGCAAATACTCAGCCGCTTTCAATAACGCGTCACGAAGCGACGGGATGCGGGCTGCATCATCAACTGAACCTGCGTGTCTGGCCGCCTGCTCTTGTGTGAATCGCTCTTGCCACAGCCGCCATTGCAGCTCATAGTTCTCCGTTGTTCTTCCACCTGTATATGGGTCTAGATGTAACACGCCCAGGCGAAAGAGAATTTCACCCGGCGCGTAAACTCCAATAGGGCATTCGATGGTCTTGGAAAACTGTTCTCCGCGCGCTACCGTATCGCGAAATAGTAAGCCATCGGGCACGTCCCAAACTGCGCGTGTGACTATATCGAGCCAGTGAATGGTCGCGCAGAAATCCATCGCCTCCTGCTCAACCTCAAGTTTCGAACGCCGTGCTTCAAGGGCTGAAAGAATTAGTTTTTGGATTAGTAAGCCATCTTCCCAATTGTTATTGCGGGCAGCGCCCTCGGCTCCAATTGAGAGAATCCGCACATAAATAAGAGAGAGCAGATTGTAAGTGTCAGGTTGACGCGCCAGCGCCAGCCCTTGAGCCTGTGTGACTTCGCCTTTGCGTATGCGCGCAAGCAGCTTTTCAATCGGGCCAGGCCCAATCGGATACTTGCTCATGTCCTGCCTGATACTCTCCACCAGCAGGGCAAGCGAGTGCAGCGCATGGGCAGAGCGCGTCTGTTTCGGTTCAGGCAGTTTTTGCGTGTGCGCCGCGAAGCGCGACTGCCACTCCGAAGAGAGCAGGACGGGATGAGCCAAGGCAAATTCAATCGCCTCGGCAGGTGATTCACATTCTGCGAATTCTTCGAACAGACTGAGGACGGCAGGTTCGCTCATTTGGTTGCGTTTAAATAAAATTCCTGGACGGGGACGTTTTCCTGACGTTGGTTGTAGAACACAAAAAACTTTCGAGCGCCGATGGTGGTTGAAAATTTCACCGTGCCTTTGGTTTCCTCGTGGCAGGGCGAGCGCACTACGAGATGAAAGCGGAACAGCCCATCGAGCGTCGCCAGGTCGGTTCGTTTCATCTCCCAGAAGGGCTTGCCCGTGCCCTCACGGTATCCCCGAATGGAATAGAGTTTTTCGTCAACCTGCTCTGCTTCCTGCATCTCGGACGAAAGGAATTTCAGCGCCGCGCCGACCTTGGCGGTTGATGTGCGTTTCACGGACTCGTGAACGCTATCCGGGATCATAGACCATGCAATCGCACTCTTCGGGGAATCCGAGGTGAGTTCCACTTCCAGCCATGCCTGGTCAAACTGCTCACCCCCGGAAGGATAGAGACTGCACACAAGACGAACGTAGTTGTACTGAAACTTTCCTTTCTCAGCGGCGATGTAGCTGGCGAGTTCTTTATCGTCTTGGGCTGTTTTGCTGGTCAAACGGACTACCATCGGCTGGCCCAACTCTATCGAACTGCTCGGCGGCCGCGTGGTAGCTTCGCCACCTCGCACCTGTCGCGAGTCTGGAGCCAATTCAACGGGAAAGAGGGGTGGATCAGGTAAGTCAATCGTAATCATGCTGTCTCCTGTTAATAACTGCGAAGCCTTGCGGCAGGGTGGATTAAAAGAGTCTGCAAGGAAAAAGAGCGCTGAGAATTCAAAGCCAGACAAAATACCGTCGCACGATATAGCGGGCCACAGCAAAAGTCAAGATTCAGGGTGGTGTCCTAATAGTGTGTTGGTGTGGTTTGCTGGATAGGGCTAGAGGTTAGTTTGACTGGACGTGTCGCAGGAATTATTTGAGGCCAGCGACGCCATCCGTGGGTTTTCATTATGCGGCGAGTTGAAAGAGTCACCAGACCAACTTCGACTGGCCCACCGCCTCTCTCTCATCCAACCTTTTCACCTGCCCCTTCCTTATCATACGCCGCGCCTCAACTCCTTCAAGCGTCCGCTCTGCGGTATGAAAGGAGCGATGCTGGTGTCCTAGACAAACAGGTTTCGCGGCCAATTAGCTTAGCGATGTTCCCCAAAGATAATTCACACACCTACACTTTCCCGCATAAGCTCTACCAAGCTTCACCGCAGCATCTTTATTTTCCTTAACCAGCTCTCGACTTCTTTCCGTGCTTCCTCCGCCCTCGCTTCTTTGATAACCAGAAGTTGTCCATCTCTTTCCACTCCGCCCCTCGTGACGAAGCCTTCCAGAACCATGCTTTGCGGACACAGTTCCCTCACGGTCTGAAAACTGCTTCCTTCGCCATACCCCGCATTCGTGTTGAATGGGATAACTGTCTTTCCCTTCAGGCTGTATTGACTGAGAAAACTCTTAACGGGCGGCGGCAGCCGCATCCCCCAGGTCGGAAAGCCCAGAAACACAAAATCGTACTGTTCGATACGCTCGATCTTTGTCTTCAGAGGCGGCAAATAGCCCGTGTCATTCTCCCGTGCGACCTGCTGCACAGTGGCGTTATAGTCAGCCGGATAAGGCGTTTCCAATTCGAGTGCGACCATTGTGCCGCCCACCTTTTGCTGGATGAATTCTGCTATCGCCTTGGTGTTGTTGGTCCGAGATAGATACACAATCAGTATCTTCTTTTCACCGGGCGGCGGCTGATTATTTGCGGAGAGTTGCTGCGCCCTAGAACAACTAGATAGAAGACAGATGGTTGTCGCGATTATCAGCGACAAAACAGTTATTCTTTTCAACGCCCTAAAAATCTCGACATAACTGCTTCTTCCCAGTGTTCGTAGTTTCATAACTTCACTTCCTATTTCTTCGGCGGCGCTTCCACGCCCGAGAAGACCAACACTGCGTCCGGCAGGCGCTGCCCCTTGATTTCGATCGCCCTCACAGCCACATTCAGCTCATCGAGTTCTGAGGGTGTGAATCGAACCCCGGCCGCGCCGCTGTTTTCCAGCATGTGCGCCATCACTGTCGTTCCAGGAATCGGCACGATCCAGGGTTTCTGCGCCATCAGCCAGGCGAGCGCGATTTGCGCGGGGGTGGCCTGCTTGCGTTTGGCCCAGTTCTTCACCAACTCCAAGAGCGCCAGGTTGTGCGGCAGATTCTCCGGCGAGAATCGAGACTCGACGCCGCGAATGTCACCGGGCGCGAAACGGGTATTCGCATCAATCCAGCCAGTGAGGAACTGCACGCCGAGGGGACTCCAAGGCACGAAGCCGATTCCAAGTACCTCGCAAGTCGGGATAACTTCCTTCTCAGGCCCGCGCCATAGCATCGAGTACTCGTTCTGGACAGCCGTGACCGGCAGCGCGGCATGAGCACGCCGCAGCGTCTGAAGTCCCATCTCGGATAGGCCCCAGTGCAGAACCTTGCCTTGGCGCATCAGGTCTTGAACTGTGCCGGCCACATCCTCGATTGGGACTTCTGGGTCCACACGGTGCTGGTAGAGGAGATCTATGCGGTCGGTGCGAAGGCGCTTGAGCATTCCCTCGACCACGCGCTTGATGTGCTCGGGCTTGCTGTTAAGCCCTGGGCGCCGCTGCCCGGTCTCAAGATCGATGTTCCAGCCGAACTTGGACGTTATCTGGACCTTGTCTCGGAACGGCTGGATGGCCTCGCCGAGAATGCGCTCGCACTCGTGAGGGCCGTAGGCTTCGGCGGTATCGAAGAAGGTGATGCCGCTGTCGAAGGCGGCGCGGATAATGTTGATCATCTCGGGGCGGTACGGCACAGTCGTTTCATACTTGCGGCTCATATTCTGGACGCCCATGCCGATTGATGCGACCTCTAGCCTACCTAGCCTTCTTCGCCCTATCGAAGGTTTCGTGGCGGCCTTCGTATTACTCGCCCGTTGATTTTTTCGCTTTCCGGTTTGGGCACTGGCCTGATTCTGCGAAGCTCCCCACGGCAACGAAGCCGCGGCTAAGCCCGCCCCGACCAGAGACATCCGAGCGATAAAGCCACGCCGGCTAACGCCCTCATTTTCCTGATTCTCGGATTTCTGTTTTTCCTTATTCTCTTTCATTTTCTAACGTCTCCATTTTCATCCTGTTAGCTCTTTTATCCCCTCCCCCGACCGGAGCAGCAGGGTTCTTAGGCGTTCAGTTTTACTTCTCCCAACATCTTCACCATCTTCGGGTCACGGTGGTCGAAGAAGAGGCTTTGCTTAGTGTCCAGCGTGGCTATTGTTTTCATGTCTTCGGCACTCAACTCGAAGTCTAAGATGTTGAAATTCTCGATGATTCTTTCCTTGCGGACTGATTTCGGAATGACGACAATTTCTCTTTGTATCAGCCAGCGCAGAATTACCTGAGCGACCGATTTCCCGTACTTGCCAGCGACGGAGAGCAGCAGTTCGTTCTGGAAGATGTTGTTCTTGCCTTCGGCGAACGGCCCCCAGGATTCGAGCTGAACATTGTTCTCCTGCATGAACTGTTGGGCTTCGATTTGCTGGTTGAAGGGGTGCGTCTCAATCTGGTTGACCGCGGGCACTACTTCGTTGTGAACAATCAAGTCCATCAGCCGGTCTGGATGGAAGTTGCTAACGCCTATCGCCCTAATTCTGCCTTCCTTGTATGACTCCTCCATGGCCCGCCAGGAGCCGTAAACGTCGCCGTAGGGCTGGTGAATCAGGTACAGGTCAAGGTAGTCCAGTTGGAGGCGCTGTAAAGACCTTTCGAAAGCCTCCTTCGCGCTCTCGTAGCCTGTGTCTGAGACCCACAGCTTAGTGGTGACGAAGATTTCCTCTCTGGCGACACCGCTGCCTTTGATTGCCCTGCCAACAGCCTCCTCGTTCATGTAAATGGCGGCGGTGTCGAGCAGGCGGTAGCCCGTCTGTAAAGCCTCATAGACGCTTCTTTCACACTCCTCGGCGTCAGTTATCTGGTAAACGCCGAAGCCCAAAATCGGCATCTCCACGCCGTTATTCAACACAACATTTTTCATTATTTCCCTTTCTTCTCCCCAAGGCCCGCCGGTAGGCTCAGCTTAACTTTCTCCAAACACATTTCAGTCTCGCAGGCGTCGGTTTTCTATGCCCTAGTGATTCACTGTGATTTTAAGGGTTCCAGAATACAGGGCGGTATGACGATACTCGCGAATGATTGTACGATTCTGCAAAAATTCTATGTGCGGTGTGTTGGGGAGAGAAAGAACGGGCTAAGATGAATTCGTGAACCTATAGAGAAGCCAAACGCGAGGAGCAGAGGGCGCTGTGCACATTTATTCAGAAGAGATAGCAATGATTCGATGGCCGCCCAAGTGAGAGCAGCGGAAAGCATTCTTTCGCCTCAGTGCAATTCCTGCAACACAACGCGCGAAGAAAGGGTCGCCTCAGAGCGACCGAACAAAAATTTGACAACCTCGCCTAGTCCCGGTAACCTAGCCGCCACTAATCATAAGGCTGCAACACGCAACATATGGTCAGCGAGCCTCAAACAATCGTAATCGCTAGTTTATTATCTTTAATCCAGTCTGGCTGAAGCTGATTCCCACATACGATCTGTCGTCGGTTAGAGCAGATCGTCAAATTACCGAAGTTATAGAACGTCGAATCTGACAAGACGATCTGGGTCAGAGCGCCCAACTTTGCATACGAAAGTGTGAAGCCATCGCCCTGCAAACTAACAACCTGGTGATGATTGGTCTAGGTGTCCAGGGAGACACTCAGCCTAATCCCGAGCTGCCCGCGTTGGTTCAGGGCATTCATCTGCGTTGGAGCTTTAGGCGCGAGCTGGGTTTCCCCTGGCACGGTTTCTTTCTTTATCGCCGCCCGCACCAGTCGTTAAGAGCGGCGTGTCTATCGACATTCTTTTGGGAGCTTCCATTAGGGCAGTGGACTGCACCACACTTGAATACACCCCACGGGCAGCTTAACAGCGACGCAATTCTCGTCTTGACGGACGATTTTCCCGGCCCCGGACGGGAGTTGGACCTGCGTGGCCGCAAACATCTGCACTTTACACACTTCGTGCAGGAGAAGAGTTATCGCGTCACAGCGACGATAGGCTTTCGCGGGAACGACACAGTAACAATCACAGCGCTGGCGGGCGATGTAGTGCTGGCTGAAGAGACAAGGACGGGACAGGCCGGTGAGATGGTCGAAGTCGTTTTATCGACCGACTCAATCTCCGGTGTAAAAATCAGTGGAGCAAACGCGGCACTCGTAGAACTCTGTCTTCAGCTCACCTCGCCGCTTGCAACGCGTGGCTGGAAAAAAGTACCGGGCTTTAGGTACCCGATGAGTTTGCCTGTCAGGCATCCGAATTATCCCTGCGACCCGCAAGGGACAAATCAGAACATCTCGGAAGGATTGGCCCTCGACCGTGTGCTCTATGGACCAACTGATGTCTGGGCCGCATCTTTCGCTGAGTTACATGAACGTTTGGTCGATTTGGTGGAGGATGGGCCAAACGGCGTTTCAATGGCGAACCGGAGTTCTTCCGTGGAAGGAACAGCCATATTTTCAAACTCGGAAATCGATTTGCCACACATGCAACAGTATCCGCTCGATCTCGTCTTGAGTGCTGCGCTGCATCCGGCAATGGCGCAGATGGTCGGACTGTATTGGGTAGACAGGACGGTGTCTCAAGATGAGGCGTTCGACTACCTGATAGTCGCTGCTCACAAAAGCGTCGGCAATGGCAATGCTGAAACGGTTTTGGATGTTATCGAGGCAGAAGGTTTCAGCAATGTGGACGGCTATATCGTCTTCGCTCAGCGTCTCCAACCCGCAGCGCCGCTGGCGCCTCCTGAAAACGTCCGCTGCTACGCACTACCGGGTAGCACAATGCCGTTCGCAAAAAACAACATTATTGACGGCACGAACAACGCTGGCGTGCGCTGGGACTTGGAACTCTTGGCGCCTGGCGTTATCAAACCCGGCGCGGCGCTGATGTATCTCGTGTGGCGTAGCAAACGTGGCATTTCCGACGCGCCCGGTATTTACGAACCGGTCACGCGTGAGCCTATTCTCGTAGCGGATTCCATTTTCACTCCCGGCGTTGCACCAGCACGGCCTTCTGACTGGCCGCCCTTCTCGCTCCACTTTATCGATAGCGGACTCAGCGATGGATGGTACAGCTATCGTGTTAGCGGCATCGACATCTTCGGCCGTCACAGTGTGAACAGTGCAGACGCACATTGGTTTCAGTGGGCGCCCGAGCCTCGACCGCGGCCTTGGTATTACCAGAATCCACCCGCCGACACCGAGATACATCCCTCCGCCGTGCGACTGCTCGACAAGATTGGACCACCCGCGCCACACGCCGTCGAAGCTTACGCGCTCGACCCGAAGGACCCGATGCTGGTCAGAGACGCGCTCTACAACGCCTGGTTCGACAGCGTGGGCCAGCAGGAGAATGTTATTGGTTTGCGTGTGCGCTGGCGTTGGACCGAGGCCCACATGAGACAGGCGCTTGACACGCGCGAGTTTCGCATTTACCTCCATCCGAATCATCTGAACTCTCTATTCGGTCGCATCACTGAAGTGGTTGCCAGTGATACTGAAAGCCTGGTCCGAACCGACATGGTCAATTCTTACGGCGCTGACGCTTTCGCCGGTGCCTGGCTACGCGTTGGCGCAAACGCCTTCAATATTGTTGCGAATGACGCAGCGACACCGCTCACGCTCCGCGTCAAAAACATCGGCGGCGACGACAAAGCCAGTCCACAGGCAAGCTCACCCTGCACCGTGACGATTCCACAGGTCTACAACACCGGCAGCGTCTCAGTAGGGCGCGGCTCGAATGTCGTCAAGGGAACAAACACGCGTTGGACCTCGCGACTCGTGGGCATGACTTTCAAAATCGTGGGCCAGTTTGCCGTTTACCGGATTAACGCTATCAACTCGCAGACGGAGCTTGTCCTCGACCACGTCTACGAGGAAGACGACCGCGCAAATACTCCTTACGGAATTCGTTTTCCACTCTTCACTGACTTCGCTGTTCCTCTTTCGTGGCAGGAGCGTTTCCACGTGGTGCCGTTCAATCAACATGTGACGCAGGCAGTTGATGGTGAGGGACGCCCGCTCCGCAAGTATGAATTGATTGTAACTGTCAGTGGTGACACGGCCCAGATGCTGGCGACTTCCCTCGCCCAACCAATCAGGTATGCGCACGTCGGCGTCAGTGCAGCCGACGACAAGACGCACACTCTCGACGATCCAAAATGGACCGGCGGCGCGTGGGGCGGCGCGCAGCGCTTTGGCAACGAAGGGCCGGTTAGCGCGCCTTTCAAAATCTTTGTCGTCAAGCGCGACGCGCCTCTGCCTCCGCCTGTGCCGCTGGATTCCGAACGCGTTTTCGCGTCGCCGGCCGATTATCACAGCCACTCTTTCTACACTTATCGCTGGATACCCACAGCCAACCTAAAAACGCATATCTTCCGCGCGCTTGATGACACGCTTTTTCAAACCGACTGGGAGCGCCGCGCTACCGATTCTTCAAATGTTGATCCGAATCATACGCATCTCTTTCCGGCCGAGTGGGACGCCACCAAGCGTGCGCAAGTGGCGAACGAGTTGAACCATCTCAACACGTTCAACCACGATGCGGACAAGGCGAAGGCGATGGTCTATTACCGTGGGCTTTCAAACGATGGGTTGCGTGCTTTGGCTGGGTTGCCAAGCAGCGAACGCGCATTTACGCAAATCACCATTCTGCCGCTTGATCCGAATGATCCGAGCAACGCTAACCGTCTTGGACCAGACAATACAGCCGGCTTCGCGATTGATTCATCGTTGCGCGCTTACATCGACACACTCGATGGGCGCTCAACCAATCGTTATTTCTACCGCGCAGCTTATATTGACGGCGCTCACAATCGCAGTTCGTTGAGTCTCTCCAGTCCGCCCGTCTGGTTACCCAATGTCGTCCCGCCGCGCACGCCGGTGATAACCAAGGTGCGGGGCGGCGACCGTCAGGTCACTATTAAGTGGGCCTCAAACCGCGAACCAGACCTCGTCGAGTACCGCATCTACCGCACCGAGAGCGAACACGCCGCACGCCATCTGCGACAGATGACTCATATTCATTCGATAGCGGTCACGGCTGCTCCAGAAACTCGGCCGGCGACAATCGAATGGACAGATGAGAACGTACCTGCTCTCGTGCCCCTTTATTATCGAACAGTGGCGGTCGATGACGCAGGAAATGTCTCAGCACCTACGCCCTCGATAACCGTTCAGGCCTATGACGACAGCCGCCCGGCGCCGCCCCTATGGGAGCCGCCAATCACAACCGACGAAGGAGTCATGCTCCGCTGGACACTCAATGATTCCACCCACCGTCCGCTGGTCCAGCGGCGCTCTCAATTTGCACAGAGTTGGACAAATCTGACCTCGTGGCTAACCGCCGGCTCTCATGAAGTACTGGATAAGACCAGGGAAGACGGTCGTACATACCTCTATCGCATCCGTGTGCGAGATGAGAAAGAAAACGTAAATCGGGACTTCAGCGACTTGGAGGTGTGAAGCGTGCCGCTCTTTTCAATGTTTGTGGAAACACCGCCATTGGTCCAACCTGTGACGATGACCTATCAGGAAAAGCGCGCCTTTGGACCATGGGGCCGCGCCGCCGGAGAGCCAATCTTAGATTCAGGATTCTCGGAAACTCTGTGGCTTGGAATCGCGGAGATTCAACCGCAGAAATTTCGAACTCTGCGTGTGGTGTGCAATGGCTTCTTGCGCGTCATCGGAACGCAGGCCGGTTTCCCTAGTGGTGACCCTCTGTCACCTCTTGTGGTCGAACTTGTTCCGGGCCCGAGGGAAATGAGAGAACTTACACGCCTTTGCGCCGCTGCGCGAATCGAAACACCTAAACAAATCATCTATCACGGCGTTGACCCAACCTCCCTCATCTCAAACATCGATATATATTTCATGCTAAAGAAGACCTGCCGGCTCTATGATCTGCACGTAACTGAACTAATGGATGTCGATTTCGAGTTGCTTAAAGCCGACTTTCTGGCCGGGAATATTCAGATTCCAATTGTCGAAGCCGGGCTTAATGTGGGACACGCGTTGGGAAATGTGAGCGATAAGAATCTCGCGTCAGGCTTTTTTAAGTTTGGGATTGAGATCAGAACCACTCCTCCGCTCATAGACCATCCTTCATCGACAGACCCTGTGCTCACCAGAAACTATTTGGATCCCGTGGTGCTCTTCAACATGTTGGCATCAGCGACACTCAGCGATAACACGCCGGCCATCGACCCGGCACAAATCGCGAATTGCTGGTTAGAGAATGTCACCAGAAACCGAATCCTAATCACATTTCGCGACGAGTGGAATACGGCTCTCGTGTCGTCCTTTGAGGCAATCATCGAAGAGCCAGGCACAACCCAAAAAGTAGTTATGCCTCTTGTTCAGCAACAGTACGGAACCATCGTGGCGCCTGCCGGATGGAGTCAATATGCTTGTCAGGTGAGTGTCCCACCGGCGCGCAAGTTAACGCCTCACACCTCAAAGGCCAGCGCCACTGAAAACGTGAAGTTGACCCTCTCGCACCCTGCACACCAAGTCGTAGGGTCTGTGAATCCTGACGACTGGTTTCACAGTACTGATCCTCCAATAGCCCCGCACATCTCTCTTTCGGGTGAGCGGTATGAATTCGGCTTGGCAACGTACAACCATAATTCCCACGTCGAGTCATTGATCGACGGCTTCGCCTACTTTGGACAACTGGTCAGAGAAATCCAGGAGGCCAGCAATCCGAACCACTTCATCATCCTGCTTGGATGGCGTGTCGCTATCGACTTCAATTTGGTCAAGGGCGCAACTGGGACTTCGTTAAGAGACCTGCTGACGGCTGCCAATAACAAAGGCGTCCCTATCCTGGCGATGTTCTGGGATCAGACTGGTTCTTCCATAAATACAGAGGAAGTAGCTTTTATCGATTCTCTATCTAACGGACGCGCAGTACTCGACGCAGAACACTCCACAGCAGGAAGTCACCATATAAAGTGCGCAATCGTGCATAACTCAAGGGGGACAGTCGCTTTCCTGGGTGGAATTGATTTGTACTCAAATCGGCTCGATGGTCCAAAGCACCTGCCAACCGACACGAAATACCACGACATTCAATGTCGAGTCTTAGGTCCTGCGATAAACGATGTCGTAAAGACCTTTATCGACCGGTGGATGTCGTATCACTACATTGATGCTAATCATCTCTTAGATTCTCTAGATAAGTTCTTTGATATTGACGCTGTGGCGCCGGAACTGGCGCCGGTCAAGCCGCTCTCGCAGACTCCTCCCAGCGCCACTCACTTTGTCCAGATTGCTCAAACGTATGGTTCTGGTTTCCTTCCCTTTGCGAATGAAAACCGAACTATATGGGCCACAATCAAAAAGGCAATTCGGCGCGCGCAACGTTACATCTATATCGAAGATCAGTATATGGTAGCGCCGATGTTGAGGGACGAGTTGCTCACCGCCATCAACAACATGCCCCCAAAGCACATTGTTCTTGTCATTCCCGAAGTAGCTCATGATTTTAGGGTCTTCGCGGACCAGGAAGGATACGACCGAGCACGCTATCTCTTCCTCAAGGAGCTGATGAAGAACCAAAACGTCAGCGTCATGTACGTGCGAGACGCCGATTATTTTATTCACTCCAAACTAATCATCATCGATGACGTTTTCGCCTCCATTGGCTCCGCTAATGTGAACCGCAGAAGCCTGACTCACGACAATGAGTTAACCGCTTTCACACTCGATGGTCAGATTGAGGAGGGAGCGCGCAAGTTTGCCAGAGATTTACGAATTCAGCTCTGGGCAGAGCACTTGCGGCTTCCACCTACTGACCCGAGATTGAGTAATCTTGCGGGGGCGCTCAACCTGATGCGTAATCCGCCAAAGAGTTCTCGCCTCGTTCCTTATTACATGAAGAATCCCGGAGACGACTACACCCTCGGGTGGTCGCTAGTGGATCCGCTCGGTCCGTGAGGTCTAAATATGGAGACCACTAAGAGAGTTCTGACACCAATTACAGATTTAGTTCCTCCTGACTCGTGGCCCGTTGACCTGGTCATTGTCGATGGACAAAGCGTACAGGAGGCAATGTCAGACCTCTATTTCACTGACTATGAATTGTTCCCGGTTGGCGATGGCATCGGCTTTAGTATCACTATCGTCGTCCCTCACGAGCTAAGCGTAGAAATCCCGGGACTCCAGGGCACAAAGCTCGTGCTCGGCGGAGCTACCGGCGGTGGTCTCACCAGTTTTCGCCTCATGGTCTATCTCGGGGAGGAAGGTTTTCAACTCAGCGCGGAAGAGATTCAACTCGCACTGCGGTTTCCTCCCTCAATCCTAAAACCTGTGCCGGAATCCGAGGGAGCAACCGCACCTCCCTATGCGGAAATAGCTGTCACCGGCTCGGTCTCTATCGACCACCATTTCGACATTCGAGTGCAGGGCTTTGATCGCTTCTCACTGCGGCCAGTCATGATCGGAAGTAGCGGAGTGGTCCTTTCCGCGGAAAACGTGCTTCTTAGTCTCTCGCGTACGGACACTCCTCTTGAGATTCTCGGCGCTGGCTTTGATGAAGGCTTCCTCGGCGTCTTCATTGGCGAGGCGAAAATCAAATTGCCCGAGGGCTTGCCCGAACTGGCGCCTGATTCGCTCGTGCTGCGCAACGCGGCCATCGGTTCAGGCGGGGTCAGTGGCCGGCTCGAAGCAGTCTATGGCTTTAATTTTGATGCGGCGACGAAGAGCTACAAGGGCGATGGAGCCGGCACGTTATTCGGCGTCCCTTTCGGAGTCGCCGCGGTGGCGCTTGAGTTCAAGCAGAACGCTTTTCAGGAGGCGGGAATCACAGGCGAGTTGCTATTGCCTTTCTTCGACAAGCGGGTCAACGTCGCCATCGGCATTAACCTCGACGGAAGCCTCAACGCAACTGTCACCGGAGTCGCTGAAGCCGGCGATTCAATCAACACAGATACGGGTCTTGTGACGTTAAGAAAAGAGGACCTTCTCGAAATCGAAGTTGATAGCATTGGGCTTGAGTTGCGAAGCGGCGTCTTCACCACCAAGCTCAGTGGCTCGATTACGCCGCTCATCGCGGGTTTGGAGTGGCCGAAATTTCAAATCAAAGAGCTTTCAATCGACTCTGAGGGCAACGTGCGTCTCGACGGCGGATGGCTGGACCTGCGCGAGCAATACGCTCTCGACTTTCATGGCTTCAAGCTTGAAGTCACTAAACTCGGCTTCGGAAAAACTGAAGACGGCAAAGGCAAATGGATCGGGTTCTCAGGTGGACTCAAGCTGGTTGATGGATTCACTGCCGGCGCGTCAGTCGAAGGATTGCGGCTAACGTGGTACGACGATGGCGACATAAAGATGTCGCTCAACGGCGTCGGTGTCGAGTTTGAAATACCTGAGGTTTTGCAATTCAAAGGCGAGATCTCTTATCGCGAACTGCCCGGAGACATTCATCGCTTCGACGGCGACATCAAGCTCGACCTCATCTCGCTCGACATGCAATTGGACGCGCAGCTCGTAGTTGGCACCGCCGGCACGGGCGCTGCTCGGTCCAACTTCTTCGCGATCTTTCTCGGCGTAGAACTGCCCGCGGGAATTCCGCTGGGCGGAACGGGTTTGGCCCTCTACGGCATGGCCGGTCTCTTCGCCCTCGCGATGGAGCCAAACAAGCTGCCGGCCGAAGGATGGTTTGAAAATCCAGACGGTTCGCCCGGCTGGTACATGCGCCCCGTTGAAGGTGTCTCCGATTTGAGCACCAAGTGGGGACCGTCAAAGGACAGTCTGGCGCTCGGTGCCGGCGTCACGCTCGGCACGGTTGCCGATAACGGTTACAGCTTCTCCGGTAAGTTTCTATTCATCATCGTCTTTCCTGGTCCAATCCTGCTGATGGAAGGACGCGCCAACCTGCTCAAGGAACGCGCCAAGCTCAGCGAGCAAGCAATGTTTCGCGCCCTCTCCGTACTCGACGGCCGCGCAGGCACCTACCAAGTAAATCTCGCCGCCGACTACCAGTACGGCGACAACGCTGAACTCATAAAGATCGGCGGCATCATCGAAGCTTTCTTTGATTTCAGTGACCCCGGCGCTTGGCATATTTACTTCGGTGAAAAAGAGCCGCCTGAACAACGCATTCGAGCCGAGGTCTTTCGACTGCTTGAAGCGAATGCCTACTTAATGCTCGATGCACGGCAACTCGCGTTTGGCGCGTGGGCCGGATTCATCGAATCATGGAAGTTCGGCCCGCTCTCCGTCAGTGTCGCGGCGTGGATCGAAGGAAACGTCGTCATCAGTCGAAAACCTATCTACCTGCATGGAGATCTGTCGCTACACGGCGAAGCGGCGCTCAAAGTCTTCGGTTTTGGCGTGACGTTAACCGTTGATGCTAACTTCGCGGCTGACGTTTTCAATCCACATCATCTTGTCGCCAATTTCTCGGTGGGGATCGGATTGCCCTGGCCGCTTCCCGATTTCAAGCAGAGTATCGAGCTTGAGTGGGGACCGGAAGGTGACGTGCCGCCGCTCCCGCTGCCACTCAAAGAGATCGCAGTCGAGCACTTCAAGACTACGACGAGCTGGCCCCTCGTCCGCCCGAATTTGCTCACGCCTGTTTACGACACTGACGGCGACGGCTTTCTTAACGAAGGCGCTGTTTCAGATTCGGTGCTGGCCGCAATCGAGGCGGCCGCGCCGCCAGCCGATGCGCCGGTCGTGCCGCTCGATTGTCGTCCTCACATCACGTTTGGTCGTGCGGTCCATGATCGCGCGTTCGTGGGAACAAACGTCAACTTTGTCGATCCACCCAGCGAATGGATTGGCGATACGGAAAAGAAGGAAGGCCCGCTCGAGGTCGAGTATTCGCTGCGCGCGATTGAGTTACACGAATTTAGCGGCGGCGCGTGGACGCTCATCGCGCGCAAAAGCGACACGCAACCCGCTGTCGGTGACTTATATGGTTCGTGGGCTCCCGTTGCAGGAATGAGCGGCAACGGAGTCGCGCAAGTCAAACTCTGGTTGTGGTCCAAGAGTGCTTTCGACTACACACGGCACACCGGCAGCGCCTGGAACGAATGGTTCACCAATCAAAGTGGCGGTTATCCCTGCATCCCGCCCGCGCCGGACCGCATCATTTGCTGCGACTTCAAAAACATTCCTACCGAGGAAGAGCTATCTTCTCCGCATCACTGCCATGAGCATCCGAATCTGAGTATTTTTTGGCATTTCCCGCGGCGGGCAAAAGTGACAGTGCTTCGGGAGCCGGTATTTGGTTTCAGACACGCACTCTGTTTTCCGGGCTTCGCCCCTAACGACTCCCCCAATGTAATTATTGTTCTTCCCGAACCGGCAAAGTCCG
>CAZEZJ010000077.1:0-2004 GCA_964516695.1 uncultured Blastocatellaceae bacterium
GGAAACCACCGGTGCCAGCAAACAGGCCACGCTCGTCGCTACCTGAGCCGCGCGAAGCTTCTCCCTATAAAGCGCGGAATCATTTGCCGGATTGACTTCACACTCCCGATAGCCTACAAATTCATCATTAACCTATATTGATGAATCTTGAGCCGGGAGGACGTGTCAATGTTGACGAAGAGCGCGAAACTATTCTTAATCAGCCTTCCGTTCATCTGTTCTGCTCTGCTCTTCGACGCGCCGCTCATCGCTGCTGCTTCGCATTTGACGACCGCCGCGCCAATGGCCTTCAGCGACGCCGCCCAAACTCGTACCGGCAAAAAACGACGCCCGCGCCCGCGCCGCCGGAGCCGCCCGCGCACGCCACCATCAAACACCAATACCGCGACCGAAGCCGCCAAACCCGCCGCCACAAGTCAGCCCGTCATTAGAGTTTATAACCCGGCTGAAGACGCGCCGCCGCCCGTGCGCCCAACCCCAACGCCGGGAATGAGAAACCCGTAAAATAAATCAGGTTTCTGCGGCCAAATAAACGCGTTTTCGGTTTGACATTTGTGAAGAATCATCCTATTTTATCCGTCGCATGTCTGATAGAACCGCTTGATCCGGCCCCTACAGGCAGTTTCAACTTCTACTCGTAGTAAACTGAATACAAAGACCACGCTGCTGCCATCGGTTGGGCGTTAGTGACAACCGGCGGCATCCTTTTACACGGATAAAGCGCCGGGCGCACATAAGCAAAAACTATGGCGTTTCGTTTTAGCCCCAGCTTTGTCCTTAAGAGTGTCCACGAGTCTGACAGCAAACCCCCAATGCCGTGCCTGAAACCCCGATGTTTAATTGATAGCTTCAGGCCGATTTACCAAACCCTTTTGCTTAACCCAGGAGTAATTCAGTAATGAGACAGAAATTCGCCCTGATGATGATGGCCGTACTGCTGTTGTCGTCATTCATCTTGCCTGCCAGCGCGCAGACCGACAAGAAAACTACAAAGAAACAGACCGCCGCGCGCAAGCCGAGCGACCTGCTCAAAGTGCAGGACTCTACCGCCGCGCAGGATTTGTACGCAGAAATGGACGCCGATTTTAGGATGCGCTCCGGTAGCCCGACGAATGCGTTTCGCGCGGAATATCTGCGCCGGCGCGACGAAATGGTTAATAAGCTGCGCGGCCTTCCGTTCCCGGATGGCGTCGACGGCAATAAAATCCGCGAGAATGCTGTTCGCACGCTCCAACAGCAGGAAGCCGCCCTGCGCCAGCAGAGCGCTATCCAGCGCGACGCCGCTCAGCGCGGGCCGCAAATCAACAGCACGAGCTGGACGCAAATCGGCCCCGCTCCTATTCCGAACGGGCAGACCACAGGCGTCAGCACGCCTGTCAGCGGTCGCGTGACCACCATCGCGGTGCATCCGACCAACCCGAATATCGTTTATGTCGGCACGGCTCAGGGCGGACTCTATCGCACGCTCGACGGCGGAGCAACGTGGGTTGCCATCATGGACAACGCGCTCACGCTGGCTATCGGCTCGGTGGCGATTGACCCTAATGATACGAACACGCTCTTTGTCGGCACGGGCGAGGGCGGTTTTGGCGGCGGCCAGTTCTTCGGCGTCGGCCTCTACAGAATCAGAAACGCTGAGACCAAGCCAGTTCTCGAAGGCCCCTTCAACACGGCCACCAACACCTCGACCGGGTTGATGGCTAACGGTCGCGGCATTCCTAAAGTTATCGTGAACCCGAACGACAGCAACGTCATCTTTGTTGCCACCACCTCCGGCGGCAACGGTATGATTCAATCCGGTTCGGCTGGCATCGGCAACACGGCACGCGGCGTGTTTCGCTCGACCAACGCGCAGTCAGCGAACCCCACCTTCACGAAGCTCAACATCGCCGGCGCGACAGGCACGGGCTTGAATCCCGGCGCCAACCTTCCGGTCCATGATTTGGAATTTGAGCCGGGCAATCCGAATACACTGCTGGTCGGAGCAGTTGACTCTCTCAATAC
>CAZEZJ010000077.1:2014-15982 GCA_964516695.1 uncultured Blastocatellaceae bacterium
CGGCCACGATGGTGTCTGGCGCTCAACGAACGCGCTGGCCGCAGACCCCACCACCATCACTTTCACCAAGACGCTGCCCGGCCTCATCCTCTGGGGTAACACGCAGATTGCCATTAACAAAACTCTGGGCATCGTGACTGTTTACGCGGCGCTCGAAAGCTCTAGCGGCGGCGAGGTGAAGAAGTCAATTGACGGCGGCGTGACCTGGGCTCCGCTTTCCCTGCCGACGGCGACAGGCTTCTGTGGCGGCCAGTGTTTCTATGACATGCCTATCTCCGTTGACCCTACCAATCCGAATAACGTTTTGATTGGCGGCTCCGGCGATTACGATGCCTTACAGACGCCGAACAAGCGTTCGGTTGACGGCACAAACTTCGTCAAAGCATCCGTCGGGCTGCACCCGGATACGCACGCCATCGAGTTTGCTCCGTCAAATCCGCTGGTCGTTTATCACGGCAACGACGGCGGCGTCTGGCGCTCGAACGACGGCGGCGCGACGTGGACGAGCCTCAATAACACAGGCTTCAGCGCCACGCAGTTTGTGGACATTTCCACGCACCCGACCGACCGCAACTTTATGATTGGCGGCACGCAGGATAACGGCACGCCGTTCCTTCAGCCGGAAAACAACTGGAAACTAGGTGACTTCGGCGACGGCGGTTATTCGGTGATTGACCAGAACGCCACCGATACCACCAACGTCACGGCCTATCACACCTACTTCAATCAGGGCGGCACGCAGGCGTTGTTTGTCCGCGCCAACAACCGCTCCGAGATTGACCCGGGCGCGACGGGCTGGCCCACTTTCCACGGCTGCCTCAGCGGCTCGTCGAACAACGGTATCAGTTGTTCGGAAGCTACGCTCTTCTACGCTCCGTTGGTCCAGGGGCCGGGCAATCCCAACACCGTCTACTATGGCACGACGAGGCTCTACCGCTCCGCCAACAGAGGCGACACCATGCCCGGCGTCAGCCAGGCGATGACATCGCCGATAAGCGCCATCGGCATCTCTTGGCAGAACGATAACGTGCGCATCATCGGTTCATCGACCGGTGCAATCTTCGGCACTTCGACGGGCGCTAACCCGATGGCGAATTTGGATGCCGGTAACACGATTCCAAATGTCTTCATCTCGCGCGCCATCATTGACCCGAACGACAACACAGCGCCTTACACGGCCTACGTCACGCTCAATGGCTTCGGTTTACCCGCAGGCCAGCACATCTTCAAGACCACCAACCTCGCCGATGCCGGAACAACGTGGACGGCTGCCGGCGTGGGCATCCCTGACGTTCCCGTCAACACCATCGTCGTTGACCCGCAGAACTCGAACCATGTCTACGCGGGCACGGACATCGGCGTCTATCGCTCAATCGATGCGGGCGCAAGCTGGCAGCCGTTTAGCGAAGGCTTGCCGCGCGTGGCCGTCTTCGACATGGAGTTTCAGGCGCGCAACGACCCGAGCATTCGCGTGCTCCGCATCGCCACACACGGTCGCGGCATCTGGCAGATTTCCGTCGCGCCCATCTTCAAACAGCGTGCGGACTTCGATACAGACGGCAAGACGGACGTTTCCATCTGGCGCGGCACCACGGGCCAGTGGTTCGTCATCAACAGCATGGGCGGCTTCCGTAGAATCGAAGGCGATTGGGGTCGTCTCGCTCTGGGCGACATCGCGGTTCCCAGAGACTACGACGGCGACAACAAGGTTGACGTTGCTGTTTGGCGTGCAAGCGAGGGCAACTGGTATATCCTGCAAACCTCCAAGCAAGTCGTCAGCAACACTCCTGTGGTTCGCAACTGGGGCCAAAGCGGCGACGTTCCCGTGCCTGGCGATTACGACGGCGACGGCAAGGCAGACCTTGCTGTGTTCCGTGGGAACGAGGGCAACTGGTACATCCTTCAGAGTTCCAACAACACCATCGTCGTTCGCAACTGGGGTCTGAGCACAGATAAGCTCGTGCCCGCAGATTACGACAACGACGGCAAGACCGACCTCGCCGTCTGGCGCGAAGCTGACGGCAACTGGTACATCATCAACAGCGGTTCCAACAGTGTGACCGTTAGGAGCTGGGGCGTCGGCGGCGACAAGCCCGTTCCGGCTGACTATGATGGTGATAGCAAGGACGACATCGCCGTCTGGCGTGCCGCCGAAGGCAATTGGTACATCATCAACAGCTCGACCAACACGACCACCGTGAAGAGCTGGGGTAATGCGACCGACACTCCCGTTCCCGGCGACTACGACGGCGACGGCAAGAGCGACCTTGCGGTCTATCGCTCAAATGAAGGCAATTGGTTCATCCTTCAGAGCAACACCAATACGGGCCGGCTTGAGAACTTAGGTGGCGCTGGCGGAGACCAACCGGCTCCGGCAACCTACACCTACCTTCCGCAGTAGTCCCTCGCTCTTGAGAGAAGATGAGCGCCGTGCTTCGTGCGGCAAATCTTC
Organism: uncultured Blastocatellaceae bacterium; assembly: GCA_964516695.1. Taxonomy (GTDB): domain Bacteria; phylum Acidobacteriota; class Blastocatellia; order Pyrinomonadales; family Pyrinomonadaceae; genus DASVTR01. The sequence goes on from CAZEZJ010000077.1 coordinate 4,467, forward strand.
TTCTCTCAGAGCCGGATGAATAACAAACAGGGCTGGGCAGTTAACTTTGAAGTTAGCTGCCCAGCCCTCTTTCATTTCCCGCGACCACCCGCGCTTTTGTCCTCACGCCGCACTTACGCTTATAATCTTCTCTTAAATTTCTAACTTTCAAACGCAAGGGCCGCAAACTATTTCATGGCATTCTGGAAACGCAAGAATAAGGAACGATACATCACGCTCGGCCTCAACGAGCCTGCGACGGCGCACGAGACGAAAGCAGAGGCCGCACCACCACCCGCCGCTCAGCCCCCGCCACTAGAGCGACCAGCCGCTTTATCGCAAACCGAAACCGCGCCCATCCAACCTGCGCCGCCAACGCTTGAGCCAGTCGTGACTGGTGCTGCGCCGACGCCGCCCCCGGCGCGCGAGACGCAAAGCATTAGCGATAGACCACAACCAGTCGCTCCCGCTGAGCCACCTGCGCGGCCCACGGCACAAGAGCCTATCAAACCCGCCAGCGCGCAAAAACCTGTTCCCTCGCGCTCGCCCTTTCAGACCTCCATTCTCGGCCTCGACCGCTCGATTGAGGAGCTACAGGCCGAAGAAGCCGCGCTCGAACAGGAATTTGGCGCACGCTTTCGCCGCGCTGTGGCCGCGACGCGCGAGTCGCTCTCCGAGAGAATTGATACGGTCTTCCAAGGCCGCAAGCAGATTGACGCCGCCTTGCTCGACGAACTGGAAGAAGCGCTCATCGCCGCCGACATAGGCGTCGCCACCACCCTGCACATTCTCGAAACCGTGCGCAACGGAATCGCCCGCCAGCAAATAGGCGACATCGCCGCGCTCAAGCAAGCGATTAAGGATGAGTTGCTCTCAATTCTGCAAGCTTCAGCGGATAACGGTGTCGCTTCCGAGACAAGCGCGCCCGAAGATGTCACGCCTTATGTGATGATGGTCGTCGGCGTTAACGGCGTCGGCAAGACGACGACCATCGGCAAGCTGGCCCAACGCATTAAGGCCGAGGGCAACGACGTTCTGATTTGCGCGGCGGACACTTTCCGCGCCGCAGCCTCCGACCAATTAGCCATCTGGGCCGAACGCACGGGCGTGCCGCTCATACAGCAGAAGCAGGGAACCGACCCGGCAGCCGTCCTCTTCGATTCGTTGAAAGCCGCGAAGGCGCGTAACTCCGACGTGCTCATCGTTGATACCGCCGGACGCCTCCATAACAAGTCGAACCTGATGGCCGAACTGGAAAAGATGAAACGCGTCGCGGGCCGCGAGGTTGAAGGCGCGCCGCACGAAACGCTCCTGGTGGTTGATGCCGTGACCGGACAGAATGGCCTCGAACAGGCGCGACAGTTTTTGAAGGTCGCGGGCGTCACGGGCATCGTTCTCACCAAACTCGACGGCACGGCCAAGGGCGGCATCGCCGTCGCCATCGCCAAGGAGCTAAACTTACCTATCCGCTACGCAGGCATCGGTGAGAAAGTTGACGACCTCGTCGTCTTCGAACCGCAGCAGTATGTAGACAGCCTCTTTGATTAGGAGGTTTCAGGTTTCAAGTCAAAGCTGCAAACCTGAAACCTTAAACTCGGAATTTTAAACTTTTATCAGCCGTGCAGGAGATTATCACCAGCGATTCGGCGGGCGTGTGGAGCGAGGCCGACCATGCGATGATGCGGCGCGCTCTTGAGTTGGCGGCGCGCGGGGTGGGCCAAGTCAGCCCGAGTCCGCTCGTCGGATGCGTTATCACAGGCGGCGAAAACAGAATTGTCGGTGAAGGCTTCTACGTTTACGAGCAATTGGCCCACGCCGAAAAGTTAGCGCTCGAACAGGCCGGGCAGCTAGCGCGCGGTGCGACCGCCTACGTTTCGCTCGAACCCCATGCCCATTATTCGCGCACGCCGCCCTGCACCGAAGCCTTAATTAAAGCGGGCATCAAACGCGTGGTCGTCGCCATCAGCGACCCGAACCCTTTGGTCAACGGGGAGGGGTTAGCGCAACTGCGCGCCGCAGGCGTCGAAGTGCAAGTGGGCCTCTGCGCCGGTGAGGCCGCGCGCCTCAATGAAAAGTATCTGCACTTTACACGCACGAACCGGCCCTTCGTTCATCTCAAGCTCGCGACTTCGCTTGACGGGCGCACGGCCACGCGAACGAATGACTCGCGTTGGATAACGGGCGCTCGGTCTCGCGCCCGCGTCCATGCGCTCAGACACGAGCATGACGCAATCCTCGTCGGCGCGGGCACCGTTCTCGCAGACGACCCGCTGCTGACGGACCGCTCTGGCCGAACGCGCCGCCGCCCGCTCGTTCGTGTCGTCCTAGACGAAAACTTACGGCTCTCTCCCGCTTCCCAATTGGCCCAAACAGCACGCGACGCGCCCCTGATTGTTTTTGCCTCCGAGCGCGCCGCCGCCTCTTCATCTGCGAGGGCGCTCGTTGAACAGGGCGTTGAGATTATTGCCGGTAGCAGCGGCGGGCGCGACCTTCGCGCCGTGTTGGGCAAACTCTCCGTGCGCTCTCTGCAAAGCGTCTTGATTGAAGGCGGCGCGACGGTCGCGGGCGCGTTTCTCGATCAAGGGCTGGTGGATAAATTCAGCTTCTTTATCGCCCCGATGATTATCGGCGGCACAAGTGCGCCCCCCGCCATCGGCGGCAACGGCGCAGAAAAAATCATCGACGCCGTCAACCTTCACGATGTCGAAATCACACAACACGGCAACGACATCGAAATCACAGGCTACCGGAAGAAAGTGATGAGTGATGAGTAATGAGTAATGAGTGAAAGAAAGAGGTTCTTACTCATCACTCATCACTCATCACTGTTTTTAATGCTAAGGGCGAAGAAAAGTCTTGGGCAAAACTTTTTGGTGGACGAGGGCGTGATTGAGCGCATCGTGCGCGAGGTAGGAGTGCGCGCTGATGAGACGCTGGTGGAGATTGGGCCGGGCCGTGGCGCTTTGACCGCACGTTTGGTAGAAGGGGCGGGCCGCCTCGTCGCCGTCGAGTTTGACAGGGAATTGGTGCCGCTCTTGCGTGAGCGTTTTGGCGGGCGGGCAAACTTTGAATTGGTTGAAGGCGACGCGCTCGTGGAGGATTTGTGTGCGCTGATTAAACCCGCTGCCAGAGCGCGCGTTGTCGCCAATCTTCCTTATTATATTTCGACCGCTATCCTGCAACGCTTGATTGAGCAGCGTGGCTGTTTGAGCGAGATGGTGTTGATGCTGCAAAGCGAGGTGGTCGAGAGAATCACAGCGCCGCCGGGCGGAAGCGAGCGCGGTTTTCTCTCCGTGCTGGTCGAGGCTTATTGCGAGGCGGAAAAACTTTTCGATGTCGCGCCCGGCTCGTTTCGTCCCGTTCCGAAAGTGACGAGTACGGTCGTGCGCTTGAGAGTGCGCCCCGGCATCGCAGCGGAGGTGAAAGACGCGGCGCTGCTCTGGCAGGTCGTCAGCGCGGGCTTCGCACAACGGCGAAAGACAATCTTCAATAACCTGCGCGCCGCGGCGGGAGACTTGCGCTCGCGTATCGAACACAGCGGTGGAACAAATGCGGCGCTCAAGGCAGCCCACATCGAAGCCCAGCGGCGAGCCGAAACATTATCGCTCGCAGAATGGGCGCGGCTAGCCAACGCCATCGGAGAAGGCAAAAGGTAAAAGGTAAAAGGTAAAAGGAAGGCGGAAAGCCACTTGTATTAAAAGCTGGCTTCCCCGCACTTTTGCCTTTTACCTTTTACCTTTTTACTTTTTATTTATCGTGTTGCCTTCGGCATCAAAGAGTGTGACATCGCCGAAGGGCGTAATCTGGTCTTTGACCTTGTCGTAGTCACCGACGATGACGACTGCCGCGCGGTAGGTATCGAAATATTTGGACGCGGCTCTTTGGATGTCGGCGGCGGTGAGTCCTTCGATTTTGGGGCGAAAGTCCTCGATAAAGTTTTTTGGCAGGTCGTAGAGATAGACGGTGCTGATGCGTCCGGCGAGTCCGGCTTGGCTGGCAAGCTCAACCGAAAAGTTGCCGTTGCTGTAAGCCTTGGCCGCCGCCAGTTCTTCATCCGTCACGGGCGCGACGCGCATTCTATCCAACTCATAAAATATTTCGAGCAGCGTCACTCCAGTCACTTCGTTGCGAACGGAAGCGCCGCTCATAAAGAAGCCCGATTGCGCTTTGGTCGAGGAAAAGCTGAAGGGCGAATAGGTGTAGCCTTTGGCCTCGCGGATGTTGCGGGTCAGGCGCGAGTAGAAGGAGCCGCCGAGGATGGTATCGGCGGTGCGCAGGGCGAAGTAGTCCGGGCCTTTGCGCGGGAAAGAAGCATTGCCGATGTAGATTGTGGCTTGCACCGATTCGGGGCGGTGGATGAAATAAATCTGCCGCTTGTCGCGCGCGGGCAGTTGCGGCAGCGGTTCGGCGGGCACGGGATGATTCTTCCATGAGCCGAACGCTTTTTCGATTTGGCCGTTGATGGTGTCTGGGTTGAAGTCTCCGACGATGACCAGAAAAGAGTTGTTCGGCGCGTAGTAAGTGGCGGCAAACGTCTTCAGGTTTTCGCGTGTCAGGGCGTTGATGGATTTTTCATCGGGCACGACGAAGCCGTAAGGGTGGTTGCCGAAGATGGCCTTTTGCAAACGCTCGTTGGCGAGAAAGTTTGGGTCGGCGCGGCCCGCGCGAATACCTTGAATCTCGTTCTCCTTCGCCAGCCTGACTTCATCTTCCGGGTAGGCAGGATGCTGTATGACATCGCTGATGAGGTCGAACAGCTTGGGCGAAAACTCGGAGAGCGAGGAAGCGAAGATGGTCGTCGAATCCTGGTCCGTGAAGAGATTGAGGAAGCCGCCGATGGAGCGCAGTTCTTCCTTAAGCTGACGGCTGGTGCGCGTGTCCGTGCCCTCGTTGGCGACTGCCGCCGCGAGTTGCGCGACGCCAGGGTGCTTATCGCGCGCCGTTGCCTGCCCGACGCGGACGGTCAACTGCGCCGTCACCTTCGGCACGTTCGGCAGCGGAGCGAGAATGACGGTCAGGCCGTTCGGTAGTTGGCGCTCCGTGATTTTGGGCAAACTCAAAGGGCGCGCTGGGCCGGGCGGCGGCGGAGTCGTTTGCTGCGCGCGAAGCATGGCGGCTGAGCAAACGGCCAGCACGATTGCCAGTGTCGCGAGGGTTAGGTTCTTGAATCGAAGCAGGCTCATCACTTGCCTCCTTTCTGCTCTGGGACGCGGTCAACGACGGTGCGATTTTCAGGTACTAAATATTTCTTCGCCGCGGTCTTAATCTGCTCGACCGTGACAGCTTCATAGGGCGCGAGAATTTTGTTGATGAGGCCCGGGTCATCGCGAAAGAGCGCGAGGCTGGAAAGCAGGTGGGCCTTGTTGAAGGTGGATTCGAGCTGGTTGTAGTAGTTGGAGCGATAGCGCACTTTAGCGTCACGTAGCTCTTTGTCCGTGACGCCGTTCTGCTTGATGTCGGCCAGCACCGAATCAATCTCGCGGACGATTTCGTCGCCCGTGTGCCCGGGCTTGTAGGTGGTGCGCGTTGTAATCAGCATCGGGCCGTAGTAGTCAAACTCGTTGCCGAAGAGATTGACCGCGCCGATGAGGTCTAGGCTCAAGCCAGTTTCCTTGATGAGCCGTTGGTAGAAGCGGGAGCTATCGTCGCCCTGCAAGATGAGGTTGAGCAAGACCATCGGAGCGTAGTCGGGCGAGGTTTGCTCGGGCGCATGGTAGCCGATGGCGAGGGCCGGGGCTTTGGCGAGCTTGTCCGTTTGCGTGACGCGCTTTTCTTTGGTCTGCGGCGGCTCTGTGATGTCCGGTTTGGTGGGCTGCGGCTGTGCGGGCAGGCTCGCAAAGTGTTTCTCAATCATCCGCTTGGTTTCGTTCACGTCCACATCGCCGACGACGGAGAGCACGGCGTTGTTGGGCGCATAGTAGGTCTTAAAGAAGGAGCGCACGTCTTCGATGGTCGCGGCCTTGATGTCCTTGAGGTCGCCGTAGCCGTTGTGCGCGTTGTAGTAATTCTGGTTGGCGTTGCCCCAGAGGTCTATCCACTCGAAGAGGCCGTAGGGTTGATTAATGACGTTGACGAGCACTTCTTCGCTGACGACATCCTGCTGGTTTTTGAGATTTTCGGGAGACACGTCGAGCGAGCGCATCCGGTCGGCTTCGAGCCAGAGTGCCATCTCGACACGGTCTGAGGGGAGGGTCTGGTAATAGTTCGTGTAGTCGAAATCGGTATGGCCGTTAAGGCTGCCGCCGTTGGCTTCGACAAACTTGGCGTGCTCAAACTTCTTCACGTTGGCGGAGCCTTGAAACATCATGTGCTCGAAGAGATGCGCGAAGCCTGTGCGGCCCTTCGGCTCGATGCGAAAGCCGACGTTGTAATAGACGGCGACGGTCACGACCGGCGCAACGTGGTCTTCGGAGATGACGACGCGCAGGCCGTTCGGCAGTTTGTAATAGACGACCGGAACGCTCAAAGGCTTGGCGCGGAGCGCGGGCGAGAGAGCGCCCATGACAATCAGCCCGCAGAGCAGACGGCAGGTGAGCTGGCGTAAACTGTCCATGATTAACCTCACGTTGATGAGAATGAAACTGTCCCGAATGTGGCCTGAAGAACTAAAGGCGCAAGCAGCAGCGGAAAGAGCCGGGACCAGAGATGAACCCAGAGCCGCCTTGATGCGCAACAAGTCAAAAGCTTTTGGGATAAAGGAGACGATGCAACGGATTCGACGCCGCGCGTTCGGCTTCGTGCACGGCGCAATTTGACTAACGCTGATGATTACGGAAAGGGCGCGCAAAAAGTTTCCTGGTTTGCAAGAGGATGAGCGTGCGATTCGGCATGGCTCAAGAGAGCGGCCCGGGCCTTGAGCCGGCAGTTTTGAGTTGAGTTGTTTTCTTAGCTGAGCGCCGAGACCATGTGCTCAATCGCTTGGTGCATGAACCAGAGCAGCGTTGAGTCGGTCGCGGTCAAGACAAGGGCAAAAAGGAAAGCGCAGAGGCCGGACCAAATCATCATGGGCGATGAGAAGGCACGACGCTTTGCGACGCCGCCGTCTTGTGCTGCCAGTTCCGTCAGGCGGCGCACGCGCCAGCTAACGCTGCTCGTGTCTTCTCCGATGAGATGCGCGAGCGCGGGCATGGTCGGTGATGTATTGGGCGGAACAATGCGCGCAATCTTGATGAGAGCCGACGCCAAATCGAGCGCGAGATGAGCGCCGCCGCGCGCAGCGTATTCATCGGCTGCCGCTTCCGAGCTTTCGGCCCACGCGCGGTCAAGCGAGCGCCCGCAGGGAACAATCGTCAGCGCATCGCGGCAGGCGCGTAAACTTGCGCGCTTGAGATTATCGAACATGGCGAGGTGCCCGCGTTCGTGGGCCAGCGCGGCTGCGAGTTCGTCTTGGGTGAGCGTGTCGAAAATCTGGCTGGCGATAAAGAGCCTGGGCCTGAACGCGCCGACGATGGCGATGACCGGAAACGGATGCCGCATCCGGTAGGCCGGAATATCAATGCCGTCTAAATGGAGCGGCACGGCGTGGCGCTGCCAATCGGCGTTGAGGCGGCGCGTGGCGCGCCAGGCTGCGAAACCGCGCCCGAGCGCCAGCGCAATCCCGATGGCTGAAACGGAAGCCAGCGCGGCCAGTTTCGTGCTCACAATCTCGTCTGTGTCCGCCGGTTCGTGAGTCAGGTAAGAGGGCGTGAGCAGAATCAGGGCGCAGGCAAACGCGCCGAGCAGCGGGAAGAGGCGCAGCACGAAGAGAACGCGCGCGCGCGTCTCCGCCGCCCAGTTTTGCGCGCGTGCGGCCACCAATCGCCAGAGGGCGGAGGCAATGAGCGTGGCGAGGGCGTTGATGGTTAACAGCGCCGCCAGCACAATGCTGATTCCGAGTAGAGCGTACATTTGAAGTTAATCCTGTCGCCGCAATTCCCGTCGCTTCTCTTTGACTAAGCGGTCAAGCTCATCCAACAACTCGCGGTCGTGCTCGCTGACGGCGTCAACGATGCAGGCGAGCATCGGCTCAACGCCCGCCGCGTCCGTGCCGAGCAAGCCTTCGATGACATCGCGGGCCACTCCCTGTTCCATCTCCTCGCGCGAAAAGCGCGCGTTGTAGATGAAGGCGCGCCCGTCCTTGCGGCGATTGAGCAAGCCCTTCTTGTGCAGGCGGTCGAGGGTAGTCATTAAGGTTGTATAAGCAAAGCGCTCGTCGAAGGCGTTGACGATTTCGCGGACGCTGACTTCTCCGCCGCGCTGCCAGATGGCCTCCATCACCTGCCGCTCAAGCTTGCCGAGCGTCTGGCAAACCACCTCGCGCGGGCGCTTGAAGCCGAGGAGTGTAAATCCAGGTCTGTTCATGGCGCAGAAGTATCCGTTATCTGAGGATTTCTGTCAAAGGAAAAGCGTGTCGCCCGTCAGTCAACCGCTGACCTTCTTCGGGCGTCTCTTGCCTAATAAAGGAAATGTCTCCCCCTCTAAAGGAACATGCTCACCTGACATCAGACCCGGCTCACCTGATAAAGGGCGTGTCTTTTCCTATACCGGAAGTGGCTCGCCTGATACAGGTAGTGCCACGCTGAGATAGGAAGTGGTAACTCCGATAAAGGAAACTGCGTCCCCTATCTCAGAACTTGCTCGCCCGATATTGGCACGACTCGCCCTTTATCAGAACTTGTTCGCCTGATATAGGAGTTCGCTCCCCCTATCAAGGAAGTGTCTCCCCCTTTATGGGGCGAGTCTCGCCCCATAAAGGGGGAGACTCACCGTATAAAGGGGAAAGATTCCCTTGTTAAGGGGAATCTTTCCCCCTTACAAGGGAATCTTTCCCCTAACTTGTTAACTACGTCCCCTCAAGCACGGAAAACGAGCAAAAACGCCCGAAATACGCCGCAAATTCAACTATTGGCTGTCACTAGCAACGAAAAGCGGGCGGGCAAGCTAAACAGCGGGCGCTGTGTTATACTATCCGGCTAATTTCTCCCGGCTTTTGCTCCTCTATAGAGTGGGCCGATGCCGGGTTTTTCAGGAGAGTAGAGTAAAAAAACACAGTGGGTAATACATTGGAACTCATCCCGCTCGGCGGCGTCGGCGAGTTTGGGATGAATTGTATGGCCGTGCGGTATGACGAAGAGATGATTGTCATCGACGCGGGCATGGGCTTTCCCGAAGAGAGCGTTTACGGCGTTGATGTCTCGATTCCCGATTTCGATTTTCTCGAAGAGTATCGCGACAACATCACGGCCATTGTCCTGACGCACGGACACGAAGACCACCTCGGCGCGCTGCCTTACATCCTCAAAAAATTCAACGTTCCCGTCTACGCTTCCCATTTCACGGTCGGACTCGCGGAACGCAAGCTCGAAGAGCACGACCTGATGGACGACGTGCTGATTCACCGCGTCGAGCCGCGTCAGGTCGTGGAACTGGGGCCGTTCAAAGTCGAATTCATACGCGCCTCACATTCGCTCGTTGATTGTTTCTCGCTGGCGATTAGAACGCCCGTCGGGACCATCGTGCACACCGGCGATTACAAGGTTGACGAAACGCCCGTCATAGGCGAACCGATTGACTTGCGCACGCTTCGTTCCTATGGGCAGGAGGGCGTGTTGGCCTTGCTTTCCGATTCCACGAACGCCACCGTGCCGGGGCGCACGCCTTCGGAGCGCGCCGTCATTCCGGCCTTCGAGGAAATCTTCGCGGAAGCCACGGGGCGCATCATCGTCGCCGCGTTTGCGTCTTCCATTCATCGCCTGCAAATCGTGCTCGACGTGGCCCAGCAGTTTAACCGCAAGGTCTGCGTGCTCGGTCGCTCGATGCTCAAGAACGTCGAGATTGCGGAAGAACTAGGCTACCTAGACATCCCAGACGGCCTGCTCGTCTCCCAGTCGGATACAAAGCGCATGGCCGACAACGACATCGTCTTTCTCGTCACAGGCTCGCAGGGCGAACCGCGCGCCGCGCTCGCGCAGATGGCGAACCAAAGCTACAAGGGATTGACCATTGAAGAGGGCGACACGGTGGTGCTTTCGGCCCGCATCATTCCCGGCAACGAGCGCGCCATCTCGCGCCTCATCGGCGCTATCTACAAGCGCGGCGCGAACATCATCGAGGAGAAACGCCGCCTCATACACGTCAGCGGCCACGCCTCGCAGGAAGACATCAAGATTATGACCGAAGCGGTGCGACCCAAATTTGTCGTGCCGATTCACGGCGAGTACAGGATGCTGTTTCGTCATAAAGAGTTTATCAAAAACCATCTCAACTACCGCGAGGAAGACATCATCCTCATCGAAAACGGCGACGTGCTCGAACTCGACGGCGAACGCGCCACCATCACCAACAAGCACGAAATCGGGCGTACCTTTATTGACGAAACAGGCTTCGAGGAGATTGACCGCGAGGTCGTGCGCGAGCGCAAGCAACTCGCCTATGACGGTGTTGTCTCGCTCGTCGTCACGCTCGACGAAGAGACGGGCCAACTCGAAGAGCCGCCGCAGATAGTGGCGCGCGGCCTGCTCGGCGCCGACGGCAACAACGGCTTTCTCAAGGAAGCGCAACGCATCGTCACCCAGGCCGTCGAGAGCGCGCCGCCTTTCGAGCGGCAGGAGACCAGCCTGCTCAAAGAGCACATCCGCGTCGAACTCAAACGCTTCATTCAAAAAAAGACCGGCGCGAAACCCGTCATCATGCCCGTCATCGTTCACGTCTAAAGCCCGATGATGCAGAGCGCAGACGTAACGGAATTGCTGCGGCAAACGCGCGTCGAGGTTGCGCCCGCGACCTATTTTCTTGTTGGGCTGCGCCACGAAGACTGGCAACGCCTGCTCGAAAATCCCGAACTCAGCCCGCGCGGAAGCGCGCCCTTCATGCTGCTCCGAGACGAGCATGAAGTGACGCTGCTGCTCGACGAAACGGATTGGCAAACGATGCGCCACGCCGCCCGCGAGGCGCGCGTCGAAGGAGGCTTTCGCCTCCTCACGCTCGACGTGGAGTTGGGCTGGAACGTCGTCGGCTATCTGGCGCGCGTGACCATGATTCTCGCCGCCGCCAACATCTCCGTCGGCGCTCTCTCAGCCTTCTCGCGCGACCACCTGCTCATCAAGCAGGACGACTTGGGCGCGGCCCTGCGCGTGTTGAGTGAGCACGTCGCGGAGTTATGTTAGGAAACAGTTTTCAGCTATGCCTTACGATTGGTCACAAAAAGTAGTCTTCATTACGGGCGCATCGAGCGGCATCGGGCGAGCGCTGGCGCTTGAACTGGGCGGGCGCGGGGCGACGCTTGGCTTGCTGGCGCGGCGTGCGGAAGCTCTCAGCGAGTTGGTCAGTGAGATAGAAGCGGCGGGCGGGCGCGCCGTCGCCGTGCCGGGGGATGTGCGCGATGCCGGCGCGGTGCGCGCCGCGGCAGACGAAGTGCGCGCACGCTTCGAGCGGATTGACGTGCTCATCGCCAACGCGGGAATCGCGACAACCGACCACATCACGGAGGTGCGGCCCGAAGTCGTCAACGAAGTGATGAGCATCAACGTCGTCGGGGCGGCGAACAGCGTGGCGGCGGT
>CAZEZJ010000078.1:0-15927 GCA_964516695.1 uncultured Blastocatellaceae bacterium
ATATTCTGGATGCACCGCCGTCGAGGTGATGACCTTCTTGCGGCGCGTGATGCGCTCGGCCATCAGCACGGCTTCGGCCAGCGCGGTCGAGCCGTCGTACATGGAAGCATTGGCGACATCCATGCCCGTCAACTGGCAGACCAGCGTTTGAAACTCAAAGATGGCTTGCAGCGTGCCCTGCGAGATTTCAGGCTGATAGGGCGTGTAGGCCGTGAAAAACTCGGAGCGTTGAATCAGGTAGTCAACGATTGTAGGCGAGTAGTGCGAGTAAGCGCCAGCGCCTAAGAAACTGGGACGCCTGGCGGCATCGTTGCGCGCGGCTAAGCTTTCAAAGCCGGCCAAGAGTTCCATCTCGGAGATGGCGGCGGGCGTTTTGAGATGCTCGCCGAGACGCATCTCTGCCGGGATTGAATCGAAGAGTTGTTCCGCCGATGCAAGCCCTATGGTGCGCAGCATCTCGGCGCGCTCCTCCGGCGAGTTTGGGATGTAACGCAACTTTTATTCGGTCTCCGCTTTCGTAAAGTCTTCGTATTCGGCGGCTGACAAGAGGCTGTCAACCTCGCCCGGATTTTTCATGCGAATGCGAATCATCCATGCCGCGCCGTAAGGGTCTGTGTTGACCTTTTCCGGCTCGTCCTGAAGCGTGTCGTTGACTTCGGTGACTTCGCCGCCGACGGGCGTGAAGATTTCCGAAACGGCTTTGACCGATTCGACCGAGCCAAACGACTCGTGCGCCTCGAAGGTATCGCCCACCTTCGGCAACTCGACATAGACCACATCGCCTAGAGAATGTTGCGCGTGGTCTGTGATGCCGATAGTTCCGATGTCGCCTTCGACGCTAATCCATTCGTGGTCTTTGCTGTACTGTAAATTCTCTGGAATGTTCGCCATGTCTCCTCTTTCGAGTGATAGGTGATGAGTAATAGGTGATAAGAAAAAGCGGCTTTCTGTTTCTTATGACCTATCAGCCATCACTTAATCACTGCTTTTCTCACGTTTATAAAAAGGCGTCTTAACTATCTCGGCGGCGACCGCACGACCGCGCACGTCAATTTGGATAGCTTGTCCTTCGTTAGCATGTTCGAAGGGAACGTAAGCCAGCCCGAGATTCTTTTTCAGAAACGGAGCGGGGCTGCCCGACGTGACGCGGCCCACGCGCTCGCCATCAATGAGAACGTCCTGACCATCGCGCGCAATGCCGCGCTCGCTCATCTCAAAACCGACGAGCCGCCGCTTGATGCCCTCTTCCTTCTGCTGGGCCAAGCGCTCGCGTCCGATAAAGTCTCCCTTATTGAGCTTGCAAATCCAACCCAGATTGGCTTCGAGCAGCGTTGTGGTTTCGTCAATCTCATGGCCGTAGAGAGCCATTGCGGCTTCGAGCCGGAGGGTGTTGCGCGCAGCCAGCCCGCAGGGCGCAACGCCTTCGGGCGTGCCCGCGCGCCCCGCGTCAAGAATCCTGTCCCATAGTTGCTCGGCTTTGTCAGCAGCAGCATAGACTTCAAAGCCGTCCTCGCCCGTATAGCCCGTGCGCGAGACGATGGCCGGAACATTGTCAACCATGCCCTCGCGAAAATGATAGTACTTAACTTCCGCCAGCGGAACATCTGTCAAAGGCTGCAAGATGCTGACCGCATCCCGGCCCTGCAAAGCAATCTGGCAATAGTCCGCGCTCACGTTTTTGAGTTCGACCGCTTCATTCTGATGATGAGACTTAATCCAATCCCAATCCTTCTCGGTCGTTCCGGCATTGACGACCAGCAGCAAACGGTCGGGCGCGAAGCGATAAACGAGCAGGTCGTCAACGACAGTGCCTTCCGGCGTGGTCAACGCCGAATACTGCGCCTGCCCGTCAACGAGTTTTGAGGCATCGTTTGAGCAGAGACGGTTGACGAAGGCGATGGCATCCGGCCCGCGCACGTCAATCTCGCCCATGTGCGAGACATCAAAGAGGCCCGCGTGAGTGCGCGTGCGCAAGTGTTCCTCAACCGTGCCCAATGGATATTGAATGGGCATGTCCCAGCCGCCGAAATCTACCATTCGCCCGCCCAAGCGGCGGTGCGCGGCGTTGAGTGGTGTTCGTTTCAGTTCAGGCGCGCTCAAGCATCTCTCCTCAAGCATCTCAAGCCGAGATAAATAGACGAAAATTCATAACTTGGGTGGAGCGGGAAAGCTAACATGCAGCGGGCGGTGCGTCAAGTTAGACCTGTGGATGGCGCGAGCGATTGAGCAGGGAAAGCCGAGCAAGCAATCAGCCACGGCAGCGGCGACCCGATGGTCGCTGTTGCCGTGGCTGGTTCAATTCGTGCGCGGTTTCTACAATCTCTGATTGTCTGACGCTTAAAATTCCTGCTCGTCAACCTTAACCTTTTGCACGACGAAGACGACGCGCATGGTCTCAGGGCGTTTGTCATAGGAGGCCGGAACGAAGGCCGCGTCTTGTCTGAGCGCCGACTGGAATTCCTCCAGCATACGGCGGTCGCGCGGCGGCTGGACGACTCCGGCCAGCGAAGCGCTGCCGTTGCTGAACACGTCCGTTACGACAACCATGTCGTCCTCATCTCGTTCGTGTGAATGAAGCTGCGAGCGCGTTAAGGCGGCGAGCGCTCCGCGCGGATTGAGGCTCGGAGATTCAATCGCGTAGGGCGCGCGCGTGGCCGCAAACACATCGGGTGCGACCGGCTTCGTCAAATCGTAACCGCCCTGGCCGCTCGTCACTTCAATAATCCTGTAGGCTGCCACGTCGGATTCGCGCGCGGCACGGTCCCAATCGCGGAAAGACATCATCGTCGGGCGCAGGGCCGCAAGCATCCCGACAAAGAGAATGACGGAAGCAAACGAGCCGACGGTGTAGGGCATCAAGCGCGGGCGCAGCCATGCGGCGAGCCTGACGCGCAGGGGAAGCTGTGGCTGGCGCGCTCGCGCAGCAGCTTCAATCATCAACGCATAACTGATTGAAGACGACAACTCAGGCGGCGGGAGGGGACGCGCCAACTGCGAGAGATTACGCGTCATCAAGCGCAACTCCGCCAGCTCCTCGCGGCAGACCGGACATTTTTGCAAATGCTCGTCTACAACGACGCGGGCGGGAAGCGCCAACTGGTCGTCAACGTACAGCGAAAGCTCCTGCTGTATTTCCTCACATAACATAATTTCAATTCTTCGATTTCAGATGGGAAGCGGATGAAACATGCTTGCTTCCGCCTCCCAGCGAAAATCTAAAATTCATAGCGAATGGCTGGCCGACCCCGGCTGCTCCCTTTTTGATTAAGGAAGCAACGCTATCGGCTTCCGGCAAAAAGCCCTCACCCTCACGCCTGACCTGAAAGCTGGAATTAAGAACGGGTGTTGCTGGCCGCGTTTTCAATCATCACTTTTCAAGCCGGAACGTTACGGGCTGACCTCTTTTGTCCGACAAAACCTTCTTCGTCACTTCGACCCAATTGGCACCGAGTTTGTTAGTGAAGCCGGGGCGGGTCAGCCATTCGCTTTCCATAAGCCATCAGCATTACAACTCTCAAGCCTCCAGCTAAGAAATTAAAGCTGACGGCTGATGGCCGAACACTGAGTGCTGATTTACAAAGAACTACCGAGTATGCGCCGCAATTCGAGTCGCCCGCGCGAGATTCTAGATTTGACCGTTCCGGTGCTGACTTCGAGCGCCGCTGCAATCTCTTCGTAGCTCAGTCCTTCCACGTCGCGCAGGATGACGGCTTCGCGGTAGGAGCGGCTCAGCGAGCGTAGCGCCGTGCGCAGCCGCGATTCGCGCTCGCGCGCCAAGGTCTCCTGCTCAGGATTGTTGCCGACGGCGTGCAAGCGAGCGCTCAAGGGTTGCTCGCTCTGCCCGGTTTCGGCGTCGAGCGAGACGGTCACGTCGCGCCGCCTGCGTCGCCACCAACGCCAACGATTGCGCGCCTGATTGAGCGCAATCCGGTACAGCCACGTTTTCAAATTGGCATCGCCGCGAAAACGGCTGATGCTCTGGTAGGCGCGCAAAAAAGTCTCCTGCGTTAAATCGCGCGCCTCTTCCGCATCTTCGGTCAAACGATACAGGAGCGCGTAGACTTCGCCCGAGCGTTCCGTCACCAGATAATCGAAGGCCGCCGCTTCACCGGCCCGTAATCTTTCAATGAACTGCGCTTCCGCTGCTGCCGCACACGCATCGTCGGAGGTTGCCGCCGCAACCTGTTCCAGTTTCAGTTGCCCGCGGAGGGCGATTGGCTCTCCGAAGCTCACGCATGTCCCCCAGCGGCGGGAAGTCTTACAACGGCTGTCACTTCCCGGACAGTCGCCAGCTTAGACACCGCACGTTCTCTGTTTGTTCCCGAAAAATCTTTCACGGCAAACTAAACTCCGAACAACAACTGTTTTCCCCTCTTGCGCGCTCGCCCGCCGCAGCGTTCTACAGGCTGAGACTCCGGCTGCGGTGAAAATTGCCCCGGCTCGAATCATCAATGGCCCGCGCCCTGCTTGGATGTTCAGAAGGCGCTGCCGGGAGGCTTGCCGTGTGGCGCGTCGCCGTTGTCAAAATGCGCTCTTGGAAGCCTGCTTGACAAGCTTTCGCGGCCACCGTTAGAGTTATTCTTTCGCTTATCATACCACCTTTATGAACGTCCCTGACCGTGGGCACTTGCAAAAGGAACAGACGTGGCTAAATACAACAAGAAACGCGCGCGCGAACTAAAACACGACCGTTTTCGTGATACGACGATGGGCCTCATGGATCGCCTCGGCGACCGCCTTGAGGGCAAAGGCAAGACGATTCTCTACAGCCTCGTCGCGCTCATCGCGCTCGGCGCAATCTTCTTGATTTTTAACTCGTGGCGCAATCGTAAGGCCGACGAAGCGCGGCAAGCTTTGGGTCGTGCCATCGAAATCGCGCAGGCTCCGGTCATCGAGCAACCCGTGGCGGGCAACACCCAAATCAGTTTTACGAATGAGACGGAGCGTGCCAAGCAGGCCGTCGAGGCGTTTCGTCAGGTCGAAGCCAAATACAGCGGCGCGACGCGCGAGATGGCGCGCTACTTTGCCGCCAACAATCTCTTAACGCTGGACCGCCCGAAAGCTATCAACGAACTGCAAAGTCTGACGCAGAGCGGCGAAGAGGAAGTCGCGACGCTGGCTAAATTCGCCCTCGCGCAGACCAAAGAAGCAGACAATAAGCTGGACGAAGCGGCAACGCTCTACAGCGAACTCGCGAAGATGAACAGCCCGCTCATCACGGCGGCCACGGCCAACCTGCGACTCGCTTTGGTCTATGAAAAGCAGGGCAAGAAGAAGGAGGCCGCCGAGTTGTTGTTCAATATCGCGGAGCCTGCGCGCAAGGCTAAGGGCAAGGACGGCAAACCGATTCCGCCACCCGCCGCGGCCCGCGAAGCCGCCGAGAAACTGGAAAAGATAGACCCCGCACGCCACGCGCAACTGACGCCGGATACGCCTCCCGCCGGCTCTGCATCCTGATAAGGCGGGATACGGAACGTAAGCGGCTGTCTCAGCCAGCTTTGCAGTTCTGCCTCGTTTTGCCGTTCTCCTGATTGTTGAATTCTGTAATCGAGTATGGACAATCTGACGCACTCGCTGGTCGGTCTGGCTGCTGCGAAGGCTGGACTTGAGCGTTTGTCGCCGGGGGCGACTGTCGTGTGCGTGCTGGCTGCGAACGCGCCGGACTCTGACATCCTCGCCACGCTCGGCGGTCGCTGGTTCTACCTTGAGCATCATCGCGGCATCACCCATTCCATCATCGGCACGCTGGCGCTGGCGTTTCTGTTGCCAGTCATCTTCTACTACGGCGATTGGCTAATCGCGCGCTGGCGAGGGCGCCAGCGAAGCGTTCGCTTTATGGGATTGCTGCTGGCCTCAGTCCTGATGAGTTTTAGCCATCCGCTCTTGGACTGGACGAACAACTACGGCGTGCGTCCGTTTCTGCCTTGGAACGGGCGTTGGTTTTACGGTGATTTGGTCTTCATCGTTGACCCTTGGATTTGGCTCGTGGTCGGCGGCGCGGTCTTTCTGCTGACCTCTAAGAATTGGTGGCGCAAGCTTGTATGGGTCGTCATCGCCGTCGCGTTGTCTCTGCTGGTGCTCAGCCCGCGCCTTGAAAACGCTGGGCTTGAGAACCCGGCTGTCATTCGCGTTATCTGGTTTAGCGCGCTCGCTTGCCTTGCGCTCATGCGCTGGATAAATTTCGCGCCGCGTTGGGGGCATCGTTTGGCTCTCGCGGCTCTCGGCTTCATCGTCGTCTACTGGGGCGCGCTCGCCCTGCTGCATCGTAGCGCCGTCAACCGTGCAGAAGTGGCTGTCAACCAATTAGCTGCTGAACGGAGCGAGAGCGTGCGTCGTGTGGCGGCGATGCCGACCTTGGCGAACCCTCTGCGCTGGCGCTGCCTGGCTGAGACAGACCGCGCGACCTATCTTTACAACGTCACACTCGGCGGGCCGACTGGCGCGACGGCGGCGGTCGAGGCGCTCCGCTACGCGAAGCCGGAAAACGAGGAGGCTGTATTGGTCGAACGCGCTGCGGCGGACAAGCGCGCGGTCGTGATGTTGGACTTCGCGCGCTTTCCGGTCTTCCGCGTCGCGGGCGACTGCCTGAGCCAAGCCATCGTACAAATCGCAGACTTACGTTACACTGAACCTAGCCGCGTCGGTCGCGGCGGCGGTTTTGCGGCGGCGGAGATTCCGGTCGCGTGCCCGCCGGTCAATGCGGAGACGAGCGATAGATAAGTGAGCCGGTGTGTTTATGAGTGAGTCGGCGCGTATAGAGGTACCGGGTGCGGTGGCGGAGGCCGCGAGCGTGCGGGCGAGTGTGCCCTTGCGGCGCACGCGGTTGGCGAGCGTTCGCGTGTCGCCCGGCGGTTATCTGGCGGCGGCGAGCACGCTGACGTTTATCGCGCTGCTCCTGCTGCGCGCCGAGTTTGACATCGCGGCGCTGTTGACGATTGCCTGCGCGTGGATTGTCACGCCGCTGCTGGCCTTCACCGACCGCATTATCTTCGACGGTCAACGCCTCTCGCGGCGCGGCGTCGTGCCGTTTATCAAAAGGCTGACGGCGCGGCGTTCGCTCATCTTGCAGGCGTGCGACATAGAGCGCGTCGAGACGAGCGCCGTGCGCACGCTGCGCCGGGGCGGTCGCGTGCGTTATCGTTATCGCAGCGAGGTGTCGGGCAAGGGAATCAGTTTTGTGTTCGCATCCGGCGGCGAAAACTATCGCCGGATGGTGCGGGTGCTGTTTCCGCTGCTGGCGGACGAGAAGTTGGACGCGCGTTCCAGCGAGTTACGCGACTATCTGGCTTCGCCGCAAACGCTCGGCATCACGCTCAACTACCTGCGTCTAGCTTCCGCAGACGTGCTCGACAGCGCCACAGGAGATTTGCAGCACAACGCGCACAAGCACGTCCGTCATCAACGCACACTCAAAGAGCTACGCCGCTCGACTGACTTTGAGCGCGGGCGTTTGCTGCGTCGCGCCGCCAACGAACTGCGCGCCGCCGGACGCTTGCGTGAAGCGGCTGAGGCTTTTCGCCGTGCTTTGCTGGTGATGCCGCGCGACGCTTGGGTGCTCTACGAGTTTGCGCGGTTCTTGCGCTCACAGGCGAGCGCCGCGAGCGATGCGCGGCTGCTGGCGCGTGCGCGTGCCGGATTGCGTCTGTCTGCTCGGCGCGGCGCGGACAATGCGCTCTTGCTGACGCGTATCGGAGAAAGCTTTTTCGAGTTTGGCGAGATGGAGTTGGCCTCCAAACACTTTCGTCGCGCGCTCGAACTCAACCCGAGAGCCTTTCGCGCCGAGATAGGCTTGGCCGAACTCTCCTTGCGCAACGGCAAACTCGCGCACGTCATACACCACTACGACGCGGCGGCCCGCATCGCTCCCGACCCCGCGTTGGCTCGCTTCGCACACCGCGAGTCAGACTACTACATGCGCCTGAACGACGACGACGATTACCTCGCCACCGAACTGCGTCGCATCAGTTGGCTGCAACACTTGCATCAAGCGCGCCGCATCGCCGCCCGCGTCACCTTCACGGGCATCCTGGTCGCGCTCGTCGGCCCATCCATTGACCCCTCGATAGACGCCATCGGCTGGTCGCTCTCATCCTCCGCGGTCGTCGCGTGGGTCATGGTCGCCTTCGTCAATCGCCTGCTCGCGCACAGAAGCAAAGTCCAAATGAGTGAGTGAGGAAAGAGCGATTAACGACGCTGTTTCAATGCCTACGAGGCGTCGGGTTAAATGAGTTGTTCGGTGCGGCGTTATTCGTTAGTGATATGTTTCTTAATTATTGCTTTGACATATGAAGGAACATCCTGTTGTAGCTCTTCTGATTTCTTTTTCAAGCTGTCGTACTCTTCGACTTCTTCTCCGCTCCAGATAATATCGACGCGGCGAATGTCCTGCATGGCAATATGAGAGTATTCTTCAGGAGAGGCCCAATAACAAGTCCGGCAGATTGCTTCATCTTTCAACTCAAGCCCGTTAACGCAATGTTCGCATGACCATGACTTTGCTCTGTTTGCAGAACCGCAAAGCAACATGTAATCGTCCACATTTCGCTCGCTGGACGGCACATCTCCGGCAACCAGGAAAGGCACGCGATGGTCAACTTGCAAATACCTTTCGTCTAGCGTGTCATTGTGAATAGCACACTTTGAACCATAATATTCGATTAGCTTTCGCTTGAATGCTTTAGAAATAACCGTTCTGCCCGATAACTTATCGGCGCGAACTTTGGAGGGGTCGGCAAATCTATACGCTGCGATACTTCGCCCGTCGCTGGCAATAATTCTAAAAGTTTCAAGTGGTATCCCTTGCTCGCGAACGTCACGAGCAGCGCGCGGCGGATGATTGTAGCCGTATTTGTCTTTGAGTTCTTCGGTAGTAATAAAGCCGTGTTCGATGATGTGTTCGATAACTGTTCTCGGTCTTTTGCTCTTCACGCTACGGCAGAGTTCTAAGAATTCCTCCGGTAAATCCAGCTTCATTATGAAGCCTCCATCTGCAATTTTTCAGTCACCGTGAGCTGATATGAAGATACAGAATCTTTCATGCGCTCAAACAAAGCAGGGGAGATATAAAGCGATTCATATGTATCATCATCTCTGCCCAAAAGTGTAGATTGGGAAGACCTGCCGGCGTGTAGTTCGACGTGATGCAAGTTGAGGAAAGAGGGTAAGGTCTGACCGAAAGTTTTATCGCCTGTTCTACCATCATAGCTGACGATAAAACTGATTTTTTCGGCGTTCATATTATCAAGCACAGCAACGAAGTCAGCGAAAGCCACGCTCTCTAAATAGCGCGGGTCACGCTTGTTGCAGACTCCTTGATACGGCGGGTCAAGATAAACTAGGTCGCGCTTCTCTACATTGCGCAAAACTTCTTTGTAATCAACTGACACGCACTTCGTCTTGCCGCGTAAGAGACCGGAGACACCGAAAATATGTTTTCTTATTGTGTCGGGGTGCGCGCCCCTGCGCCGGTTATCGGGACTTTGATTGAATTCACCGTTCGAGTTATAGCGAACAGCAGCTTTGACACAACGGGCGAGCAAATAGAGTAGATAACCCGGACGCTTGGTTTCATTGAATTTGTCTCTCACAAAATCATAATAAGCTCTCTCCTGTCCATTTTGAGCGCTCCACAATTCAGCGTAGTCGGATGCAATACGAGCAGGGTGATTTATAATTTCACGCCATAAATCAATAAGGGGCTGATTAAAATCATTCAGCACAAATTTATCGGCTAATGAGTGATACGCGGCTGCAATGGTCATCGCCGCCGAGCCAGCAAACGGCTCATAAAATGTTTTTATATCAGCCGGAAAATACTGCAAAATAGCGGCAGCAAGATGCCGTTTGCTTCCTTGATATGGAATTGGGTGCGGAACTTTCATAGCTCGGGATTCTCATGGGTTTAGACGGGAAAAGCAAGTGAAACGCCGAACGCGTATTAGACCGCCACTGGCTGTAAAAGTCTAGAATAATCTAACGCCCGCATTAACCCGCCGGACGACAACCGTGCCAGCGCCAAGTTGACGGTGAAAGGCAAGCTCATTCCGGTCGGGCTGTATGAGTTGTTAGGCGTATCTTGCTGCGACTACTTCAGCACCTTTTCTAACCTTCTGGCAAATTCCTCATGCGATATTCGCACGAACAAGATATGCCGATTTTGCATATCCGGCAACCTGCTTATATAACATGGTGGATGAAGCAGAAGGGTATTAATCGCTGATGGAACACCAACCTGTATCCACACTTGCAGATGAAGAGGATTGGGCTGCGATTCTTGAGCCTGTTTTGTGTCAAGATGCAGCCGCAGTTGAATGTTTAGCTCGACTTCTATTCACGATTAAGACTGCAATCGACAGTGGGCCAGAAGGAGCCGCTCAGGCAAGCAAAATGCTACTTGATGGCATTGAGATAATCTATCTTCATACCAATGCTCATAAAGCTGCGGTCAAACTATACGTGCTTTCATTGGAGGGCAACTTAAAGCCACCAGATGAGCCGCTTAATCTCATCAATGCGGCGCTTGAAAGAGGGAAGAGTCAGGTGCATTAACTGTCGGGCAGGTTGGATTGATACGCCTAACGCCCGAACTAAAACGCCGCCCGCGAGGAGCATACAATATAATCGGAGAGAGCGACGATGAAAGAGATGCTGGCGAGCGGTCGGGTTGAATGAGTTGTTGGGCCGCAGAGGTGAAGCGCTATTGCGGCAAAAGTCTATCTCTAGTATCGGTATCCTTTAAGGTTGAGGTATTTTCAATACAAGAAAGCCTTATTTCACTTAATTGCTCTTTAAACTCATCTTCTTCAAGTATACCTCCCTGCCATAGTTCAATTTGTTGCTTCAAGCTTCTTCTAAGATTCTTAAAAAGTTCTCTTTGGGGATTTTCAATATTAGGCTGATCAGCCATGCGCCCAAGGAACTCAAGAAGAGCATTTGCTTTTCTCTCTAGATCGGGCGGTCGTGTCCCCTGCGCTTTGTCATTTTCCGTTCTAGAGAACACCGCATCGGCAGCCTTTTTCAAGCCAAGCGCCCCTACTGCCGATACACCTGCCACAGTGCCAGGGGGAACTCCACCAGGAAATAAAAAAACATCTACCGCGAAACCGACCGCATATCCAACTGCAGTAGCAGCAACATCTCCAGAGGTGCTAACCTTCTCGAAAAATTCCTTTATCGCCATCTTGGACCTTTCTCTGGAAAGTCTGGTGAGCTTTCCCCTCCAGACTCTCCCCGGCTACGCTCACCGAAAGCTGGTACACCATATCTCCCCTTCAAACCAAATAACCCCCATCCACCGATACGTCTTCTATTTGAAACTTGCTCCTTATCATATAAAGATGTAGTTACGATAAGAGAATTTCGGCAAATCGGACATTCGACTTCGTTGGCACCTATATCGTTGAGTGAGATAGCTAACTGCGAACTACCCCGTAGTTCAGAAATCAAGAGGGTCAGGGATAGTAATGAGAAGCTGATAATGAAACTGATAAGAAAGCCACTTCCGCCAGTTATACCTAGAGGTAGAACTTCAGTAATTGAGAGCCCCAAAGCGCCTATCAAAATGGAAATTGCAAATATACTTGAAGGTACTCGAACTTTCTCTTTTTCCGATTGTTGTTCTGAGTCTAGCTCTAACTTTATTACGTATCTGTCATATTGAAGAACCAAATCTTTTGAGATTTCGCTTATCTCAGGCTCTATTTTATCTCTTTCTAGTTTATAAAATTGGCTAAATTGCTTTTTCCAATATAGCGGAACACCGGGAAGCTTTCTTAAATCCTCCTCCGTACCTACTAGGCAGATAGGAACAGTGCGATCTATTAATCGAACCTTTTTTACAAGTTCAATTGTCTTTTCAATGCCTACTTCATATAAATCTACAATCAGTAAATTTGCCTCCCCCTTTCTTACCGCATTGAGCGCAATTTCTGGGAAAGGACTATGAAAAACACGTCTGACTTGCGGGAGCAGACCAAGGTGTTTTCTTAATTCAATGAAGTAATAATTGCTGTCACCTACTGTGGTTACTTTAATATCGGAGTGACGAGTTGACATTTGCAATACTCCTTTGAACAGTTCCTACAAAGGCTAAATAATTACTAATGCAAGAGCAAATATAAATACTAAACTATCACTTAAAGAACCAAAGTATAACATGACCACGTCCTTTATTGCCTTGCTTAATATAATATGTTTACTGATGCCTCACCCCAACTTCAAGACCATAAGGATGCGGCCCAACGCGTATTAGACCGCCACTGGCGGTAAAAGTCGAGAATAATCTAAAAGGACAGCCGGTGGCGAAGCTTAATGTTGTAGCGATGAGGCTTATCGTTGCGCGGGGAGACTTCCGCAGCGCGTTGCAGGGCTTTTGCAATGCGTTGCAAAGGTTCCGCAGGGCATTGCAAAGGCTTTGCACCGCGCTGCGGAGGTTCCGCAACGCATTGCAGAGGTTCCGCAGCGCGGTGCGGAGGTTCTGCAATGCGGTGCAAAGCTTTAACAATGCGGTGCGGAAGCCCTGCACCACGCTGCCGAAGCCTTTGCGGCTGGATTTGTCTTGATATGATGGCGTTTTGGGGTAAAATAGCCGCGCTGTAACCTATCTCACCGAGGAGTTAAACTTTATGCCAAGACCAAGACCAAAAGAAGTCAAAGAACGGCTCGACCGCATCATTAACGGGTGGGAAACCCTCGCGCCGACTAAGACTTTCGGCGGGCTGACGCTGGCGCAGTTCAAAACTGCTGTGCAGCCTTCCTACACCGTGCGGCAGGAGATACTCGCCCTTGAAGAACAACTCAACGCTAAACTGGCCGAACGCGACAACGTTGACGAAGACAGCATGAAGAGCGCGGATTTGGTCACTAACGGCGTCAGAGGAGACCCGACCGAAGGCCCGGACAGCGCCCTCTATGAAGCCCTCGGTTATGTCCGCAAGTCAGAGAAAAAGAGCGGCCTGACCCATAAGAAGAAAACGACGAAATAAGGTAAAAGGAAAAAGGTAAAAGGTAAAAGTGAGGGGAGGCCACTTTAATTAAAAGCGGCTTCCCCTCCTTCTTGCCTCTCACCTTTTTATTTTTCCTTACTTTTACCTTTTACCTTTTTCCTTTTACCTTACTTATTCCGCTTTCTTGGAGCGTGAGGCAGCGCTCTTTTTCGTGGTGCTCTTGGGGGCGGTCGTGTCGCCGTTCTCTTTCTTGGTCGTCTTGGCCTTCTTGGTCTTCGGCTCGGTGATGGATTCGACGATTTCGGAGACGGCTGAAACGGCGTCGCTGACAAGCTCCGTCGCGCCCGTCACCACTTCAGCGCCAAACTCGCGCACGGGCGCGGGGACGATGGTGCGCGCGGCCTGTTCGGCAGCCGATGCCACCGCCGAGAGCGCGCGCTGCGGCTCAGGGTTCAAGAACGCATCCCAACGATAACGCGGCTGAGAGCGCCCCTCCGCCAAGCGACGAAACACGAGGTCTGTCACGGCGTCCGTCACCCAGCGATGATAAAATTCTCCGACCGAATGCAGGTCTGCGTCGGGCGCTGGATTCATAAAGTCAATCGCGTAGGGCACGCCGTCTTTGATGGCAAACTCCACTGTGTTGATGTCGTAGCCGAGCGCGCGGCAAATCTTGCGCACGTCGTCTCCGACGCGCTGCGCGAGTTCCGTCGTCAAGTAGTTCGGGTCGTTGATGTACTGCTCGCCGGAGAGGTAAGCCTTGCGCGGGTCGTAGGGCATAATCATCACGTCTTCCTGCCCGATGCAGTAGCAGCGCACGAACTGGTCAAACTCTATGCCCTCTTGCAGGGTCATGCAGAGCGTGCCCGTCTGGTCATACTCGTACCAGAGTTCTTCCAGCGAGTTAATCTTGGAAACATTCTTCCAGCCGCCGCCGTCAAAAGGCTTCAAGAAGGCGGGCAGGCCCGTGTACTCTATGATGCCCTCCCAATCGAGCGGAAACTCCAAGTTGCGCAGGCTCTCGCTCGTCACGCCCTTGATGTAGTCCTTCTGCGGCAG
The DNA here is from genome assembly GCA_964516695.1 of uncultured Blastocatellaceae bacterium. Taxonomy (GTDB): domain Bacteria; phylum Acidobacteriota; class Blastocatellia; order Pyrinomonadales; family Pyrinomonadaceae; genus DASVTR01. The sequence continues at coordinate 14,004 of CAZEZJ010000078.1, forward strand.
CAAGACGGTCTTCGGGATGGCGACGCCGAGCTTCGGCGCAAGCGAATAGTTAAAAAACTTGTCGTCGGCTGACCACCAAAACGGGTTGTTAATGATAATCGTGCCTTCGAGTGCGGCGCGCTTCATAAAGGCGCGGTAGAACGGTATCTCGTGCGAGATGCGGTCAACGATAACGTCGTACTCGCGCGTGTAGTCGAAGCGCAACCCGCCGACTTTCACAAACTCCGCCACCGTCTCACCATTACCACGCTGGTTAATACTCTCGATAAGTGCTTCTGGAAACGACTGCTCGCGGCCAACCAGAACGCCTACTTTATTCATCATCTTCACTGTCCTTTCGCAAATAATCGTGTCCAAGCAACAGGGGGCGACCTACACGCCGGAAAGCCTCGTCACCCTCGCTTTGTACACTGTTCACGCCATTAAGAAACCGAGCACTCTACAAGCCCAAGCCTCGCATTGTCAACGTGCGAAGGGCATCCGCCAGCCTATCTCGCGCATCCATAACATTTGCTCCCCTCGCGCGGCTGGCGCGGGCGCGGGCCTATTTTCAAAGCGCTGTGTTACAATCCGAGTTTCCGAATGGCCCGCTTTCCCTAAACACGCCGTTCAACGCGCAATCAACAGAAACTTTAAGGAGTCGAATTTTTCGTGTTCCGACGCTTCATTAACCTTGCCCTCATTTTGACGCTGCTCGCCGGCGGCGTCTGGTTCAACCAAACTGTCCTCGCCGCGCAGGATAAGAATTACACCGCCGAACAAGTGGCCGAAACCGTCATCCTCGTCTTCGGTACACGCGAAAGACTTGACCAGATTCGCCGCAACGGGGTCGAAAACGGCAAGCTCACACGCATCGCGGGCGACGGTCGCACCGAGGAGTCTACCTATCAACGCCGCTTCATTCGCGGCGCAGACTCGACCAAAGACCGCGTGCGCCTAGACCAAAAGACCCCGAACCTTGAATACTCTTTAGTCTACGGCGAGGGCAAAACCTGGGGCCTCCTGAACGGCGCGACCTTTACCCCTCGCGCCGACACGGCCTCAGAGTTTCTCGCCACCGCCTGGCACGGCCTCGACGCCCTCCTGCGCTACAAGGAGAACGGCTCGACCATCGCCCTGCTCGGCAAAGACAAGCAGAAGGGAATTGATTTCTACACGCTCGAAGTCACAGACAAAGAGAAACGCAAGACGCGCTACGCCGTCAGCGCCAAACTCTTCAGAGTGCTCTGGCTCGAATACGAAGCGCCCGTCGCCGAAAGCAGCACGCCCGTTAAGTACAGGCGGCAATTCTACGACTACAAGTATGCGCAGAATACGCTCGTGCCCTATCGCTCCGTGCTCTTCGAAGACGGCCGGCAAACCCAGGAATCACGCGTCCTTAATATCACCTACGGCCTCAAGCTCGAAGATTCTCTCTTCCAGAATCCCGAAGCTCAGGCCGCGCCCGCTGCGAAACCCTAAGGCCGCAGCACAAACACACACGCAACAGGCGGCGAATGAAGCGTCAGAGACTTCATTCGCCGCCTCGCTTTATGCCGTCGCACCGCGTTCAAGCCAGTCCTGGCTTCCAAAATCCCGCGCGCTTTTTGGAACTCTGGCCCCGTGCGAGCGTGTAGCAGACTGCGACGGCGCGCACGCCGAAAGTGTATAATCACTCGTGAACGCGGGCCACCGGTCGCCTTAAGAGTTGAGCCTGATTTTAATTGCCCGAACATTGGAAGTGGATGCACAGAGTTGCCCTCCTGCCCTGATGAGCACGCTGACCTCTATTGACGAGTTGCGTTACGGCACGGCTGTGCAGCGAGCGGTCGTGGCCGACGAACCCCCAACAGATCACGCACTCTTAGAGGCCACGCGCACGGGCGACGAGCAGGCGTTTGCCCAATTGGTCGGGCGCTATCGCAACCAGATTACGAGCTATATC
>CAZEZJ010000079.1:0-15701 GCA_964516695.1 uncultured Blastocatellaceae bacterium
GGACATCCACCCGCTCGTCATACATTTTCTCGAACACTACAAGCAGAAGACAGGGCGTTTTATTTCCGGCATCTCAAAGGAGGCGCTCCAAGCCCTGACAAGCTACGATTGGCCGGGCAACGTGCGCGAGCTTGAGAACGCCGTCGAGCGCGCCATCATCATCGCTTCGGGCCGCCAGATTGAACTGGACGACCTGCCGGAAGCCGTCAGCCGTCGCGCGCTGGAACAGCGAGCACACCTGCGCGACGAGCGCGCCGAAGCCGCGGAGGAAGGACGCACCCTGCATTTGGAAATCACCGTTCCCTCGTCTATTAACGAAATCGAACGCCAGGCCATCGAAGCCACACTCGACTACACTTCCGGCGACAAAACACGCGCCGCCCGCGCCCTCGGCATCGGTCGCAAAACTCTCTATCGCAAACTCCACCAGTATAACGATGAAAAAGCAAGTGATGAGTAATGAGTGATGAGTCACAGAAAGAGAAGCTTTTAACTCATCACTCATTACTCATCACTTCTTCACCGTTCTTATTGCGTGAGTTCTCGCCTCTTTGATATAGTCAGGCTTAGGTTTCTTCTGAGAAAAACAGCGGGTGTCGCTGCGAGAGTGCGGCTGGCGCTCGTGAGAAAGGGTTTCTCTTATGCAGAGAATAACTGACGAACCGGAGAGCGGAGGCGGCTCTGAAGTTTCGACGCGATTGACATATTTGCTGATTGGCGGCGGCATCGGCGCGATTCTCGCGCTACTGTTTGCGCCAAAGTCCGGGCATGAACTGCGCGGCGACATTGCGGATGTGACGCGCAAAGGTCTTGACCGCGGGCGCGAGCTGAGCGGGCAAATAGGGACGCGCGCCGGGGAATACTACGAAGCAACGAAGGATCGCGCCAGCGGTCTTTATTCCAGCGCGGCGGATAAAGCGGGCGAGTATGCAGGCGCGGCCCGCGAGGCCGTGGCTCGCAAAGGCGGCCAATTCTCGGCGGCGATTGAAGCTGGCAAGCAAGCCTACACGGAAGAAAAACGCAAGACGGAATTGACGGGCCTTGAAGCTGGCGGGCCAAACTACGAAGGCGGACAGCAAGGCTAACCAATTTGCGATTTTAGATTTTTGATTTGCAATTGGATAACGGCAGATTAATGAATCTGACCTTAAAATCTGTGAAATTGTTTTCAGCCTTGTTCAATCAAAAATCGCAAATCTAAAATCAAAAATTCCAAAATGAATCTATTGGCTTTCCAGATGAGTCTGAACGATCCGCTCTTTTGGATCATGGTCGTCGTGGCGTTGTCTTTCCTGATTGTCGCGGTGGCGATGATAGTGATTGCGCGGCTGGTCTCAAGCGTGGTGCAGACGGTCAACCGCCTCGAAGCGCGCGTTGAGCCTCTGGTGCAGAAGGTCGCGGCCTTGAGCGAGCAGGGCAAGGAAATTGCGGTTCAAGGCAAGGAGATTGCCGAGCAGTTTAACGTGATGTCGGGTTATCTCTCGACGGCGACGATGCACTTCTCCGAGTCTGCGGCCATCATCAAGGACGAGATGCGCGAGCTTAAACAACTCGTCGGCGAGACGGCGGTGACGGCGCGTGACAAGGTGGCGCTCGTCAGCCAGACGATAGACCGCACGCAGCAGCAGGTCTCGACTACCACCGCTTTCATCCGCGACCGCGTCATTGAACCGGCGCGCGAGCTGGCGGCGATTATGGCGGGCTTCCGCCGTGGCCTCGAAGTCTTGCTCGCGCCCACGCCGAAGCCCGTTGACCAAACTTACGGAGACGAGGAACTGTTCATCGGTTAAGCGACTATTAACATCGGTCGCAGGGAAACGGCCCGAACCATCGCCTCCACTCTTGGCAGCATGGTTCGGGCCAACTTTTTGCAGGAGAAACGATGAACGCGAAACGATGAATGATGAATGACAGGTAAGCTCTTCATACTTCATCGTTCATCGTTCCAACTTCATCGTTTCTCCTTCATTCCCTTTACTGCTAATATCTTGAGTTCTTGAAACCACCGAGAAGCGAAAGTTATGTCTACAGAAACACCCCTTGAATTGAAGAAGACGGTCAACCTGCCGAAGACGGGTTTCGCGCAGAAGGCCAATCTTGGGCAGGCCGAACCCGCGCGCCTCAAAAAATGGACGGAGATGAATCTTTACCGCCAAATCCGCGAGGCGCGGCGCGACGCCCAAAAGTTTATTCTCCACGACGGCCCGCCCTATGCCAACGACGACATTCATCTGGGCACGGCGCTCAACAAGATTATTAAAGACTTCATCGTCAAATCGAGAACGATGATGGGCTTTGACGCGCCCTATGTGCCTGGCTACGACTGTCATGGTCTGCCCATTGAGTTGTACGTGGACAAAAAGCTCGGCGCGAAGAAGGCGAACATGCCGCCCGTGAGCATTCGTCGCGCCTGCCGCGAACATGCGGCTGAGGCTTTGAAACGACAGACGCGCGATTTCCAGCGCCTCGGCGTGTTTGGCGAATGGGACAATCCCTATCTGACGATGTCTAACTCTTACGAGGCCGAGACGGCACGCCTCTTCGGTCGCTTCATCGAGCGCGGCTACGTCTACAAGGGCGCGCGTCCGGTTTACTGGTGTATCCACGACCAGACGGCGCTGGCCGAAGCAGAGGTCGAATATCGCCAGCACACGAGTCCGTCCGTCTATGTCAAGTTTCCGCTCAAGAGCGATGCGGCGTTGATTGATGAGAGCTTGGCTGGCCGCCAGGTCTTCTTCCTTATCTGGACGACGACGCCTTGGACGCTGCCCGCGAATCTGGGCATCGCCGTGCATCCTGATTTTGAGTATGCGGCGATAGAAAACGAGACGACAGGTGAAGTCTATATCGTGGCCCACGAACTGAAAGATGTGGTGGCGTCAAAGTGTGGGCTAGGCGAAGGCAATGCGACGGGCGAGCGCACGAAGGTCAACGTGCTGGCGCGTTTTCCCGGCTCGCGGCTCGACCGCTTGGAATGTCGCCACGCGTGGCTCGACCGCACGAGCCTCGTGATGGTCGGTGAACACGTTACGCTCGGCGGCGAAGCCGATGCGGAAACCGAACTCGATGTCAAAGAAGCGCGCGATAAGACGGCGACGAGCAAGGCGGGCACGGGCTGCGTTCACACAGCGCCCGGCCACGGCCATGACGACTTCGTTATCGGCAAATCTTACGGCCTTGAAATCTATTGCCCGGTTGACAGCGCCGGACGCTTCACCCCTGAGGTCGAACACTTCGCGGGCCAGAGTGTGTTTGAGGCCAACCCTGTAATCGTGGAGTTTATGAGAGAGCGCGGCGTGCTGCTGTTTAGCGAGAACTACGAGCATCGTTATCCGCATTGCTGGCGTTGCAAGAACCCTGTCATCTTCCGCGCCACGCCGCAGTGGTTCATCTCCATGGATGCGGCGGCGGCGCAAGCGGAAACCGAAAAGGACGAAGACGGCCGCCTCATCAGCAACTTCACGGAGAACGAAACGGCTGTGCCCGAATCTTTACGCGCGGGCGCGTTGCGCGAGATAGAGCGCGTGCGTTGGATTCCCGCGTGGGGTGTTGACCGGATGCGAAATATGCTGAAGGGCAGGCCCGATTGGTGTGTCTCGCGCCAGCGCGTGTGGGGCGTGCCGATTCCGGCGTTCTACTGCGCGGGCTGCAATGCGGCGGTGGCGGCACCGGAGATAATCAATCACGTCGCGGATATTTTCGAGCGCGAGTCGGCGGACGGCTGGTACGCGCGCGAGGCGAGCGAGTTGTTGCCGGAAAATTTCGCGTGCCCGCAGTGTGGAAAGTCCGAGTGGACGAAGGAGACGGACATCCTGGATGTCTGGTTCGATAGCGGCGCTTCTTCCGTCGCGGTGTTGGAGCGGCGCGAGAATTTGCGTTGGCCCGCTGATGTCTATCTGGAAGGCGGCGACCAGTATCGCGGCTGGTTCAATTCATCCTTGATGGTTGGGCTTGCCACGCACGACCGCGCGCCCTACAAGGCTGTGCTGACACACGGCTGGCTGCTCGACGGGCAAGGCAAAGCGATGCACAAGTCTGCGGGCAACGCCATCTCGCCAAACGAAGTCACGAAAGAGTCGGGCGCGGAAATCCTGCGGCTGTGGTGTGCGTCAATCAACTATTCGGAAGACGTGCGCTGCTCGACGGAGATTCTTGAGCGCGTCGCGGACGGCTATCGCAAGCTGCGCAACACGGCTCGCTTCGCGCTCGGCAATCTAGCGGGCTTCGAGTGGGAGCGCGATGCGGTTGCCGAAAACGAGATGCTGGAGATAGACCGTTGGGCGCTGGCCGAGTTGGACGCGGTGACGGAAAAAGCGCTGGCGGGTTATGAAGCTTACGAGTTTCACACCGTCTATCACGCGCTGTATAACTTCTCGACCGTCACGCTCTCGGCGCGCTACTTCGACATCATCAAAGACAGGCTCTACACCGCCGCGCCACGCAGCCCCGAGCGTCGTTCGGCGCAAACCGCGCTCTATCGCATCGCAGACGCCTTGGCCCGATTGCTCGCGCCCATTCTCGTTTTCACCGCCGACGAAATCTGGGAGAATCTGCCGCGCGCTGCCGTCGGTGAGGGCGCTTCCGAGTCTTCCGTGCATCTGGCGCTTTTCCCCGCGGCGAGCGGCGAGCGCGATGCAGAGATGTCGGCCCGCTGGACGCGGCTGTTTGAAGCGCGCGATGTCGTCCTGCGTGCGCTTGAGGAAGCGCGTATAGCCAAACTCATCGGCAGTTCGCTCGAAGCACGCGTTCAGCTAACGACCGACCAGCCGACCTTTCAACTGCTGCAACATTACCGCGACGAGTTGCGCTACCTGTTCATCGTCTCGGAAGTTGATGTCTCGCTCTTTGCCGAAGGTGAAGCACCGGGTGAAAGCTTGAGCGTTAAGGTTGAGCGCGCACGCGGCGAGAAATGCGAACGCTGTTGGAACTATTCGACGCGAGTTGGCGAGTCAACTCGTTATCCGACCGCGTGTGAGCGTTGTGTGGTGGCGCTCGCGGAGATAGAGGAGGAACCAGCCGTATGAGCGAGCGGCGCATCGGCTGGCGCGCGGCCTACCTGCTGGCGGCCTTCGGCATTTATCTCGTTGACCAAGCGAGCAAGGCATGGGCCGTGCGCGCTCTGCGCTTCGGCCAAATCAAGACGGTGATTAGCAACTTTCTCGTCTTTGAATACGCAGAGAATCCGGGCATCGCTTTTGGAGGCTTGCAAGAGGGCGGCTCGTTCGGGCGCTGGCTGCTGGTCGGGCTGGCGGCGGCGGCGGCTGTCGCTGTGCTCTTCTATTTCTTTCGCACGCCGCGCTCTGACGACCGTGTGCTCGGAGCGTGCGCGCTGCTGTTGGCGGGCATCGTCGGCAATCTGACGGACCGCCTGCGTCTCGGCTACGTGATAGATTTTATTCTCGTCTATCTAGGTTCATTCCGCTGGCCCAACTTCAACGTGGCCGACGCGAGCATCTGCGCGGGCGCGCTGCTGCTCGCGCTTGATATAATTTTTAGCAGCAGAAGGCAGAACGCGGAACAGAATTCGGAATCCCGTATTCAGAATCCCGAATAGAAGACCGCGATTGCTTCTCTTTGTTTTTCCGTTCTTCCTGATGTTCTGTCTGACTATTAACTTCCGACTTTTGTAGTTGAACGATGTATCCAGAGCTTTTTCGCATCGGCAGTTTTCCAATTAACACTTACGGCGTGTGGCTGGCGCTGGCGTTTCTCTCTGCGCTGCTGGTGGCGGCGCGCTTGGCAGCGCGCGACGGGCTGCCGCGTGAACGCGTTTATGACCTCGGCCTCTGGATGCTGCTGGCGGCGCTCGCCGGCTCGAAAGTCTTGATGCTGTGGACGGAGCCGGGCTATCGCGAAGACCCTCTGAAATTAATCTCGCTTGATTTCCTGCGCTCCGGCGGAGTCTTCTACGGCGGCTTTATCGGCGCGGTCACAGTCGGCTACTTTCTCATCAAGCGTTACGGGTTGCCTTGGTGGAAGACGGCGGACGCGTTTGCGCCTGGCATCGCGCTCGGCAACGTGTTCGGGCGACAAGGCTGCTTTGCCGCCGGATGCTGTTGGGGCAAACCGACCGGCGTGTCTTGGGGCTTACACTTCACGGAAGCGGGCCATAACATTACGGGTGTCCCGACTATCGTTGAGCATCTCTCCCCGGATAATCCCGCCGCCTATCAACTCTGGTTGCAGAAACTAGGCAACCCGCTCGCGCCGCTGCACCTGCATCCAACGCAGCTTTACGAATCCTTCGCCGCGCTCGCCATCTTCCTCTTTCTTCTCTGGCTACACAAACGCAAGCTCTTCAGCGGGCAGGTCATTCTCTTTTACGCCGTGCTTTATGGAGCGGCGCGCTTCACCATCGAGTTTTTCCGCGACGACCCGCGCGGCGACATCGCGGGCCTCACCACGCTGACCGGACTTTCAACTTCACAGATGATTAGCCTCATCATCGGCCTTGGCGGCCTCGTCATTCTCCTCCTGCGCTGGCGGCGCGCGAGTCTTGAGAAGCCTGAAGGGTCGCCTGAGCCTCGCGCGGCGCGGGCCTGATGTCTTGCTCTTCGTTCAGGGCTGTCGATTAAACCGCAAGGCGCGCGAACTATTTTTGTCTGAGCCAGCCAAATTTCAGATTGCATTGAACAACCCCGAAGACATCAACACAACGGAACAGGAAGCGACAACGCAAATCTTCCGCGTCGAGGAAAGCGCGGCGGGCACACGGCTCGACGCCTTTCTCGCCGCGCAGATTGCGGATTGGAGCCGCGCTCGCCTGCAAAGATTGATTGAAGACGGCGATGTGCTGTTGAACGGACGCGCGGCGAAGTCTTCTTCCAAGCTGCGCGCGGGCGACGAAATCGAGGTCGAGTTAATAGCGCCCGCCATAAATCGTTTCGCGCCGGAGAATATCCCGCTCGACATTGTTTATGAAGACGACGAGCTAATCATCGTCAACAAGCAGGCCGGGCTTATTGTTCATCCGGCGGCTGGTGTGCCCTCCGGCACGCTAGCGAATGCGCTGGCCTATCATTTTCAGCATCTACCGCAGAGCGCGGGCGAGGCGCGCCCTGGCCTCGTGCATCGCCTCGACAGAGACACGTCCGGTCTGATTATGGTCGCGAAGACCGAAGTTGCGCACGAGCATTTGACCGAGCAGTTTCGTGCGCGTCAGGTCTTCAAGTCATACGTCGCTTTGGTTCACGGACGCGTGGCAACTGAGAGCGGTCGCATTGATGCGGCCATCGCCCGCGACCCGCGCAACCGCACGCGGATGGCGACCGTGCGCGCAGGGCGTCCGAGCCTCTCGCTCTACCGCGTGCGCCAGCGCTATGAGCGCTTCACGCTGCTCGACGTGGAAATCAAGACGGGACGAACGCACCAAATCAGGGTGCACCTGCAATGGCTCAAGCATCCGGTCGCCGGCGACCCCATCTACGGCGACGGGCGCGACAAGACTGTGGCGGACGCACGCCTTCGCGCTCGCATCGCGGCGCTGGGCCGCCAATTCCTACACGCCGAGCAACTCGGTTTTCGTCATCCGCGTACGGATGAAGTCATGCGTTTTAAGTCGCCGTTGCCGGGAGAGTTGGCCGAGTTGCTGGAAAATCTTGAGACGGATAAAGCGGCGCTGAAGTAGCCATGGAAGCGCGGGGCTTGCTTGACACGATGACGTGCCCTGAAAGGTGTGCTTTTAAGCCGCGATTGCTATACTGGACGCTCTTATTCCCTGATTCGAGGGCAACTGCTTTTTGTCTGCGCGGCATCAAAACTGCGGCGCCAAACTAAAGAGTCCAGCTTATATTTCCGGCAGCGCGCCAAACCATTCTTGAGTTTATGAGAAACGCTATCAAACTTTTTCTCTTCACTGCTGTCTGCGGGCTGGCTGCGCTTGGCTGGCCCACCGCCGCCTTCGGACAACAGAAGCAGCCGCAGCCTTCTCCGACGCCAGACCTGCAGGACCAGGGCGACCGCACACGCATTACGATTCGTGAGGTGCGGCTACCCATAACGGTGCTGGACAAAAAAGGGCAGATTGTTTCCGGCTTGACGAGGCAAGATTTTTTGGTCTTTGAAGACAAGCAGCAGCAACAGGTGGTTTCCTTCGCCGCCGAAAGCGACAACCAGCCCGTCTACGTCGGCGTGCTGATGGACACTTCGCCTTCGACCGCCGGCAAGCTCAAGTTTGAGCAGGAATCCGCGAAAGACTTTATCTACACCGTCACGCGCCTGCGCAAAGACCGCGTCGCCTTCGTCACCTTCGACCACGAGATTAAGCTCCGGCAGGATTTCACGGATAAGCTCGACGAGCTTGACCGCGCCGTGGACAGCGTCAAGAAGCCCGGCAACAACACGGCGCTCTATGATGCCATCTGGCAATTCTGCGATGAGAAGATGCGCACCGCTCCGGGCCGCCGCGTCATCGTCGTCATCACCGACGGCGACGACACCTTCAGCCGCGCCGACCTCAAAGATGCGATTGACATCGCGCAGCGCACCGAGACGACCATCTTTGCCATCTCGACCAAAGCCGGTTTTTCGGGAACCGTTCCCGGCGTCGAAGCCGGACAGGTCGCAGATAGCGGCGACAAAGATTTAATGAAGCTTTGCGAAGAGACCGGAGGCCGTGCTTTTTTCACGGGCGACAAATTGGCGCTGGAGCGTTCGTTCACGAGAATTTCCAAAGAGCTTCGCTCGCAGTACATCGTCACCTACAAGCCGAGCAATGAACGTTATGACGGCACGTTCCGGCGCATCGAAGTGCGCCTCGCAGGCAACCGCGATGGATTGAAGGTGAGAGCCAAGCGCGGTTATGCGGCGATTAAAGACAGCGTCACACCGCAGTAGGAAACGTTTGATGGGCGTCGTCGCGGGATGGTTAAACTTTATTCCCTTTGGCTACTCGGACACTAAACATTCGTCACCCGCTTTTACGGAGTTAAATGTTTTATCGTAATCAAATCCAGCGCGTTCTAGCTTTCACTGTGCAGGCATCGCTGCTGCTCGGCAGCCTGACGATTATCGGCGGCGCGCGCGCGCAAGGGCAGCAGCAGCAAACGCCGGACTCTTCGCAGCAAGACAGGAGCCGCCCGCGTCGCTCAAGCGACCAGCAACAACCGACGCCTGCGCCCACGCCGAACGACGATGTGACGTTGCAGGACGATGAGGTCGTGCGCGTCGAGACAGACTTGACCAACATTCTGTTCACGGCGGTTGACAAGCAGAAGCGCTTTGTCACCAACCTCAAGCAGGAAGACATCCGCGTGACGGAAGACGGCCAGCCGCAGGAGATTTTCACCTTCGCGCGCCAGACCGATTTGCCGCTCTCGCTCGCCATCGTGATTGACACGAGCGTCTCCGAAGAAAGAACGCTGCCCATCGAAAAAGAAGCGGCGAGCGCCTTTGTGGACGCGGTGGTCCGCCCGGCCAAAGACGAAGTCGCGGTCTTGACCTTCACGGGCGAGACAACGCTCGAACAAGGCTTGACCGGAAGCATCGCGCGTATTCGTCGCGCGCTTGACCGCGTCGAGTTTGTGCCGCCATCCGGTTATATCGGCGGCGGGCAGACCGCCGGAACGCCGCCCATCTCCGACCAAGGCCAGCGCATCGCGGGCACGACCGCCATCTGGGACGCCATCTGGGTCACTTCCGATGAAGTGCTCTCCGAAACTTCGGACAAAACGCGCCGCGCCATTATCCTGCTCACAGACGGGCAGGATTCGAGCAGCCAGAAGAAGGTTGATGAGGCGATTGATAGAGCCGTCAAAGCTGATGCCGTCATCTATTCAATCGGCATTGGAGACGAATACTACGGCGGGGTCAACAAGGGCGTCTTGAAGAAGATTTCAGAGCGGACGGGTGGCCGCGCCTTCTTCCCCGAAGATGAGGCAGACCTGCGCGCCGCCTTCGCACAAATTCAACTCGAACTGCGCTCGCAATATCTTGTCGCCTATTCACCGACCAACAAGAATCGCGACGGCTCTTTCCGCAAAGTGCAGATTGAATTCATCAATCCAGAGTTGCAGAGACAAAAGTACAAGCTCACCTATCGTCAAGGCTACTTCGCCCGAACGCCCGGAGCGCCACAACCGAAGTCCCGGCGTAAGTAAATGAAACGATGAAGGCCGAACGAAGAATGATGAATGAAAAGCAAGCTGCTTAACAGTTCATTATTCTTCGTTCCGCCTTCATCGTTTATTTCAGCCTTGTTTTTCTCCGTGACAAGCTCAATTTTGCTTTGCTATACTTCGTGATGGCTGGTTAAGCGCTGTCGGCCTGCCCCGGCTGACGCGCACGAAGATTTACTGAGGCAGTCGTTTCCTCTCGCGGTAAAATTACACTGATAATTTTTTCGCGTTAACGCGCCTCTTAATTACCCCGAAAACCGAGATAAAGCGGCCTCACCTTCAAAGACTGCGTGTCTCTTGTCTGCCCCTCCTGTGGGGCGTAGGCTTTAGCCTGTGACTGTAATGAACACCGCCCCGGCACAGCCCGTTATCCTGACCGTCAACGACGACCAGCGTGTGCTCGAACTCCTGAACGTGCTGCTTGAGCATGAAGGCTATAGAGTCATCTCCGCCGGAAGCGCCGCGCGCGCCCTGGAGATGGTCAAGACTCTTGAGCCTGACATCGTTATCAGCGATGTCGTGATGCCGGAGATGGACGGGCTGGAACTTTGTCGCCGTCTTAAACAGGACGCGCGCACGGCCTATCTTCCGGTCATGCTTGTCAGCGCCCTGCGTAAGACCGAGGGCGACAGCCTTCATGGGCTGGTGGCCGGAGCGGACGATTATCTTGAGATTCCATTTCGCAGGCAGGAATTGCTCGTCAAGGTCGCGCGCCTGACGGAGCGCCACCGCGTCGAACGCCACTATCGCGAAATCGTCGAGCAGGCCGCCGACATCATCTACACGCGCGATATGCAGGGCCGGCTGACGAGCATCAACGAAGCGGGCGCACGCTTCTTCGGCAGGCCCACGTCCGAATTGGTCGGAACTCCTTTGAGCGTTCTCATCGGTGAAGAGAATGCCGCCGATGACCTCGCCGCCACACAACATCAACAATCTTCCGGCGAAGCTTTACGAACGGTTCATTCCGTTTACGACGCCCAGGGCGCACTTCATTACCTTGAAGCAATGACGACGCTGGTGCGCGACGCCGAGGGCGAGGCTGTCGGCGTGCGCGGCGTGGTGCGCGACATTACGGAGTTAAAACAGGCGGAGGAAGCGCTCCGCGAAGGCCAGCGCATTCTCTCCACGCTGATGAGCAACCTGCCCGGCATGGCTTATCGTTGCCGCAACGACCATGAATGGACGATGGAGTTTGTCAGCGAAGGCTGCACGGAACTAACGGGCTACTCACCGGCAGCCCTCGTCGGGAATCAAGACCTTTCCTACGCGAAGTTGATTCACCCGGATGATGAGCAGATGGTCTGGGAAGCGGTGCAGGCCGCGCTCGCGGAGAATAAGCCCTTCCAGCTTAACTATCGCATCAAGACCGCCGAAGGCTCTGAGCGCTGGGTCTGGGAACAGGGGCGCGGGGTCTTCAATCAGGCGGGCGAGCTGCTCTTCATCGAAGGCTTTATCACAGACATCACAAAGCGCAAGCGTGCCGATGAAGCGTTGCGCGAAAGCGAGCGCCGCTATCGCCAGATGTTCGAGCAGAATCAGGCGATTAAGTTGCTGCTTGACCCCGAGTCCGGCGACATCATAGACGCCAATCCGGCGGCCTGCGAGTTTTACGGCTACAGCTTGCAAGAACTGAAGGCCAAGAAGATTGGCGAGATTAACACGCTCCCGCCCGAGCAGATTAAATCCAAACTCGAAGAAGCGCTCACGAAAAAAAGCATTTGTTTCCAGTTTAAGCACCGGCTCGCTTCCGGCGAAATCCGCGACGTAGAGGTCTACACAGGCCCGGTCGATTATCAAGGACGCAGAATTCTCTTCTCCGTCGTCCTCGACATGACCGAGCGCCACCGCGCCGAAGAGCGCCTTCGTTCCTCCGAAGAAAAATATCGCGCCATCTTCAATAACGCGACGATGGGCATCTATCAATCGTTGCCATCGGGCGCGATGCTCGGCGTCAACGCCACGCTGGCGCGCATCCTCGGCTACGATTCATCCGAAGAACTGCTGCAATGCAATATCGCTCGCGATATTTATTACAACGAAGAAGACCGCCAGCAACTCATCGCCACGCATGAGCCGACCGGCGCCGCATCGGATGTCGAAGTCCTCTGGAAGAAAAAGGACGGCTCGCCCATCTGGGTTCATCTCAACGCCCACGCCGTCAAAGACGAGCACGGCCAAACGCTCTACTACGACGGCTTCGTGCAAGACATCACGGAGCGCAAAGTCGCTGAAGAAGCGCGGCGCGAAACCGAAGAGCGTTATCGCGAGTTGTTTGAGAACGCCAACGACATCATCTACACGCACGACCTTCAGGGCAACTTCACCTCGCTCAATAAAACCGGCGAGCGCATCACAGGCTACACGCGCGCGGAAGCCGTCCGCATGAACATCGCAGAGATTCTAGTGCCGGAACAACTAGAGATTGCCCGTAAGATGATAGCCCGTAAAGAGAGCGAAAGAGTCTCGACGGTCTACGAGTTGGAGATTATCAACAAGCAGGGCGCGCGGGTCGCGCTCGAAGTCAGCACGCGTTTGATTTACAGGGATGGCACGCCCGTCGGCGTGCAGGGCATTGCGCGCGACGTGACGGAGCGCAAGCGAGTTAAGGCTGAGTTGCAGGCATCGGAAGCAGAGCTGCGCGCGCTGTTTGCGGCGATGCCGGATGTGATTCTGGTGATTGACAAGCAGGGCCGCTACTTGAAGGTTGCGCCCACCAACCCGAAGCTTTTATACAAGCCGCCCGACGAACTGATTAACAAGACGCTCCACGAAGTGTTGCCCGAGGCTCAAGCCGATTTGTTCCTCGCCAATATTCGCCGCGCGCTTGAGATGCGCCAGCCCCTTGATGTCGAGTACAGCCTGCACACCGGAGGGTCAGAGGTCTGGTTTGCAGGCACCGTCTCGCCAATGCTGGAAGACTCTGTGGTCTGGGTGGCGCGCGACATCACGGAACGCAAACGCGCGGCTGAAGCGCTGGCCGAGCAGGTCGGGCGTGAGGCTTTGATTAATCGCATTTCGAGCGCCGTGCGCAGTTCGCTCGACGTTTCGGAAGTCTTCAGCACCGCCGTGCGCGAGCTTGGCCTGCATCTCGGCGTTGACCGCTGTTCGGTCTATATCCGGCAGGAGGATTCGGGTCTTGCGCGTAACATGGCCGAATATCACGCGTCAGGAGTGCGGCCTGCGCCACGCGATTTTTCCATCTCCCAACTCAAGGAATTAATCGCCGGTATCGAGCAAAACGGCGTGCTGGTGTTTGACGACGCCGCGCATGATGAACGCATCGGGCAATTTTATCAACGCTCGTTGCGCGCGACGGGCGTGCGCTCGATTATGTATGTGGCGATTAAGGTGGGCGACGATACGCCGGCCGCGTTTGTGATTTCGACGACGCGCAGTATACGCCATTGGAGCGAGACCGACATTGCGCTCGCCAAAGCGGTCGCCATTCAAACCGGCATCGCGATTCGTCAAGCCGAGCTTTACCGCAAGGCTGAAGCGACCTCCGCGCGCGAGGCTCTCATCAATCGCCTGAGCCTCGCGATTCGCGCTTCGCTCAGCTTGCCTGAAGTGCTGCGCACGGCGACGCGTGAACTGGGCCGCGCCCTCAACGCTTCACACGTTCACCTGCGACTGTATGACCCGGCAGACCCACGCTCGCCCGCCGAGCATGAGTATGTCGCTCCGAATGCGCCCATCATCAAGGCGGTCGAAGTCAGCTTCGAAGACCCCATCGGCAAGCACCTGCTCAGAACGGCGCAGCCCATCGTCGTTGACGACACTCTCAATTATCAGGGCAGCCCGCCGGAGGTCAACGAGCATATCCGTCGTCATGCAACGCAGGTTGGCGTTCGAGCGCAGATTGATTGGCCGCTGTCTGTGAACGACACTTTTCGCGGCGCGCTCTGCATTCATCAGATTGACCGCGTCCGCCATTGGACGGAGGATGAACTGGCGCTGGTCGAGTCTGTCGCCTCCCAACTGGCGACCGGCATCGCGCAGGCCGAACTCTTCGAGATGACGAAGCGCGCCAAGAAGGAATGGGAGACCACCTTCAACGCGATGTCCGACGGCATCTTCATCTTCGACCGCGCGGGCCAGTTGATTCGCGTCAATCGCGCGGGCGCGGCGATGGAAGATTCTTGGCCGCACCTGCTCTTGGGCCGACATTGCTGCGACATTCTGCGCACGAACAGCGACGAAAAGATGTGCGTCGTCGAGAACACGCTGGCCGAAGGACGCAGCCTGACGGTGGAAGTCACACCCGAACGTTTTAATCGTCCGCTGTTGGTGACGGCTGAGCCTGTGATTGAGAGCGGCAGCCGGACCGTCGGCGTCGTCTGCACGGCGCGCGACCTCTCCGAGTTGCGGAAGATTGAAGCCAGAGCGCGCGAGCACCAATCTTTGTTGATGAACATTTTGGAGAGCGCGCGTGAAGCCATCTACGCGGTAGACACCGAGGGCTATTTCCAGTGGTGCAATAGCGCGACCGTCGCGGCGATGGGAGGCAGAGTGGAGGATTTAATCGGCCATCATTTCCTAGACGTGACGTTTGAGGCCGACCGTCAGCTTGCGACCACCTGCTTCGAACAGGCTGTGCAGGGCGAGCCGCAAAGCTACGAAGCTCGCTTTGCGGGGCGCGACGGCCAGTTGCGTTACGCCTTGGTTGATAACGCGCCCATCGTCGTTGACGGGCAAACGACCGCCGTGCTCGGCATCGCACGCGACATCACGGAGCAAAAGCAGGAACGCGAGCGCGCCGCGCAGGCCGACAAGCTGCGCGCGCTCGGCCAACTGGCTTCCGGCGTTGCACACGATTTCAACAACGCGCTCGCCGCCATCCTCGGTCGCGCTCAATTAATGCGCCGCGACCTGCGCGACAAGCGGCTCTCTCACAATCTGGACATCATCCAGACAGCCGCCGAGGATGCCGCCGCCACCGTGCGCCGTATTCAGACCTTCGCACGCCAATCCGAGGCTAAGGAGTTTGACCTGCTCGATGCCAGCGCACTTCTGCGCGACGCGGTTGAGATAACGCGCACACGCTGGCAGAACGAGGCCAGTATGCGCGGCCTCTTCTATTCGGTTGAGATTGAAACCGAAGAGCAGTTGCACGTTTCCGGCAACGCGTCGGAATTGCGCGAGGTCTTCGTTAACTTAATCGTCAACGCGGTGGACGCAATGCCGTTTGGCGGTCAACTTTTAATCAGCAGTCGAAAGCAGAATGACCGCGTGCGCCTCTGCTTCGCGGATTCCGGCATGGGGATGACCGAAGAAGTCCGCAAGCGCATCTTCGAGCCTTTCTACACGACGAAGGGCGCGCAAGGAACGGGCCTCGGTCTCGCCGTCTCCTACGGCATCATTGAGCGCCACGAAGGCCACATCAACGTCGAGTCGAAACTCGGAGAAGGCACTATCTTCGAGATTGATTTACCGGCGGCCACGCCCACTGCCGCTCCCGAAAGCGAGCCTTTCATCCGGCATGAAACGCCTTCGCTCAAGGTGCTGGTGATTGACGACGAAGATGTCGTACGGGAAACGCTGGCCGACATGCTCAAGGCTTTGAGCCACGAAGTCGTGCTGGCG
>CAZEZJ010000080.1:0-2568 GCA_964516695.1 uncultured Blastocatellaceae bacterium
TACAAAGGCTCAAGCGAGAAGCCTGTGGCCTCGTTGAGCAGCATCTCGTCAAGGCTCTTGATGGCGTCGGCCAGTTCCAGCATGTGCGCTTGCTCTTTCACAGTCTTTTCCAATAGCTCGTTGACCTTCTGCGCTCGGCTGGCGTCGTGGTTGACGAAGGGGCCGCCGAGCATCGCCGGATTTTTCAGCGCCGCCACGTGCACCTGGGGAGCAGCGACAAAAGACTTCATCAGTTTTTGGTGCTGGTGGACGATAAACATCGCGGCGGTCGCCGGACACAGCAGATACGGCCAGGCATACCACTGGTTAATCAGCGGCTCCATGATGACGTTATGTTTTAAGTAGACTTTATCGTTATTCATACTTCCTCCCAGTTGGTTTGGTTACGCTTTGTTTCAGATTTGTTTGAGGGGGCCGCGCGAAGCTTGCACCCGCCATCAGTGAGTGGGAGCAGATGCAATCGCTGCCAGGCAACACGTAGCCTTCAACCAGAGGCTACGCCAACTCAAAAGACAAAAGATTTGCTGACCAGCGTGGCGTCGCTGCTCGGAAGCGGCGCTGGCATCAGGTCATCGGGTCTGGGATTACCGGATGCGCCCGGCAATTCCGCGTGCCCGTAAGAGCGGTCAATGGCCCTGATTTTAAGGGGCTGCGCCTCGTTAAAGACCAACAATAAGTCGATGCCTTCTGCGGGGGGCGCGAAGTAGCGAATGGTCCAACGCCCAGTGGAAGTTTGCGCGGCAGCATTGTTACCGGCAGCCACCTCCTTATCATTGATTGCCAAGCGCATCATTTTTGCGTCCGACTCAAGGCGAAGCAGGATGAATGGAGCGCTGCGGGCGGAGATAACGCGCAGGCGCAAGGTACGCGCGCCTTGATTGAGGCTGTCTTCGACGACGCGGATTTCCGGCGCGGCGAGCGAGGCCGGCGGCGCAGGGCTAGTCAAAAACTCACGCTCGCTCGAAGGGAAAAAATCAAGCAGCGGGTCTTTGCGCGCCCCGGCGGAAAAAAATCGCGCCGTCCATTCATCCGGCGCATCATCGGAACTGCCCCAGACTGCTTGGTTCGTATCGGCGTTCAAGCCGTAGAAAAGGTTGTAGGGCTTCGAGTGCGCGCTGTCGAAACCGGATGTCAGGCTGCCCGCCAGCATGAACCCGGCGCTAATGAGAGCCAGAGCGCCCGGCCACAACCACTGCCAACGCGTGGACATAAACACCAGATACGGAACGAGCAATCCCAGCATGAGCGCCAGTATCACAATTGCCGCGCCGCCCAGGCCGAGAGAGAGAGCGACAAACGTATGGTAGAACAGCGGGCTGAGCAGGACGACGCCGGGGAGCGCCGAGAGCATGAGGATAAAGATGGATTTCGTCGAGAGCGTCTCGGTATCCATCAACGCTATGACAATCAATAATCCCAAGAGATTGAACAAGAGCGGCCACACCAATAGATAACTGCCGCCCGGCAGCCACAGCCCGACCGCGACCGCCGCCGCCAACCACCACCCAAGCCCGCCGAGTGCCAGATTCTCGACGCTCACCCTCTTCGCAAAGAGCAGGTAGATTGTCGAAGTGACGGCGGCGGTCAAGAAGGCGAAACTTAGAAAATAATAATGGCTATTGTATGTGTCGCCCTGAGCGAGCAGGTCATAGCCGCTATGCAGCTTGCGTATGAGCCACCAGGCGAGGGTCACGACCAGCGGCGCGAGGGTGACGCTGGCGAGGAAGGCCAGAGCGCCGAGGAGAAGCCCGCGCGTTGCCAGCCGCCTGCGCTTGAAACCACTGATGACGACGCCTGCGTACAAAAGCAGGGCGAGCAGCAGCAAGGGGATAATCCAAGACTCAGGGTAATGGATAAGGACGCTGCCGAAGAGGTCAAAATAGACGACGTTCCGCTCTTTGGTGCCCTCTAGTGCGATGCCGCCGAAGTGGCGCGCGAGGGCCAGCGCGTAGGAGCCGTGATGCTGTAGGCTGCGCTCGTTAACGTTGTTTATGCTGTCGAGGCGCGTATGGTAATGAGTAAGACCTTCGAGGTAGGCGAAGCCTAAACCGGAGATGCCAGCCTTCTTGAAGATGGACATGTCCGTGTCGTTCGGCATGAACCTGTAAACTTCATAAGCGAAGGATGTCGCCACAGGGTAAGGGGCTGCTTTGTCAAACTGCGAGATGAGCCAACCGTTGCGGTTGCTCGTCTCAAACAGGATGGAAGGGCCGCTGATTCCGCGTGCCTCGAAATTCAACACGACGCCGACATCCTTCGCCCAAGGATGCTCGTCCACGAAAGCCCGCGCGCCCAATAACCCCGCCTCTTCGCCGTCAGTAAAAAGAAAAATCACGTCGTTGCTGAGCGGCGGGCCGGTTTTTAGAGTGCGCAGGGTTTCGAGCATCATCGCCACGGCTGCGCCGTTGTCGCTGGCACCGGGGCCGTTCGGAACCGAATCATAGTGGCTGGCGAGCAGCAGAGCCTTCGCGCCGCCGCTGCCGCGCAGACGGGCGACAACGTTCTGGACCGTACCGGCTGTGGCTGAAGCGCGCGTGCCGGTGATGACCGTCGCCTTCTGAATCTCTG